>JAILFU010000080.1 GCA_024697405.1 Prevotella sp.
TATTCTCACAGCTCACCGACAGGCTGTAGCGGTTCTTGTTCCAGCTGTAGGTAATCTGGGCGCCGAAGATGTTCTTCTCGGGGATGCGGGCCTTGGTGTCGAGGGCACCATAGCCCTCCCATGAGAGATAGAACCAGTGCACCCATTGGTAGTCCATGCCGAGGTAGAGGTGAGAGGTGAGCGGCAAGAGGCGTGACACAAGACTGCCCAGGTCGTAGCGCACTTCGGCCGAGGCATAGAACCAGGGGCGGTTGGGCACGTGGTTGTTGTAGGTCACCGACTCTTTACCATCGCTCTTAAAACGCTGGCGGTCGCGGGCATCCTGCCAGGTCACGTTCCCTGTCACCTGTAGTCGCTGCAGCCAGTCGTAGCGCAGCTCACCCTCCACACCCTTGATGTGGACGGCGGGCACGTTGACATATTGCATCATCCCCTCCTTCTCCGACACCTGCGGCTGGATGTAGTTGTCCACCCGGCGCAGGAATCCGTTCACCTCGTAGGACAAAGTGTGGACGTTGTTCTTCAGCGTGCCGAAGAGTCCGGCATTGTAGTTGTTGCTCTTCTCTGGCTCAAGGGCAACGTTGGCATAGATGGTGGTGCCGTTACCCAGCAGCTCGCGTGACAGAGGCAGTCGGACGCTGTGCTCGTAGCTCACCTTCACCGCCAGCGGCTCCACCAACAGGAAGCGGATGCCTGCGCCGCAGCCCCAGTAGTTGTTCGTAGAGGAGCCCTGCACCTCGCGGGAGCCGGTCACGGTGGGTATGTCCGTCTGCATGATGCGCAGATGGTTGATGTAGTCTTTCGCAAAGAACGTATTGTTCAGCCTTCCTTCGAAGAACGACTGGTTGTACGACAGGCCAATGATGTGCTTGGTCAGCACGTCGTTGGCAGGCTCAAAGCTCTTGTCTCTGTCGTCCCAGCGGTCGTTGCCCGTCCGGTTCAGCGCATAGCTCAGGTTCAGCAGGTGTGCATCGCTGAAGCGGTAGCGCAGGTCAGCCCGTCCTACGGTAAGGGGGCGCTTGTAATGGCGCAGCATCCGGGCACGGCCATTAATCTCATTGCGCGAGCTCTTGATGAATCCGCCGTCCCAGTTGTATTTGCGGTAGGTGGTGTCAACGGTCTGCGAGTGATCCCAGGTGTGAGATAACGACAGGTTCGCGTCGAGATTTTTCAAGAGGAAGTGGTGCTTCTGGTAATTCACCGCAATGCTCCAGGCTTTTGTATGCCTTTCTGCCTCGCCTACAACCTTCGTCTGTATCTGTCCTGTCTGAATCTCTTTGTCCACCTTGTTATACGACGCGCTGACGAAACACTCGTCGGCCCACCACTTGTCGGTAAATCCCACCTCCAGCTGGCCTATGGCCGAGAAATAGTCGTCGTGGAAGCGGCGGCGGTTCACGGCTTTATACTCGCGGCTGTCCTCGTCCCACACTTCCACGCCCTTCATCATGTAGTCGTTCTTTGAGTAGCTGATGCTCATGGTGGGGCGTATGGTCAGTCCGTTGCTGAACACATACTGCCCGTTCAGGTCACCCTTGTGCGTATGGTAGGAGCCTGTGCCGTAGCTCACGTCAAGATAGCTCTTGCGGCGGCGGTTGGTCACAATGTTCACCGCTCCGCCCAGCGCATCGCTGCTCAGCCAGGTAGGCACCACGCCCTTGTAAATCTCGATGTGGTCTATCAGGTTGACGGGCAGATTGCCGAGTGTCACGCCAGAGCCTTTCGTGTCGAGGGGCAAGCCGTCGATGAAGTAGCGCACGGAGTTGCCCGACATGCCGTTGATGCTAAGGTCGAAATCACTGCCCACGCCGCCCTCTTCGCGTACCTTCACGCCAGCCGTGCGGTCGATGATGTTGTTGAGGTTGGAGAGCGAGGCTGCCAGCGAGTGGACGTCGATGGCATTCACCGTCAGCGCTCCCTCGCGTAGCCGCTGTGCCCGCGACTTGCCAGTCACGGTGACATTCTCCAGCAGCACCGAGTCTTTCATCTGCGGGTTCTTCTTCCCACCTACGGGGGACTGCGCATAGACGCTAAGGCCGCCAGTCAGCCAGTAGCCCCAAAAGAATGCCCATAAAAACCATTTCTCTCTCATCTCACGGAATCTTACGCTTCCAGGACCCTGTTTCCCCGGAGTCCTTTTTTCGTTCATGGCAGGTTTGGCCTTTTGCCGCATCTTGCACTGCGCTCGGCATAGCCCAAGTAAGCTTGGACTCTGCCCTCGCTTATGGCAGATTTGGCTCTTTGCCGAACCTTGCCTTGCGCTCGGCATAGCCCAAGCAAGCTTGGACTCTGCCCTCGCTTATGGCAGGTTTCCTGGCTCTCTCCAAAAAGTCCGCCTTCCCGAATGTCTCAGTGGCTCTATTGGACTTCTCATAATGGAGATGACAGTAGCGGGCACTGCTCAGGACTCTCACCTGATTCCCTCTCTGCATGGAGCTGCGGCTCCAGGCATCACCATTTTCGGGTGCAAAGGTACACTTTTTCTCCGACAACACAAAACTTCTTGCCATTTGTTTTTGCGTTTCGAATAAAAAATACTAATTTTGCAGCATTCTTTTCGAACTAACAAAAATGATTACTAACAAATGATGAAGCAAATCACTTTTCTGAAAATCAATCCTGCCGATTCTGTCGTTGTCTGTCTCACAGACAAGAAGAAGGGCGAAATCATCCACGTTGACAATACGGACATTGTGCTCCGTCAGGACACACCGGCGGGTCACAAAGTGCTCATCCGCGATGTGCGCGAGGGCGAGGACATCATCAAGTACGGCTATCCCATTGGCCATGCCCTCCACGACATGAAGGCTGGCGACTGGGTGAACGAGAACAACTTGAAGACAAACTTGAAGGGTACTCTGGAATATTCATATTCTCCAGTAAGCGAAACACTTAGTATTAAGAAGGAGAACCGTACCTTTAAGGGATACCGGCGTAAGAACGGTGATGTGGGCGTGCGCAACGAGCTGTGGATTGTGCCCACCGTAGGCTGTGTAAACGGCATTGCCGAGAAATTGGCTGAAAGAATGAGAAATGAGCAGTCAGGAAAGGGCCATGAGATAATACCTGTTTATGCCTGGCACCATAATTACGGCTGCTCCCAGCTGAGCGGCGACCACGAGAACACCCGCAAGGTGCTTCGCGACATCGTGCTCCATCCCAATGCCGGCGGTGTGCTGGTGCTGGGCCTGGGTTGCGAGAACAATCAGCCGGATGACTTCATGCAGCTGCTGGGCGACTACGACCAGGAGCGCATCCGTCTGCTGGTGACGCAGAAGGTGGATGGTGACGAGGTAGAGGCTGGCATGCAAATCTTGCGCGAGCTATATAATAAATGTAAGGACGACCGGCGCGAGGATGTGCCTGTCAGCGAGCTGCGCGTGGGGCTTAAGTGCGGCGGCAGCGACGGTTTCAGCGGCATCACCGCCAACCCGCTGGTGGGTGAGTTCAGCGACTGGCTCGTCGCCCAGGGCGGCACCAGTGTGCTGACCGAGGTGCCCGAGATGTTCGGTGCCGAGACCATCCTGATGAACCGCTGCGAGACGCAAGAGCTGTTCCAGCAGACCGTCTCGATGATTAATAACTTCAAGGAGTATTTCCTTTCACATGGAGAGCCAGTGGGCGAGAACCCCTCGCCGGGCAACAAGGCTGGCGGCATCTCCACGCTTGAGGACAAGGCGCTGGGCTGTACTCAGAAATGCGGAAGGGCACCCGTCAGCGGCGTCATGGAATATGGCGACCGCCTGCAGGCTCGTGGGCTGAACCTGCTCTCGGCTCCCGGCAACGACCTCGTGGCGGCTACTGCCCTTGCCTCCTGCGGCTGCCATCTGGTGCTGTTCACCACAGGTCGCGGCACGCCATTCGGCACCTTCGTCCCCACGATGAAGATTGCCACCAACCCCACGCTGGCGCAGCGTAAGCCGCAGTGGGTGGACTTCTCTGCCGGACAACTCGTCGAAGGCCGCACCATGCAGGAGCTCCTTCCGGAGTTCATCGACAAGGTGCTCGGCGTGGCCAGTGGCGAGAAATCCCGCAACGAGGAGAATGGCTACCGTGAAATCAGCATCTTCAAGAATGGCGTGACGCTTTAGCTTGCGGCGGACTGCGGCGGGCAGCACCAAGCCAAATCAGCCTTTTACGATACTTTTGCGGGGTTGCACATAAAACTATGCAACCCCGCACTGATGATGCTCAAATGGCTGGATTTCAGGAGATTGTTTGGTGTACACTTTGCGTAAACCCTGCACTGAACGTAGCATAACCCTGCATCTCAATCAGACAGGTAGCTGTTGCTTTGATTAGAGTCATACTTCCAAAACGGCGTTCGTATTTCTTCAAATGGCGGCAGTATTTTTTCAAACGGCGGCAGTATTTTCCCAAACGGCGTTCGTATTTTTCCAAACGGCGGCAGTATTTTTCCAAACGGCGGCAGTATTTTTCAGCGCATAGTACATATATGGAACTATGCAGAGTTAGTGCAGGGTTTGAAGTTGAGTGTACACTCTGTAACTTTGTGTAATACAATTAATTGAATGCGGATAGTGCAGGGTTGCAGGGTTTTGAAAAAATATAGCTTTCCCAGCTGTCTTTAAAGCCAGCATCCCTAGTCTGTTGTTGTCTGAAAGGAATGGAGACGTATACCGGATGTCTCTTTCCTGAATTCATCAGAACACTTCTCCGAATGATTATTTGAAAAAAAATGGCAAATTGTTTGGCGGATTCAAGAAAAAGTAGTAATTTTGCAGCCATAATCAGCAAAAATGAACGAAATGACACATTCTTCCTATTTCTACGGCTATTATTTTTACTTTGCAACAGTGTTGTGAAGCAGGTGGCCGTAAGAAGGATTGAATAATTGAAAAAATTATAGAACGAAATAAGCCCCGCTTCACAGTCCAGTGAGAGCGGGGCAGTTTATTAAAAGAAGAAAGAGCAAAAAAGTAAGAAGATGATACAACCGGCAGAAAGATTATCGTTAGTGAGTGAATATTACTTCAGCCGTAAGCTGAAGGAGGTGGCCCGGCTGAATGCCGAGGGCCGAGACATCATCAGTCTGGCCATAGGCAGTCCCGACATGCCGCCGTCGGAGCAGACCATCGACAAGCTGTGCGAGGTGGCCCGTCAGCCGTCGGCCCACGGCTACCAGCCCACACAGGGCACGCCAGAACTGCGCCGTGCGATGAGTGGCTTCTACAAGCGTTTCTACGGTGTAGATGTTGACCCAGATAAGGAGCTGTTGCCGCTTATCGGCTCGAAGGAGGGCATACTGCATGTGACGCTGGCTTTCGTCAACCCTGGAGACGAGGTGCTGGTGCCCAATCCCGGTTACCCGACATACACATCGCTGAGCAAGATACTGGGAGCGAAGGTCGTCAACTACAACCTGCGCGACGATAACGGCTGGCAGCCCGACTTCGACGAACTGGAGGAGCTAGTAACTCAGAAGACAGCAAATTGCAGATTGCTCTGGGTGAACTATCCGAACATGCCCACAGGAGCACCTGCCCGCATGGAGACCTACGAGCGGCTGGTGGACTTTGCCCGTCGGCACCAGATAGTGGTGGTGAACGACAACCCCTATTCGTTCATCCTCAACAGCAAGCGTCCGCTGAGCATCCTGCAGGTGCCCGGAGCCAAGGACTGCTGCATCGAGCTGAACAGCATGTCGAAGAGCCACAACATGCCGGGCTGGCGCGTGGGCCTCTGTGCCACAAACGCCGAGTTCATACAGTGGATTCTGAAGGTACAGAGCAACATAGAGAGCGGCACCTTCAGGGGCATCCAGCTGGCGGCTGCCGAAGCTTACAACAACAGTGACGAGTGGCACAGGCAGGCCAACGTTGAGACATACGCTCGCCGCCGCCACTATGCCGAGCAGATAATGGATGTGCTGGGCTGCACCTATGACCCCGGACAGGTGGGTATGTTTCTCTGGGGGCGAATCCCTGACATATATAATAATGTGGAGGAGCTGACAGAGCGCGTGCTGCATGAGGCCCGCGTGTTTATCACACCGGGATTCATCTTCGGTTCGAACGGTGAGCGATACATCAGAATATCACTTTGCGCTAAAGAAGAGAAAATACAAGTAGCACTGGACAGAATCCGCCAGGTGTTTTTAGACATAAGAACATAATTTAGGACATAAGAACATAGGGAGATGTTTTTGGACAGAAGAACATAAGGAGATGTTTTTGGACATAAGAACATAGGGAGATATTTTTAGACATAAGAACATAAGGACATAATTTTGGACAGAAGGACATAGGGACATAATTTTGGACAGAAGGACATAGGGACATAATTTTGGACATAAGAACATAGGGAGATATTTTTAGACATAAGAACATAAGGACATATTTTTGGACAGAAGAACATAAGGACATATTTTTGGACAGGAGAACATAAGGACATAATTTGGGACAGAAGAACATAGGGACATAATTTGGGACATAAGAACATAGGGACATAATTTGGGACAGAAGAACATAGGGACTTGTTTTTAGACAGAAGAACATAAGGACATAATTATGGATAGAATAATAACATATTTAATCATGCGAAGCCTTTTTTGTTCTTATGTTCTTATGTCAAAAAAAATAACCTCTTATGTCAAAGAGTATGTTCTTATGTCAAAAAAAAAACTCTTATGTCAAAGAGTATGTTCTTGTGTCAAAGCAAAAGACTCTTGTGTCAAAGAATATGTACTTATGTCAAAAATGGAAAAGGATAAATTTGTATAGATATGGAATTAGAGTTACAACCCCTGAACCTGCCTAGCGACAGCGAACGTCCGTTCGTGATAGCAGGCCCATGCTCCGCAGAGACCGAGGAGCAAGTGATGAGAACCGCCCGTGAGCTGGCCATGAAAGGCTGCCATAACTTCCGCGCCGGCGTGTGGAAACCCCGCACCAAGCCTGGAGGCTTCGAGGGCAACGGAGAGAAGGCGCTGCCTTGGATGCAGCAGGTGAAGAAAGAGACGAAGATGCTCGTCTCGACCGAGGTGGCCACGCCCGAGCATGTGGAGCTGGCGTTGAAGTACGGCATCGACATCCTGTGGATTGGTGCCCGCACTTCGGCCAACCCCTTTGCCATGCAGGCCCTGGCCGACGCGCTGCAGGGCGTGGACGTGCCCGTCTTCGTGAAGAACCCTGTGAACCCCGACCTGGAGCTGTGGATAGGAGCCATGGAGCGACTGAACCAGGCTGGCGTGAAGCGGCTGGGAGCCATCCACCGAGGCTTCTCGTCGTACGACAAGAAAATCTACCGCAACCTGCCCATGTGGCAGATTCCCATCGAGCTGCGCCGCCGCATTCCCGAGTTGCCCATCATCAGTGACCCCAGCCATATCGGCGGTCGCCGCGAGCTCATCGCCCCGCTCTGCCAGCAGGCCATGGACCTGGGCTTCGACGGCCTCATCGTCGAGAGCCACTGCGAGCCAGACAAGGCATGGAGCGATGCTGCCCAGCAGGTGACGCCCGACGTGCTCGACTACATCCTCTCGCTGCTAGTCATACGCGACGGCCATTCCACTACTGAGGGCATCCTGCAGCTGCGCAAGCAGATTGACGAGCTGGACAACCAGCTGATGGACTTGCTGGCCAAGAGTATGCGCGTATGCCGTGAGATAGGCCAATACAAGCGTGAGCACAACATGACCGTGCTGCAGGCCTCGCGCTACAACGAGATTCTCAGTAAGCGCGGTGCTCAGGGGGCCCTGTGTGGCATGGGGCCGGAGTTCGTGGCCAGCGTCTTCGAGAGCATCCACGAGGAGAGCGTGCGCCAGCAGATAGAGATTATCAACAAGTAGACTTTTGTTTCACGTAACGGTATTTTGAAAGATGAAGATAAATTTAAATTGGAGGGTGAAGTTACCCGCTATTTTACTTTTCTGTGGCGCAATAAGTGTCCACGCACAAAAGATTCGAGTGGTAGACAATGAGGGGCATGGCATTACCTTGGCCAGTGTGACAGACGCAAACGGTGTGCTCATCGGCCTTACCGACCTCAACGGGGAGATTGCCGATGTGAAGGGAGCCACGACCGTGGCTGTCACCCATCTGGCCTACAAGCCGAAGAGCGTCAGCGTGGCCAGCCTCACCGACGGACGTATCAAGATGGAGGACAACAACTTCGGCCTCAACGAACTCGTCGTCATGCCCAAGCCGCTCATCTACACCGAGCTGTACTACCGGTTCTATGCCTACGTCGACGATTCGCTGCGCACCTTCGTTGCCGGCATTGCTCCCTACGTCTACAACATTCAGAAAAAGAAAGTCACAGCCAAGTTCCCTGACTATGCAACGGCGGTATTCAACCTCAAGGATGTCAGTTGGTGGAAAGTCAGGTCTGAGAGAATGGCTAATGGAGGCGTCAGAGTAAATCCTGGCGAGGCGCTCTTAGCCAATGGCAGCTGGAAGAAAAAATACTACATCGAGAAAGTGGCCGACGGCAAGAACCGCTGGAAGATTGTCAACTCCAGAGATACGGTGGGTATCCTTGTCCATGCCAACGGCCTGAGCACGCTGACCATCGACGGGGCCAAGGCGCAGATGTATTCCGACGAGCGTGAGGGCAGGACAAAGCTGCTGAAGAAACGCCAGAATTCGAACTACACCTACGAGTATGTCGAGGTGTTCCGCATGAATGAGGACGGCGAAGTGGGCAGAGACGACTACGTGATGTCGCTCAACCACTGGGAGCACGACGGCAAGAAGGGCCGCGAGACCTACATCGTCGAGGCCTGGGTCACCGACCGCGGCTACATGACCGAGGTCGAGTTCAAGCAGAAGCGTAAGGACATCGAAGCCATGAACACCACGATGAACATGTGGCACATGCCCCTCGGGAAGCTGGAAGACTACGAGCGCCAGCACAACATCCCCGCCATCAGCGAGGAGGTGCGCAAGGCTGTGGCCCTGATTACGAAAGACAGGTGGACAAAGTGATAAAAACGGTTATTAAGAGATGAAAATACTAGTTATGGGCGCAGGCAAGATGGGGAGCTTCTTCATCGACCTGCTCAGTTTCGACCATGAGGTGGCTGTCTTCGAGCGCGACCCGAGGCGCATGCGCTTCACCTACAACTGCCAGCGTTTCACCACCTACGAGGAGATAGAGGCGTTCAAGCCCGAGCTGCTCATCAATGCCGTCACGCTGAAATACACCATCCCCGTGTTCCGTGAGGTCATTCCCCACCTGCCCAAGGAGTGTATCATCAGCGACATTGCCAGCGTGAAGACCGACATGAAGGAGTTCTACGAACAGTCGGGCATGCGCTATGTCTCCACTCACCCCATGTTCGGCCCCACCTTCGCCAACCTGCAGCAGCTCAGCGAGGAGAACGCCATCATCATCAGCGAGGGCGACTACATGGGCCGCATCTTCTTCAAGGATCTCTACCAGCGGCTGGGCCTGAACATCTACGAGTACACCTTCGAGGAGCACGACAAGACGGTGGCCTATTCGCTCTCCATCCCCTTCGTCTCGACGTTCGTCTTTGCCGCCGTGATGAAGCACCAGGATGCCCCTGGCACCACCTTCAAGCGTCACATGAAGATTGCCAAGGGCGTGCTCAACGAGGATGACTACCTGCTGCAGGAGATTCTTTTCAACCCTTACACCCACGACCAGGTGAGCCAGATCCGCACCGAGCTGAAGGAACTGCTGGAAATCATCGACCACAAGGATGCCATCGGCATGCAGGGCTACCTGAAGAAAATCCGTGACAACGTGCGCCGCGACATAGAGATTCGCTAATCTCCATGTCGCGGTCGGTGCACGTGGCTAGAGCCTTACCACTTTGTCGCGGTCGGTGCTACAGCCTTACCTCTTTCTGTGATCCGTCGTAGCTGACCGTTTTCTGACGGCAGCTAGAAGACCGTCAGCTAAGACGGCACGAAACAGGAGGTCTAAATGTGGTTTTCTGTTACATTCTGGCTAATGCTTTTGGAGAGTGTGTTGAAATAGACACACTTTTCCTTCCTTTGTTTTTCTTTTGTACTTTTACCCCTGAAAACGATAAAAAATGGGTATGAAATGAAGAAAAAACTATGCCGGAATAGCTGAAAACGAAAAATAAGAAAAATTTTCGCAAAAAAATACGGCTCGTATGAACGTTGTTTTAAAAAAAATGCTTATTTTTGCAACGAGAAGAAGAGCCGGACCATGACAAAAGACGAATGTGTCATCATTCTTAAACAATATATGGACATACTTAAAGGTAAGTATGGCATTACGTCTTTGTTGCTTTTTGGCTCCACAGCCCGAGGTGAACAAACAGCAAATAGCGATATTGATTTGTTTGTAGATACAGAGACGGCTAACCCATTCCTTCTGATGGATGCTAAAGATTTTCTTGAGGAAGCAACAGGCTCTTCTGTCGACATAGTTCGTAACCATCAGAATCTGAATCCCCGTCTGAGAAAGCGTATCTTAAAAGATGGAATCTTTATCTTCAAAGCATAAGCATCGCATTAGACATTCTCGAGGACATTCATTCGGCTATCGAGAAACTTGAAGATCGGACTAAAGAAGTCAAATCGATTGATGACTTCCTTAGTTCTTCGTCAGGCATGGTGTTATTGGATGCTACATGCATGTTGCTCATTGCAGTTGGTGAGAGCTTAAAGAATCTGGACAAGTGCACTAATGGCCTTCTTTTGCCGACTTATCCTTCTATTCCTTGGAAGAACGTAAAAGGTCTGAGGGATATAATTGCCCATCACTATTTTGATGTAGACGCTTCACAGATCCTCTGGATTATTAAGAACGAAATGACCCCATTAAAGAATGCCATTCGATTCTTTATTGAAGAATTGAAACAGACAAATCCAAAATAATGCTAAATGGAAGAAATGGTCGCGCCTTTTCTTCCTTTTTTCGTCTTTCTTTTGTACTTTTCCCCTGAAAACGACAAAAATGCGCAAGAAATGAATAAAAAAAACGTGCCGGAATGGCTGAAAACGAAAAAAAGAATTAATTTTGCAAAAAAATACGGCTCACATGAACGTCGTTTGCTAAATTTTTCTTATCTTTGCACCATGGCGGAGAATCCGTCACAGTCAAAACATAGGAAGCGTTTAGCTTTTTCCAGAGTGATGAATCTCGACAACTCATCTGAAAGAAATGGAAAGGTAAAGACGTTCTTCCCTCTGTAGTGATAGTAATGGCTTGTGCCATCATACGTCATACAAGGGTGTGAGCCGTTTATCTAATCTGTTCTTTCAGGCAGTCGAGAGCCTATCACAAGGATTAGCGACAGGCTCACACTTCTTTTGTAATGGCTAAACCTGAAACAAGGTTAATGGGTTCAATAATAATATGGTTTATCCTATCATTTAACAAAAAACAATATGAATTGGAGGTCTTTCTTTCATCGGGACCATTGGATAGTGACAATACTCGCTTTCGTTTTCATGGGCATATTGGCTTATGTTACAGTGAATGTTGACTTTTTGAATCCGATTGAGCAAGCATTTAGCAATTATTCTTTGTCTGACATGTATTATCAAATTGAAAGACAGGGAGTGGAACCAGAGCCATCAGAACTAATAACGATTGTTGACATGACCGATTATTACTACCGAGGCGATTTGGCAGAAATCCTTATGAAGGTTAATGACATGGAACCAATGGCTGTTGGTGTTGATATTATTTTTGAAGGAGTTCGAGATGATGCTGTTGGAAATGAACTACTTCAAGATGCAGTAATTGCGTTGGGGGATAAAGCCATTTTTGCATTAAAACTAAAGGATTATAATGAAGAAAAAGAACAATTCACCTCTGTTACACGTTCGTATTTTGCAGATAGTTTAACTATTCAGCAAGGATATGCAAATCTCCCAGACAACATGGAGGCTCGAAATATTAGAGACTATACAGTTACTCAACAACTAAATGACTCGATTGTATATTCGTTCCCTTATATGATTGCACATTTTATAGACGATGAAATACCGCCTACAGATAAAGTTTTACATATTGATTATAGTAACGTTGCATTTCCTGTAATTAAAGCATCCGAATTAGATGAACATGAGGAATTAATAGCAGGACATGTTGTAATGGTTGGGACAATGCACGAAGAACAGGACATGCATTTATCTCCAATCGGGAAAATGGCTGGCCTTGAAATGCAAACCTATGCATTGAAGACTATCTTAGAAAGAAAGGTCATTATTGATTCTCCTAAGTGGTTTAATTATTTGCTTGCATTCATAATTTGTTTCTTGGTAGAGTTGTCATTATATGCCATAGGGATATTTTCTGCTAAATACGAAAAGAATACATTTATTTCTTTCTTTGACAAATCTGGTTTGCTAACAACAATTATTGTATTATTATGGTTAATTGGCATCAATTGGATTGGATATTTGGTTTTCAAGAAATATGGCATCTATATTGATACAGTATTATTATTGGCTTTAGTTGCTATGCTAATTGCAGCCTGCGTAATCCGCCCCATACCCGTTCACTTTCCGGGGGTTATTCAAAGCCCCAATGAGGCATGAAAAAGCCTCGTTTTGATGTCCATTCATTCTGAAAAAGAACGAAAAGTGAACATTATGGACATTGAAACGACATTTTTCCGGCTCCTGACTTCGTCAATGCGACACCCAACGAACTGTCGCAATGTAACTTATTGATATTCAGTATATGTAATGACACTAAAAGCCTTTTCAATGCCATTTCGTCTCTTGATTTCGCCTTTATTGGTTGCGATTGCCCATTCTAAACACTCTAAAACTTCAATATTTGGCTATCAAACTAAAGTAAGCTGCATATACGCAAATCTCAAGGGGGTAGATAATGTCAAATCGACTACTAAAAAGTGCTTGCGACACCCAAAGACACCCGAAAAAACTCTCAAAACCCCAGTAAAACCGTGAGTGCCATCATGTGGCACGGAAAAGTGATGAAGTCAAGAAAAGAACGAAAAGTGAACATTATGGACATTGAAACGACATTTTTCCGGCTGATACCCGTTCACCACCAAAACGGAGTCACGGAAGCGACTTTTTTCCGCCCCATATCCGTTCAATCGGATCTGGGTATCGATTCTTTTCCGCCCGATACCCGTTCACAGGATGGACGGACTGATGCCATCGACATCGCCTATTTTCCGGAGCATACCCGTTCAGTCGTGACACGGGGTCAGGCGTATTCGGTCTTTTTCCGGCCCATGTCCGTTCACTCTTTGGCGATATATGCCTATCTTTGTACTGGGAAATCAACAAACACCAGTACACGTATGGCAGGAACAGTAAAGGAAATGAGCCTGATCAAGCAAGTGCTGCAGCTGAAGCAGCGTGGAGAATCGAACCGCGGCATCGCCCGCCAGTTACCAATCAACAAGGATACAGTCAATGGCTACATGCAGACCGTCGAGGCCAACGGCTGGCAGATAGAGGATCTGCTCCAGACAGACGACCCTGTGCTGGAAGGGATGTTCCATGCAGGCAGTCCGGCCTACACCGACGAGCGCATGAAGGAGTTCCTTCGTCTGCTGCCCTACTTCCGTGAGCAGCTCAGCAACCGCAAGCTGCATGTGACGCGTCAGCTGCTGTATGACGAGTACCGCAAGACA
>JAILFU010000082.1 GCA_024697405.1 Prevotella sp.
ACACCGGCGACCACCGTTGTCAAACCGAGGCCCCCATTGTTTTAAATGAAACCCGTGAAAAACCGTGTCAAACCGAGGCCCCCTTTGTTTTAAATGAAACCCGTGAAAAACCGTGTCAAACCGAGGCCTCCTTTGTTTTAAATGAAACCCGTGAAAAACCGTGTCAAACCGAGGCCTCCTTTGCCGACATCCTCGACGTGGCAGGCCAGCTGCCCATCCCTCCCTATCTCAACCGTGAGACGCAGCAGAGCGACCTCACGACCTATCAGACCGTCTACTCCAAAATCAAGGGCAGCGTGGCCGCTCCCACGGCCGGTCTGCATTTCACGTCGCAGGTGCTGGCCAGCCTCGATGCCCGTGGCATAGACCGCGAAGAGCTGACCCTCCACGTGGGAGCCGGCACTTTCAAGCCCGTGAAGAGCAAGGAGATGGGAGGGCACGAGATGCACAGCGAGCATGTCTGCGTGCGGCGGCAGACGCTGCAGAAGCTGCTCAACCACCAGTGTCAGGCCATCGCCGTGGGCACCACCAGCGTGCGCACCCTGGAAAGCCTCTACTACATGGGCCTGAAGGTGCAGGCCGACGACACGCTCACCGAGGAGCAGCTGCACGTCGGCCAGTGGGAGCCCTACGACCAGCCCGCCGCCTGGCAGCACCCCTCCCGCCAGCAGGTATGCCAAGCCGTGCAGGCCCTCCTCTCATGGCTCGACCGACGTCAGATGGAATCATTCCATGCCTCCACGCAAATCATCATCGCTCCTGGCTACCAGTTTAAGATTGTCTCCACGCTCATCACCAATTTCCATCAGCCGCAGTCCACGCTCCTCTTGCTCGTGAGCGCCTTCACCCAAAACCATTGGCGGGAAATCTACGACCATGCACTCAGCCACGACTACCGCTTCCTGAGCTATGGAGACTCCTCGCTACTTGAGCCTCCGAACTCTTGAGCACCCGAGTTCTTTGAAGAGCAAAGAACAACTTCACTCATGATGATATGGCTCGCCCTTGATGATGGTGCATGCCCTGTAGATTTGTTCCACGAAGACCAGGCGTACCATCTGGTGGGAGAAGGTGAGGCGCGAGAGCGACAGCTGTTCGTTTGCCCGCTGATAGATGTCGGGGGAGAATCCGTAGGGACCTCCGATGATGAACACTAGACGCCGGGCAGCGGCGCGCCTGCGCTCCAGCCACGCGGCCAGCTCCACGCTTCGCAGCTCCTGCCCGTGCTCGTCGAGCAGCACCACCCAGTCGTGTGGCTGGAGCAGCTTCAGCAGCATTTCGCCCTCGGCGGTCTTCTGCTGCTCTGCTGTGAGGCTCTTGGTGTTGCGCAGCTCGGGGACGACATGGATGGTGAAAGGCATGTAGTGGGCTATGCGTGAAGCATAGTCGTTGATGCCTGCCTCGAAATGCTTGTCGGTGGTGCGGCCTACTACTATCAGTTCAGTTTTCATAAGTGTTACAACTCCTCCCCTAAGGGGGCAAATCCTCTTCCTCGCTGCTGTAGGCTTCTGCTCTTGCCCTAGGAGGGGGCTTGCCTTACCAGTGGCCTTTTGGCCGGGCGAGGGGTGAGCCTTTGGAGGTGGGCTTGTCTGGTGATTTTGCTGCAAAGGTAGTAATAAGTTATGAGTTATGGGTTATGAGTTGTGATTTTATTTCTCTCAAATAAATAAAAAATGTTAAGTTGCTAGCAATAACTCTTGTCTTCTGACTCCAAACTCCTAACTTTTTACTACCTTTGCAGCCAACTTTTCGAATCATCGAGAAAGACAAGGATGTTAACAGTACAGACTTTAATCTTACAGAAGCAAATAAGAGAAAAACCGAAACTATGATGGAGTTTACAGCCAAGCAAATTGCAGAACTGATAGGTGGACGTGTGGAAGGCAACGAGAACGCTGCCGTCCACACATTTTCAAAAATAGAAGAGGGAGAGGAGGGGGCCATAACCTTTCTGTCGAACCCTAAGTACACACACTTTATCTACGAGACGAAGGCGAGCATTGTGCTGGTGAACGACGATCTTGAGCTGGAGCATCCTGTGGCGGCCACGCTCATCCGCGTGAAGAATGCCTACGAGGCCGTGGCCCGCATGCTTCAGCTCTACGAGCAGATGAAGCCGCGCAAGACGGGCATCGACCCGCTGGCTTCCGTCTCGCCCAAGGCTACCATCGGCAACGATGTCTACGTGGGTGCATTTGCCTGTATTGGCGACGGTGCCGTCGTGGGCGACGGTACGCAGATCTATCCCCATGTCGTCGTTGGCGACGGTGTGAGAATGGGGCAGAAATGTCTTCTCTATCCTCATGTCACCATCTATCAGGGCTGCCGTCTGGGCGACCGTGTCACGATACATGCTGGAAGCGTGATTGGTGCCGACGGCTTCGGCTTCGCCCCCAACCAGGAGGGCTACGACAAGATTCCGCAGATAGGCATCGTAGTGATTGAGGACGATGTGGAGATTGGCGCCAACACTTGTGTCGACCGCTCCACGATGGGACAGACGGTCATCCACCGGGGTGTGAAGCTGGACAACCTCATCCAGGTGGCCCATAACTGCGAGATTGGCGAGAACACTGTCATGTCGGCTCAGGTGGGCCTGGCAGGCAGCACGAAGATTGGCGCCTGGTGCATGGTGGGCGGGCAGGCAGGCTTCGCCGGACATATCCAGGTGGCCGACAAGACCTTCGTCGGTGCCCAGTGCGGCGTCATGAGCAACACGAAGGGTGGGGGAGAGCAGCTCATCGGCTCGCCTGCCATGGACCCGAAGGTGTACTTCCGGGGCATGGCTGTGCTGAAGCATCTGCCCGACATGTATCGTGAGCTGAACGGACTGAAGAAAAAGGTTCAGGAACTGGATGACGGAAAGGGAACGCCTGTTCAGGAAAATCAATGAGCGCTTCGTCCGGGCGTTTGTCGCCTATCGGCTTCTGGAGGATGACGACCACGTGCTTGTGGGACTGTCAGGCGGCAAGGACTCGCTGCTGCTGACGGAACTGCTGGCGAGGCGTGCACGCATACACCATCCACGCTTCCGGGTGGAAGCCATCCATGTGCGAATGGAGGATGTACAGTATGCTACAGACCCCAGCTATCTTCAGCATTTCTGCGACGAGCTGGGTGTGCCCCTGCATGTCGTCACTACGAGCATAGCCAGTCTTTCAGAGGTACATCAGCCTGTGGCCGAAGGTGCCGCCACAGGCAAGAAGCCGCCGTGCTTTCTGTGCAGCTGGCAGCGCCGCAAGCAGTTCTTCAACTATGCCCAGGAGCTGGGCTGCAACAAGATTGCCCTCGGCCACCACCAGGATGACCTGTTGCATACGGCCCTGATGAACCTGCTGTACCAGGGACGGTTTGACACGATGCCCGCCCGCCTGCAGATGAAGAAGATGCCGCTGCAGATCATCCGTCCGCTCTGTCTCGTCGCCGAGCCGATGATTGAGGAATACGCACAGCTGAGCCATTACGAGCAGCAGGTGAAGCATTGCCCCTACGAGCACGACACCAACCGTACTGCCGTGCGCCGGCTCTTTGAGCAGGCCGAACAGGAAAACCCTGAAGTGCGCTTCTCACTCTGGAACGCCTTGGAGCGCGAGGGGAAGATAGGGAACCACTCCTAGCCTCCCCGAAGGGGAGGAATCCCATACATCCGACATCCCTGCGTGCGTGCTATCCCAGAATTAACTGACACGGAATTAACTGACCATGATTCGCTCAGCTTTCTTGCCTTGCAAGCGACCAAAGGTCGCTTGGCTCCAAGAACTTCTCCGCATGGCGCTCCCCTCCCTTCAAGGGTAAGGGTGGGGTCTCTAACTTTATCCACGGAGAAAACGCAGACGGTAACAGATTCGTTGAAAGGACATTAGAGACCCCACCCCTACTTGAAGATTTTGTCCGTTTAAGGACAAAGTCGTCCCTTGAGGGGAGGGGAAAGGCTACGGGTAGGCGACCGCAGGTCGGGAATGCACCATGCGGAGAAGCTAAACAGGTGTCTGCCTGTAAGTGCAGCTATTGTTTCTCTACGAGGATGCGGGCATCTACTGCGGTGACTTCCCGTTCGTCGGCCAGCAGCGGGTTGATGTCCATCTCCTTGATTTCTGTGGCGAAGCGCAGGAGGGTGGAGAGCCGGACGATGATTTCGGCGTATTTCCGCTCGTTAATGCCCTTCTGGCCGCGTGTGCCCTTCAGTATCTTGTAGCTGCGGAGGGAGCGAATCATGCTGTATGCCTCTTCGTAGCTGAGCGGTGCCAGGCCTGAGGAGACATCCTTCAGCACTTCCACGAAGATGCCGCCCAGACCGCAGAGCACGACGTGCCCGAAGCGTTCCTCATACTTGGCGCCGATGAACAGCTCGGTGCCGCGTATCATCTTCTGCACCATCACCGCCGTAGCGTCGGGAATCTGCATCATCCGGTCGAACTCGGCGCCGAGCACTTCGCGTGAGCGGATGTTCAGGGCTACGCCGCCTACGTCGCTCTTGTGAACCGGGCCTACAACCTTGGCCACCACGGGGAATCCCGTTTTCTCGGCAAAGGCCAGCAGCTCTTCTTTCTTGTCGCTGACAAACTCCGGCACGGTGGGGATGCCTGCAGCGGCCAGCAGCTGGTGCACCAGGTCGGGAGCCAGATAGCCGCTCCCCTCTATGCCGTCGATGATTCTCCTGATCTTGGGCACGTCCACCCCGTTGATGACCACGTTCTGCTCGGCGGGGGCTGGGGTCTTCATGATTTGCGTCAGGGCTGTGGCCAGCGTCACTTCGTCGCTGAAGTTCACATGGCCCCGGTGGAGGAACTCCTGAACCTCCGGTCCTGCGGTGCTTACGCTGGGCAGGATGGGGAAGATGGGCTTGCTGCATTCGCGTATTTTCTTGTCGAGCACGTCGTAGACCTGATAGATCTTCACCAGTCCCGGGGTGCCGAAGATGACCATGATGGCATCAATCTCGGGGAAGTGCTGCTCGCAGTAGTCGATGGCGATGCCCAGATGCTCGGCGGTGCCCGTGGCGAGGATGTCGATGGGGTTGGCCACGCTGCTGCCCGGCAGCAGCTTCGACTTCAGCTCCTCGGCCAGCGGTCCTGTCAGCGGCGGCACCTGAATGCCTCCCTTCGACAGTGCGTCGGTGAGCATCACGCCCGGCCCGCCGGCATGGGTGACGATGGCCACGCGAAGGGCCTCTCCTCCGACCCCATTCCAAGTGAGGCTGAAGATACACCCCACGGTGGTCAGCTCCTCACGGGAGAAGCAGCGCACGATGCCCGCCTTGCGGAACAGGGCCTCCACGGCCGAGTCGCTGCTGGCTATGGCTCCGGTGTGGCTGCTGGCGGCTCGGCTGCCTGCTGCCGACGAGCCGGCCTTGATGGCGGCGATGCGGCATCCCTTGCGGATGAGGCTGGTGGCATGGAACAGCAGCTTGTCGGGGTCGGCAATGTTCTCGATGTAGAGCAGCTTCACCAGCGAGTCGCGTTCGGGGTCGAAGTGCTCGTCCATGTATTCCAGCACAGTTTCTATGCCTATCTGCTTACCGTTGCCTACGCTCCATACGCTATTGAACTGCAAGCCTTTAGTGACGGCGCTCTCAAGTATAAATACAGCTGTGGCCCCGCTGCCGGAAATGAAGTCTACGCCCTTGGGCGAAAGCTGGGGGATGGGCTTGGTGAACACGGAGTGATGGTTGCGCGTCAGCAGTCCGATGCAGTTGGGGCCGATGAGTGCGCAGCCGTAGCGTTCGCAGCTGTCCAGTATCTGCTGCTCCAGCAGTGCCCCCTCGTGGGTCTCCTCGCTGAAGCCGGCAGAGATGATGATGAAGGCGCGGACTTCCTTCTCGGCAGCCAGCAGCTCCACATACTGCGGACAGTATTTTGCCGCCACCACCAGGATGGCCAGGTCGGTGGGGGGGAGCTCCTTGGCATCGTGGAAAGCCTTGATGCCCTGCACCTCGTCTTCCTTGGGGTTCACCACGCGCAGCATGCCGCCATAGCCGCCGCTGAGCAGATTGCGCACCACGGCGCCGCCAGGCTTGTGTACGTTGTTCGAGCCGCCGATGACGACGATGCTCTCTGGATTCAATAGTTGTCTGTTGATCATAGATTCGTATTTTTAGTCAACTTGTTTCTTGGTTTGAGAAAGATGTCTTCTTATTCAAGCCGCATGCCGTCGATGTCGGGGCACCAGCCTCGGGGATTGGCGAGGCGGATGGTGTTGTCGCCTTTCTTCAGGTTCACGTCGACACTTACCGTCTGGCGCACGTCCCAGCCCTGGGCGGGCACTTTCAGCGTTTTCACGAACTCGCCGTTGACGTAGACGTCCATCTCGCGTTCCTCGCCCGAGAAGCAGGCGATGGTCATCCTGCGTGCTCCTGCCTTCTGCACGTTCACCTTCTGCCACTGCAGGTCGTTCTCCTCGCGGTTGCCCAGGAATCCCACGATGTAGCCGCCCTCGGCAGCATCCTTCGCTGAGTAGCTGGCGGCGACGGCATCCTGGCTGCTGCGCAGCTCCTGGTAGCAGCTCAGCCAGGCTGTCTCGGCCTCGTAGCGTGTACGCTCCAGGCGTTTCTGCCCTTTTACACGGTAGATCTTCGTGCCATGGGCAGGAACGGTGACAGGGATGGTTCCCTGGTTGTAGAGATAGTTGGCTTGCTGGAAGCAGTCGTAGTACTGGACGGCGCCGCCGAGGTCGATGGTTGCGGGGTCGAACCTGACGGTCTGCTCCTCGTCGCTGGGGTTGTAGATGGCTACGGCGCGCTCCTTGCCGCCCAGCTTCTTGATGTCCTTCACCAGCACGAAGCACTCTCCCTGCTTGTCGGCCACGTAGGCCTGCAGGTGCAGCTTGTCCTGGTTGAGGGCAATGAGGTCGCTGTTGCAGAGCAGCTTCAGGGCCTCCGGCTTGATGTTGGCCATGTCGCATCCGATGAGCAGGGGCGACGACATGATGCACCATAGGCCGAAGTGCGTCTGGTCCTCGGTTGCGCTCATCGAGCGTCCCACCTCCAGCATGTCCATGTCGTTGTAGTGGCCGTCGTGGCAGTAGGCCGACAGGTAGAGGTTCTCGGCCAGGATACCCTTCACCGAGCGCCATGCGTCGAAGATGTCGCCGGTGGTGCGCCAGGAGTCGGCCACGTCGGCGCCCCATGTCCCTGGGAATGCCCATCGGCAGATGTTGAACACGATGTCCTTCTTGCCGCAGTTCCTGATGGCGTTGGAAATCTTGGTGTACTGCTCGCGCTCGTCGAGCCGCATGTGCATGCCGCCGCAGTAGTCCACCTTGATGAAGTCGAAGTCCCAGTCGAGGAAGTAGAGCTGGCAGTCCTGCTCCTCATGGCCGGCAAAGCCCACGCCGAGGCCCCATGCATGGCGGTTGCCGCTGCCGCAGGTGTTGTCGCCGGCGTCGCTATAGATGCCGGCCTTCAGGCCCAGCGAGTGGATATAGTCCACCAGGGCCCGCATGCCGCCGGGGAAGAGCTTCGTGTTCAGGCGGAGGTGTCCGTCCTCGCCTCGGCCGTCCCAGTAGCCGTCGTCTATGTTCACATACTTGAATCCCGCCTTCTGCAGCCCGGTGTTGTGCATCGCGTCGGCCTGCTGGCGGATCAGCTGTTCGTTGATGTTAAGGGCAAAGGTGTTCCACGAACTCCAGCCCATGGTGGGCGTGCGCTGTGCGCTGGCAGTCGTTGCCAGGACAAGCGTCAGGATAAAGAATAGTTTTTTCATCGTTTTTAGTTGTTGTAATAGTGTTTTCTTGATTGCTATTCGTTTGCCGACGATTTAGCCTTTTCAGTGCATCACGGGTAGCCGTGTGGACGAAACGATGGATGGTGATGTCAGCTGCCCCATGAGTTCATACAGATACGCGGGGCTTTGTACGTAAAGTTCTCCCTCTTCGTCTTGGATAACAGGCATCAGCGGGGATGTGTAGACACGCTCCAAGGCATCCTCAATAGAACAACCCGTGTCTTCCATTACATACTTCACCAACTCGCTCAGTACGTAGTCGATGAGGTATGTGGCTATCTGATGATGGTTAGGCTGGTTCATACGGCTTGAACATTTTTCTTATGGAGGAATTGCAGGGCCTGTTCCGTTCCGAAATAGTATTGTTGGTCTAGGAATCTGTCTTGAAGTAGCTTTGCAACCTGCTCAGGAGTGTAAATGCCTTCACGGTAGTTTGTGAGCTGAAGGACAACACCGTCATCCGCTATCGGGCCGATGACAATGTCGAAATCGTGAATAGGTGCTTCGTTCTTCCTGTCGCGATTGGCATCGACGAAGATAAGCCACTCCACACTGGCTTTTTCGGGGAAGACTTTCACTTTCAGGTCAGACCGTAAAGCTGCTTCGTCCAACTCATAGGTAATCAGCATTGCCGTGCCTCCGAAAAGCCGGGCTTTCTTCATTGCCATGCGGATGGCAGTTGTCTTGTCGGGCGTCAGATAGAATCCCTTGCCAAAGTCCTTGTAGCGTAAGCCCTTGGTCAAGTCTATCACCCCGATGTCTTCATTGGTGCCGTGGTAGAGTGTCATGACAGTGTCCCTCCATTCTTCTGACAGACAATGAGCAGGTCGTCGATAGTCTCGTCCATCGACTGCAGGTGCTCCACATCGTAGAACTCTATGAGGAACGCCAGCCCCTTGTACTCATGCAGATAGTGGAACGCCGCTTCTCGTGTCATGGAGAAGCGTTGTCCGAAGGCCCGAATGCAAGCTGTCAAATAGGGTATCTCGTACTTGCTCATCTGTCAAGGTGTAAATTAGGCTGCAAATATAGTCAAAAAAACGGTAAAAACAAAATAATACAATGTTTTTTAGCTTTTCGCAGACAGTTTTGACATCGGGCGAAAGTGTTAATGTGTGTAAAGCATTTGCGGGAATCGTGTTTTTTTCGTACTTTTGCCGCAAAAGTGTAATAATGTTTGAGAATCGGTATTATGAAGATAGGAGACAAGGTGAGGTTTCTCAGTGAGAAGGGAGGCGGCCGGGTGGCCGGCTTCCAGGGGAAGAACATTGTGCTGGTGGAAGACGAGGACGGATTCCAGGTGCCCATGCAGGTGAACGAAGTGGTGGTGGTGGGCGACGAGAGCTACGACACCAGCCGCATCGTAGAGGTGCGGCAGCGGCAGCGCGAGCAGCAGCGTCAGGCTGAGCGCGAGCGGGAACTGGAGCCTGCCGACCGGCCTGTCACGTTCAAGGCTAAGCCTGAAGAGCGGAAGGGTGGGGAACACCTGTCATGCTGGCTGGCCTTCGTGCCCATGGAGGTGAAGGAATTGTCGCATACCCGCTTTGAGGCCTATTTCGTCAACGACTCCAACTACTATGTGCGCTTTGCCTATCTCTCGGTCAACGGCACGGGATGGAGCCTGCGGGCCACCGACGAGGTAGAGCCCAACACGAAGCTCTTCATCGAGGAGTTCGGCCGCGAGGACTTGGGAAGCATGGAGCGGGTGGCCATTCAGATGGTGGCCTACAAGCGCGACAAGAACTTCCTGCTGAAGCCTGCCATCGACGTGCAGCTGCGCATCGACGGGGTGAAGTTCTTCAAGCTGCACACCTTCCAGGAGAACGACTTTTTCGAGCAGCCCGCTCTGTTATATGCTATTGTGGAAAACGACAGGATAAGAAGAAATGAAATACGGATTGATTAAGGTAGCCGCCGCGATACCGGGTGTACGGGTGGCCGACGTGGAATATAATGTCCAGCAGATAGAGAGCCTCATTGCCCAGGCCGAGGGCAAGGGGGCCGAAGTGATTGTCTTTCCCGAGTTGTCGCTGACAGGCTACAGCTGTCAGGATTTGTTCCGGCAGCAGCTGCTGCTCGACAAGGCCGAGGAGGGCCTGCTGGTGCTGCTCGACTTCACCCGCAAGCTCGACGTCATCGCCGTCGTGGGTCTGCCTGTGCGCATCGGCTCGCTGCTCTACAACTGTGCGGCCGTGGTGCAGCATGGCTGTCTGCTGGGGCTGGTGGCCAAGACCTATCTGCCCAACTATGGCGAGTTCTACGAGAAGCGCTGGTTTGCCTCGGCCACCGACCTCATCCCGCAGGACATCTACCTGGCCGGTTCTCCCGTCCATGTGTCGGCCGAGCCACAGGTGTTCCGCACTTGCGACGGTGCCTGCCTGGGCATCGAGATTTGTGAGGATGTGTGGGCGCCGCTGCCCCCCAGCAACAACCTGGCACTGGCCGGAGCCGACATCATCCTGAACCTCTCGGCCACCGACGAGCTGACCGGCAAGCACAGCTACCTGATGTCGCTGCTCAGCCAGCAAAGCGCCCGCATGATGTGCGGCTACGTCTACAGCAGCTGCGGCTTCGGCGAGTCCACGCAGGATGTGGTCTATGGCGGCAATGCCCTCGTCTTCGAGAACGGCCGTCTGCTGGCCGAAGGCGAGCGCTTCAGCATGGAGCCGCAGTTGCGCATGCAGCAGATAGACATTGAGCGGCTGCGTGCCGAGCGCCAGAACAACACCACGTTCCGCACGGCGCAGGACGGAGCGCGGGCCATCTATGTGGACTGCAAGCCCACCACGCTGCGCGATTTCGAGCTGACGCGGCAGGTGAATCCTCATCCCTTCATCCCCGCCGAAGGGATGATGACGCAGACTTGCGAGGAGATACTCAACATTCAGACCATGGGACTGGTGAAGCGCCTGCAGCACACCCATTGCGACAAAGCCGTCATTGGCATCAGCGGAGGCCTCGACTCCACCCTCGCGCTACTCGTCACCGTGCGTGCCTTCGACAAGCTCGGCCTCTCCCGCCGGGGCATCATCGGCATCACCATGCCCGGCTTCGGCACCACCGACCGCACCCACCGCAATGCCGTCAGGATGATGGACGCGCTGGGCGTGACACAGCGTGAAATCAGCATTGCCAAGGCCGTCACCCAGCATTTCGAGGACATCGGCCACAATGCGGCAGTGCACGACGTGACTTACGAGAACGCACAGGCCCGCGAGCGCACGCAGATACTGATGGACGTGGCCAACCAGGTGGGAGGTCTGGTCATCGGCACGGGCGACCTCTCGGAGCTGGCGTTGGGATGGTGTACCTACAACGGCGACCACATGTCGATGTACGGCGTCAACGCCGGTGTGCCCAAGACGCTGGTGCAATTCCTCATCCGGCACATCAGTTCTTCGTGTAGTGCGGAGACATCAGCTTCTCTTTCCACGCTTCGCGCTTCACTTGAGGATGTCCTCGACACCCCCATCTCGCCAGAGCTGACACCGGCCGATGCCGAGGGAAACATCCAGCAGAAGACTGAAGACCTGGTAGGCCCCTACGAGCTGCACGACTTCTTCCTCTACTATATCATGCGCTACGGCTTCCGGCCTGCCAAGGTTTATATGCTCGCACAGCATGCCTTCCGCAACAGCTACGATGACGACACCCTGCGCAAGTGGCTCCACACCTTCTGCCGCCGCTTCTTCAACCAGCAGTTCAAGCGCTCCTGCATGCCCGACGGCCCGAAGGTGGGCAGCGTCAGCCTCTCTCCCCGAGGCGACTGGCGCATGCCCAGCGATGCCGCCAGCACCCTGTGGCTGAAGGAAATAGAGGCATGAGGCGCCCCTTGCGGGGCTAAATGATAAATGATAAATGATAAATAGCAAATGATAGTTGTCAAATGATAAATGATAAATAGCAAATGATAGCTGTCAAATGATAAATGATAAATGAAAAAGGAAATGGCTAAATTATTCTCAGGTATTGGTAGGCTGCTCAGTTTATCATTTATCATTTATCATTTATCATTTAGCCCCGCAGGGGCGCAGACCCGCTACACGCAGTACATCGAGAAGTATCGCGACATCGCCATCGAGCAGATGCAGAAGTGGAAGGTGCCCGCCAGCATCACCCTTGCCCAGGGGCTGCTGGAGTCGGCAGCCGGACAGAGCACGCTTGCCACGAAAGGCAACAACCATTTCGGCATCAAGTGTCACGAATGGACGGGGCGCACCATCTACCGCGATGACGACGCGAAGAACGAGTGTTTCCGTGCCTACGGGTCGGCCCGCGAGTCCTACGAGGACCACTCCCGCTTCCTGGCCACCGGCCAGCGCTACCGCAGCCTCTTCCAGCTGAAAATCACCGACTACAAAGGCTGGGCCCGAGGGCTGAAGGCTGCCGGCTATGCCACCAACCCCCGCTATGCGGAGAGCCTCATCGACATCATCGAGAACTACAACCTCAGCCAGTACGACCATTCGTCTGTCACCGCCCATTCCCTGCGTCCCATCTACCGCTACAACAAAAACTACTACCTCTATGCCCGTCAGGGCGACACCTTCCGCTCCATTGCTGCCGAGACAGGCATCTCCTACAGGAAGCTGGCACGCTACAACGAGCGCAACAAGCGCGATGCCCTGCAGCCCGGCGAGATAGTGTGGCTGGAGAAAAAGCGGACAAAGGCTCCCAAGGAGTATAAGAAGGTGCCCCACACGGTGCAGCCCGGAGAGTCGATGTACACCATCGCCCAGAAATATGGCATCCGCCTGAAGTCCCTCTACAAGCTCAACCGCCTCACGCCCGACTACGATATCAAGGTAGGCGACCAGCTGAAGCTGAGGTGAAGCGTGTGCTCTTCAACGAGCGAAGCGGCAAACCGATTAAGCGTTACGCCGTAGGCTCATCGCTAAAATGCGGTCCCGCAGAAAAGTCCCAAGCCTTGGGACAAAAAAATAGCGGCAGTATTTTTCCAAACGGCGTTCGTTTTTTAGCAAACGGCGGCAGTATTTGCCAGCGCGCTATGTATATGACAATATGGATTCGAATTTTTGTCTTATACGCGCGCGCGCAAGACATTTTTTGGCGCTACTCGCGCTACTTTGGTGTTTAACCTTCTGGCTGTCAGTTTGTTGTTTGTAGCTACAGCGCTATTTTTGGAGCTACTCCTGTAGCTACAGCTTCAAACGGCGTTCGCGTTTTCCACTTATCGCTTCTCTCTGCCTGTAGCTACCAGAGTAGCACTAAAAAGAATGGTGTAGCTACAGACAACCAGTTGACAGTCAGTTTGTTCGGCATGAAAGTAGCTCCTGTAGCGCGTTTTTCTCGCGCGTATTACGCGCGCGCGTGAAATGATGTCGCTTTATCCTTGTTAGAAGATTCTATTTGAAGTATGGCGTTGGCAGTCTTCTTCTTCTGGCGTGTAAGATGCTGCACGATATAAAATCCAGAGTTTGGAAAAAGAAGCAGATTGGCAAAGAAACCCTTGCAAAATGCAAAATAAAAAGGGGAAAAACTTTGCAGTTTGATATTTTCTGCTTACCTTTGCAGCGCAATAAAACGACAACAAACGACAAGAAAGATATGGCAAAGATTATGAAACCCGTCGGCTATGAGCGTGTGCTTGACATGCGCCAGACGGAACAGGGCATCAAGCTGATTAAGGAATTCTTCCAGCAAAACCTCTCTACGGAGCTGCGGCTGCGGCGCGTCACAGCTCCGCTGTTCGTACTGAAAGGACTGGGCATCAACGACGATTTGAACGGGGTGGAGCGCGCCGTGACCTTCCCCATCAAGGATCTTGGTGATGCCTGTGCCGAGGTGGTGCACTCGCTGGCCAAATGGAAGCGGCTGACGCTGGCCGAATACCAGATTGAGCCAGGCTACGGCATCTACACCGACATGAACGCCATCCGCGCCGACGAGGAGCTCGACAACCTGCACTCGCTCTACGTGGACCAGTGGGACTGGGAGGCCGTCATCCGCCGCGAAGACCGCACGCTGAGCTTCCTGAAGAACATTGTGGAGCGCATCTACAGTGCCATCCGCCGCACGGAATACCTGACCAGCGAGACATACCCCCAGCTGAAGCCTTTCCTGCCGGAGAAGATACATTTCATACACGCCGAGGAGCTGCTTCGCATGTATCCTGACAAGAGCGCGAAGGAGCGCGAGGATGCCATCTGCGAGGCATACGGCGCTGTGTTCGTCATCGGCATCGGCGGCAAGCTGTCGAATGGCGAGAAACACGACGGACGTGCCCCCGACTACGACGACTGGAGCACGGTGGCCGAGAACGGGAAGAAAGGCCTGAACGGCGACATCCTTATCTGGTATCCTGTGCTGGGACGCAGCATAGAGCTGTCGTCGATGGGCATACGCGTAGACAAGGAGAGCCTGCTCAGACAGCTGAAGCTGGAGGGGCAGGAGCAGCGCGAACAGCTGTTCTTCCATCAGCAGCTGCTGGGCGACAAGCTGCCGCTGAGCATCGGCGGCGGCATAGGCCAGAGCCGCCTCTGCATGGTGATGCTGCACAAGGCACACATCGGCGAGATTCAGGCCAGCATCTGGCCCGACGACATGCGCCGCGAGTGCCGCGAACTGGGGATGACGTTGATATAGCCCATCCCCCGACCCCTCCCAAAGGGAGGAAAGGTAATGGCAGCCAAATTGTAAGATAAGACAATTGTAAATAAATCGTAAATAGTAAATTGTCAAATTGTAAATATACGAGGTGAACTACGAAGAAATGCTTAATGCACAGGAGGGGGTTGCCCAGCACAGTGAGCAGACGCCCCTCGGAATCTTCTGCAGGAAGCAGATAGACCGCAAGTATAAATCGGTCATTGCCCTGAAGCCGGAACTGGCCGACAGCCTGGTGTTCTGCGAGGCTTTGCGCCGCGACAGGCAGGCATCGGCAGACATCAGCGACGCCCACCAGATGCGCTACGAGCTGCATGAAGACAGCGGTGGCGTGTATGAGCTGGAGCTGCAGTCGGGGCATTATCAGACCTTGGCTCAGCTGCTCAGCAACGAGCCTGCCGTGGTGGCCGAAAAAAACTTCATCGGGCAAATGGTGAAGGCGCTGGCCGAACTGACAGAGAAGCTTCACGAGAAGGGCATCTTCCACCTCTGCTATGCGCCGAGGACGGTCTTCGTGAGAAAGTCGGACCACATGCCGCTGCTGCTCTGTCACGGCTCCTCGTTCATGGGGCTGAAAGACCAGGCGGCCTTCTATGAAGGCTGCGAGGAGTTTGTGGCTCCGGAGGTGCTGGCAGGTGAGACGCCCGACGAGCGGAGCGATGTCTATGCATTGGCAAAACTCATTGAGGTGCTCTTTGCCAGCGGAGATATGCCCTACGAGTACAAGGCCGTGGTGAAAAAGGCTACTGCCGAAGAGCCGGAGAAACGCTACCCCTCGGTGAACGCGATGTATAAGGCCATAGGCGAGAAACGCAGCATGATGAGGTCGCTCTTCATGGCCTTGGCTGCTCTGGTGGTGGCTGGTCTGCTGGTGCTGTTCTATATCGACTTGTCGCCGGAAGCTACCAATGTGGAGTTCGTCGACGACAACGGGCTGGTAAGGAAAGCTGACCCGTTTACCATCGACTACGAAGAACCCGTGGACTACGACGAGAATGAATACATGGACCCTGAGACGGCTGCATGGATGGACTCCATCGACATGCAGGCCATGACCGACGAGGAGTTTAAGATGCTGTCCGACTCAGTGAGGTCTCAAGTCAAGCTGGAGGAGATATTCCGCCGCCGGTTTGAGCAGCGCGCCACCAGCAAACTGGCTGGCCTCTACAGCAATAGCAACATGGGCTCGAGCGAGAGCAGTTTCATAGCCAACAGCAAGAAGGTGGTGGACGAGCTGATGGAATATGCCGGACAGCTGAGCGAGGACACCGGGCTGCCGAAAGAGCGGACCAGCTCCATGGCCACTGAGATTATTTCTCAAATCCAGTCGCAGATGATGAAGAATGTAACCCGCTACGGCAGCATGACGAAGAGTGAGGAGGAATGAGAATCAGGCGTACCTGCTAACCTCCCCAAAAGGAGAAATGCTCCTCCCTCGTGCCGCAGGCTTGCCGGTCGTCCATTGGGGAGAGAAGACAGGGAGAATGGGTTCTGAGGAGCAAGTACGCCAGCCAAATAAGGAGAATAGTAAATTATCAAATTATAATTATAATGAGAAGCAGAACAGCAATCTGGTTTGAATGCCGCATCAAGTACGAGAAGACGATGGATGACGGTTTGCAGAAGAAAGTGTCGGAAACCTACACCGTCGACGCGCTCAGCTTTACCGAGGCCGAGCGCCGCATCATGGAAGAGATGTCGAGCTACATCAGCGGCGTGTTTGAGGTCGATGACATCAAGAAGGCTACCTATAAGGAGATATTCTTCAGCGAGAATGAGAATGACGACCGCTGGTACAAGGCCAAGCTGGAATTCATCACCATAGACGAGAAGACCGAAAAGGAGAAACGCAGCGCCGTGAACTATCTGGTGCAGGCATCCACCCTGCATGGCGCGCTCAAGAACATCGACGAGGTGATGGGCGGCACGATGATTGACTATGTCATAGTGTCGCTGGCAGAGACCAAGCTGATGGACGTCTACGAGTACAGGAAGAATGAGCAGAACGACCCGCAGGAGGAGGTGGCGTGATGTATCCGGTGAAGGAACGACTGCACGGCGTGCTTGAAACGCTGCCTCCGGGCGTGCGGCTGGTGGCCATCAGCAAGTACCATCCCGCTGAGTATATCATGGCAGCCTACGAGGAAGGCCAGCGCGTCTTCGGCGAGAGCCACGAACAGGAGATACGCGAGAAGCATACCGTGCTGCCCAAGGACATCGAATGGCATTTCATCGGCCACCTGCAGACGAACAAGGTGAAGTATATTGTGCCCTATATCACGATGATTGAGGCCGTGGACTCGCTGAAGCTGCTGCGCGAAATTGAGAAGCAGGCGGCAAAGGTGGAAAGAACCGTCAAGGTGCTGCTGGAGCTGCACATCGCCGAGGAGGCCACTAAATACGGACTGACACCCGATGACTGTCGCGCGCTGCTGGCAGGCGGCGAATGGCGGCAGATGGAGCATGTGCGCATCTGCGGGCTGATGATGATGGCGTCGAATGTGGACGACGAAGGGCAGATTGCCCGTGAGTTCCAGACGGCGGCCGACTTCTTCGACGAGGTGAAGGCAGGCTTCTTTGCCGATGACCCGGAATTCTGCGAACGCTCGTGGGGCATGAGCGACGACTACTCCATCGCCGTGAACCACCGTTCCACCATGGTGAGAATAGGCACGGCCATCTTCGGGCCGAGGGTGTATTAAGGTCGTTGATAATCGACATTTCGACATCTCGACATCTCGAAATTTCGACATCTCGACATCTCGACATCTCGACATCTCGAAATTTCGAAATTTCGATATCTCGATATTTCGATGTTTCGATATCCCGAATCCCGTTATTTCGAAATCTCGTTATCCCGTTTTACTACATGGAAGGTCCTGTATATATTATTGAGGAGGAGAAGCTGCGGAGGAACCTGCGGCTTATTGCCGATGTGGCCCGTCGGGCCGACGTGGAGATTATTCTTGCCTTCAAGGCGTATGCCCTGTGGAAGACGTTCCCCGTCTTCCGCGAGTACATCAGTGCCACCACGGCCAGCTCGCTTTCTGAGGCCCGGCTGGCCAAGGAGACGTTTGGTGCTCCTGCGCATACTTATTCGCCAGCCTATACCGACAGGGAAATTGACGAGATAGCCGCCTGCTCCAGCCATCTGACGTTCAACTCGCTCTCGCAGTACGAGCGCTTCCACGAAAGGGTGGGGCAGAAAGTCAGCATCGGGCTGAGGGTGAATCCTGAATACAGCGAGGTGGGCACATTATTATATAATCCCTGTGCCCCCGGCACCCGTTTCGGCGTGACTGCCGACAAGCTTCCGCCCCAGTTGCCTGCCGACGTGGAGGGTTTCCACTGCCACTGCCATTGTGAGAGCGGAGCCGATGTGCTGCAGCGCACGCTGGTGCACATAGAGGATAAGTTCGCACGATGGTTCCCGCAGCTGAAATGGCTCAACCTGGGCGGCGGGCACCTGATGACGCGCAGGGACTACGATGTGGAGCTGCTCGTTAGCCTGATGAAGGGGCTGCATGAGCGCTATCCCTGGCTGAAGATCATCCTGGAGCCGGGCAGCGCCTTCGCCTGGCAGACGGGACCGCTGGTGAGCCATGTGGTGGACATCGTGGAGGACAAGGGCATTCGCACCGCCATCCTCGACGTGAGCTTCACCTGCCACATGCCTGACTGTCTGGAGATGCCCTATATGCCCGACGTGCGTGGGGCGGAGACCATTGACCAATGTTCAGTGGTGAATGGCCATCATGTGTACCGTTTGGGGGGCAACAGCTGCCTGAGCGGCGATTTCATGGGTTCGTGGAAGTTTGACCACGAGCTGCAGCCGGGCGAGGAGATTATCTTCGAGGACATGATTCACTATACCACGGTGAAGACCAACATGTTCAACGGCATCTCCCATCCCGCTATCGCCATGCTTCATGAGGACGGACGGCTGGAGATGCTCCGGGAGTATGGCTATGAGGACTACCGCGACAGAATGGACTAACCAATAAAACAGAAAGATATGGCAACCGTTGACGACAAGAAGGTGATTTTCTCGATGGTCGGAGTGAGCAAGACCATTCAGCAGAACCAGAAACAAGTGCTCAAGAACATTTACCTGAGCTTCTTCTACGGGGCGAAGATTGGCATCATCGGCCTGAACGGCGCTGGTAAGTCGACGCTGATGAAGATTATCGCGGGGCTGGACCAGCAGTATCAGGGCAACGTGGTGTGGAGTCCGGGCTACAGCGTGGGCTATCTGCCGCAGGATCCGCCACTCAACGAGGAGAAGACCGTCAAGGAGAACGTGATGGAGGGCGTGCAGCATGTCTACGACGCCCTGGCCGAATATGACGACATCAACGTGAAATTCGGCTTGCCCGAATATTACGAAGACCCCGACAAGATGGACAAGCTCATGGCCCGACAGGCGGAGCTGCAGGACATCATCGACGCCACCGACGCCTGGAACATGGACTCGAAGCTCGACCGCGCCATGGCTGCGCTCAGCTGTCCGCCGGGCGACTGGAGCGTGAAGAACCTCTCCGGTGGCGAGCGCCGCCGAGTAGCCCTCTGCCGTCTGCTGTTGCAGAAACCCGACGTGCTGTTGCTCGACGAGCCTACCAACCACCTCGATGCAGAGTCGATAGACTGGCTGGAGCAGCATCTGCAGCAGTATGAGGGCACCGTCATAGCCGTTACCCACGACCGCTATTTCCTCGACGACGTGGCTGAATGGATCCTGGAGCTGGACCGTGGAGAGGGCATCCCCTGGAAGGGGAACTACTCCTCGTGGCTGGAGCAGAAGAGCCAGCGGCTGGCACTGGAGGAGAAGACGGCCTCGAAACGGCGCAAGACGCTGGAGCGTGAGCTGGAGTGGGTGCGCATGGCGCCGAAGGCCCGCCACGCCAAGGGCAAGGCCCGTCTGAACAGCTACGACAAGATGCTGAACGAGGAACAGAAGGAACGCGAGGAGCGGCTGGAGATTTTCATACCCAACGGCCCCCGGCTGGGCAACAAGGTCATCGAGGCCGAGCATGTGGCGAAGTCCTATCCGGAGAAGCCGCTCTTCAAAGACCTGAATTTCGTACTCCCGCCCAACGGCATTGTGGGTGTCATCGGCCCCAACGGTGCGGGCAAGACCACGCTGTTCCGGCTCATCATGGGCATGGAGCAGCCCGATGCCGGCACCTTCAGCATCGGCGAGACGGTGAAGCTGAGCTATGTGGACCAGCAGCATAAGGACATCGACCCCACGAAGAGCGTCTACCAGGTGGTGAGCGGCGGCAACGAGACCATCCGTATGGGCGGGCGTGACATCAATGCCCGTGCCTATCTCAGCCGCTTTAATTTCAGTGGAGTGGACCAGGAGAAGAAATGCGGCGTGCTGTCGGGAGGCGAGCGCAACCGCCTGCAGTTGGCCGTCGCCTTGAAACAGGAGGGTAATGTTTTGCTTTTAGACGAGCCTACCAACGATATAGATGTCAACACATTACGGGCACTGGAGGAAGGACTTGAAAGCTTTGCCGGCTGCGCTGTCGTCATCAGCCACGACCGCTGGTTCCTCGACCGTATCTGCACGCATATCCTCGCTTTTGAGAGCGCTCCCGCCGCTCAGACGGCTTCGGAGTCCCCAGGACAGGAGGGCAGCAACGTGTTCTTCTTCGAGGGCAACTACTCGGAGTATGAAGCCAACAAGGCACAGCGACTAGGCCTGGAGGAACCCAAGCGCAGCCGCTACCGCAAGCTGATGGAGGAGTAGGGAAGACAGGCCTTTTTCTCCTTCTAGGACATGAAGGAGAAAAATGTTTGCATTTTTTCCCGAAAGCATTTGGACGTTTGGAAAAAAATGACTATCTTTGCCGACAATTGAAAAAACAATAAGTAAAAACTATAAAAACAAATTAGCTTATGTCACAGATTACAGGACGCATCAGCCAGATTATCGGCCCCGTCATTGATGTCTTCTTCGACACGAAGGGGCTGGATGCTGAGAAGGTGCTGCCGAAGATTCACGAGGCTCTGCGCATTGACCGCGGCGAGGGCCGCGAGCTGATTGTCGAGGTGCAGCAGCACATCGGTGAAGACACCGTGCGCTGCGTGGCTATGGACAATACCGACGGTCTGCAGCGCGGGCTGGAGGCCGTGCCTCTGGGTTCACCCATCCGCATGCCCTCCGGCGACCAGATCAAGGGACGCATGCTGAACGTGATAGGCCAGCCCATCGACGGCATGAACCAGCTTGACATGAAGGGCGCGTACCCCATCCACCGCGAGGCTCCCACATTCGAGGAGCTGTCGACGAAGAAGGAAATCCTGACCACCGGCATCAAGGTCATCGACCTGCTCGAGCCTTATATGAAGGGTGGTAAGATCGGACTCTTCGGCGGTGCCGGCGTGGGCAAGACGGTGCTCATCATGGAGTTGATCAACAACATTGCCAAGGGGCACGACGGCTTCTCGGTGTTTGCCGGAGTAGGCGAGCGCACCCGTGAGGGCAACGACCTGATCAGGGAAATGATTGAGAGCGGCGTCATCCGCTACGGTGAGAAGTTCCTCAAGGCAATGGAAGAAGGCAAGTGGGACTTGTCGCTCGTCGACCCTGAGGAGCTGAAGAAGAGCCAGGCCACGCTGGTTTATGGACAGATGAACGAGCCGCCTGGCGCACGTGCCTCAGTGGCCCTCTCCGGACTGACGGTGGCCGAGAGCTTCCGCGACGGCGGCGGTAAGGACGGCGGTGCTGCCGATATCCTGTTCTTCATCGACAACATCTTCCGCTTCACGCAGGCAGGCTCTGAGGTGTCGGCACTGCTGGGACGTATGCCGAGTGCTGTGGGCTATCAGCCGACGCTGGCCTCTGAGATGGGTGCCATGCAGGAGCGCATCACCTCGACGAAGAAAGGATCTATCACTTCGGTACAGGCAGTGTATGTGCCTGCCGACGACCTGACAGACCCCGCTCCCGCCACGACGTTCACCCATCTGGATGCCACGACGGTGCTCGACCGAAAGATTGCCGGACTGGGCATCTATCCCGCCGTCGACCCGCTGGGCTCTACCTCCCGCATCCTCGACCCGCTTATCGTGGGCAAGGAGCACTACGACTGTGCACAGCGTGTGAAGGAGATTCTGCAGCGCTATAAGGAGCTGCAGGACATCATCGCCATCCTGGGCATGGACGAGCTGAGCGACGAGGACAAGCTGACGGTGAACCGCGCTCGCCGCGTGCAGCGCTTCCTTTCCCAGCCGTTCACGGTGGCTTCCCAGTTCACGGGTCTGCCAGGCGTGATGGTCTCTATCGAGGACACCATCAAGGGCTTCAACGCCATCCTCAACGGCGAGGTGGACGACCTGCCCGAACAGGCATTCCTCAATGTGGGAACTATTGAAGATGCCAAGGAGAAGGCCAAGAAACTGTTGGAGGCTGCCAACGGCTAATCAACGTTAGTTGCAAGATACCGCAAATCGTCAAAATAAGGAAGTAAATTGTCGATTCGTAAATCGTAAATAACAGAGAATGCTAAAGCTGAAGATTGTATCTCCCGAGAGGATAGAATTCACCGGCGAGGTGGAGAGCGTGAAGGTGCCTGGCATGCAGGGAAACTTCGAGATTCTCACCGGCCATGCCCCCATCATCTCATCGCTGCAGAAAGGCGTCGTCGAATTCAACGGCCAGCAGCTGGAGGTCATGGGCGGCTTTGTGGCCGTGCAGAAGAACGAGGTCTCTATTTGCGTAGAGAAGATGGAGTGAGCTGAGAATTGAGAATTGATATTTGAGATTTGGCCATTGAAATCTTTCTCTCTGCGCTGCTGATGACCCTGCTGGGACTGGCCTACGTGAAAGGCTACGACGTGGTGAAGCGTCACTCACCCGAACACCTGGCACACTTCTACCTCATCATGGCAACAGTACGCATGTTGCTCGTCGGCACAGCCGTCGCGCTCTATGTGCTCCTCATCGCCTCGGACAGGGAAGACTCCCTGCGCTTCGCCCTTACTATTATAATAATGTATGTGGTGATGATGGTGGTGACACTGAAATTAAGACACTAAGATTTGAGAATTGAGATTTGAGAATGATGAATAGTAAACTGAAACGATGGCTCTGCATACTCCTTCTGCTGCTTGCGGTCATGCCGGCGGCAAAGGCCGACGACTTCTCGGCCAAGGAAGTAGTGCTGGAGCATATCAAGGATTCGCATGAATGGCATATCACCGACCTGGGCGAGGGTAAGGAGCCGCTGGTCATCCCCCTGCCGGTCATCGTGAAGAGTTCCACGGGATGGCACGTGTTCTGCTCGTCGCGCTTCGAGCACCATGCCGGTGCCGACGGGCTGCGCCATGTGAAGGGCGATGCTCCTGCCGACATCCAAGGGCTGGCCATTGCCACCGAGGGCGAAAACGCCGGCAAGATTGTGGAGAACGGTTCTCCCGTCCTCGACCTCTCCATCACGAAGACCGTGGCTGTGATGTTCATCAATGTCATCCTGCTGGTGTGCATCGTGCTGGGCTGCGCCCGTTGGTACAAGAAGCGTAAGGCCAGCGATGCCGCTCCGGGCGGATTCGTAGGGTTCATCGAGATGCTGGTGATGTATATCGTGGATGAGATCATCAAGCCGGGCGTGGGTAAGGGCTACGAGAAGTACACCCCCTATCTGCTGACCTGCTTCTTCTTCATCTTCACCTGCAACGTGATGGGACTCATACCGTTCCCTCCAGGCTCGGGCAACGTGACGGGCAACATCGCCGTGACGTTCTTCCTGGCGCTCTGCACGTTCATCATCGTGCAGTTCTCGGGCAACAAGCACTACTGGAAGGACATCTTCTGGCCCGATGTGCCTACCTGGCTGAAATTCCCCGCTCCCATCATCCCGATTATCGAGTTCGTGGGAATCTTCACCAAGCCCTTCGCCCTGATGATCCGACTCTTTGCCAACATGATGGCCGGACATGCCATCGCGGTGGCCATCACGTGCATCATCTTCCTTGTGGCCTCGCAGGCCGTGGCCGTGCAGCTCTCCATGTCGGGGCTGTCCATCGTCATGAGCATCTTCATGATGTGCCTCGAGTGCCTGGTGTGCTTCATCCAGGCCATGGTGTTCACCATGCTTTCGGCCGTGTTCATCGGGCTGGCCAAGGTGGAGCCTGCCCATGAGTGATTCTCTGCCTGGCGGTTTCCCCGTCAGCTATTCAAGAAATAGAAACAAAACAAAATATTAACAACAAAACATTAAACAACTATGATTACAACATTATTAGCCGTAGAAGGCGTAGCAAAGTTGGGTGCCGCAGTAGGCGCAGGTCTCGCAGCCATTGGTGCTGGTTTGGGAATTGGTAAGATTGGCGGTCAGGCCATGGATGCTATGGCACGTCAGCCGGAGGTGATGAGCAAGCTCTTCACCAACATGATTGTGGCAGCCGCTCTCATCGAGGGCGTGGCCCTGTTCGCAGCCGTCATCGCCTTCCTCTGCATCTAATAGAAGGAGTTGTGGAGTAAGGAGTGGAGGAGGTATAGTAGAATACCTGTTCTCTCTTTCATTCCACAGTTAATGAGTAGTAAAACATGGAGAAACAGGACAAGGATGCGGTATAGGTAACCTAACATTACCTCCTCAACTCCTTACTCCTCAACTCCTAAACATCAGCATTATGGATTTATTGGTTCCGAGTACAGGCCTGCTGTTCTGGATGTCGCTGACATTCCTGGTGGTGCTGTTCATCCTTTGGAAGTTCGGCTTTCCTGTCATCACGAACATGGTGAAGGAGCGCAAGGCTTTCATCGACGACTCGCTGCGCAAGGCTCACGAGGCGAACGAGCGGCTGGCCAATATACAGAAAGAAGGTGAATCCATCCTACAGGAGGCTCGCGAGAAGCAGGCGCAGATTCTGAAAGAAGCTGCCGAGACGCGTGAAGCCATTGTAGCCCAGGCACAGGTGAAAGCCCGCGAGGAGGGCGCCCGCCTGCTCAGCGATGCCAAGGCAGAGATAGAGCAGGAGAAGAAGGCCGCCATCGCCGATATCCGCAAGCAAGTGGCTACCCTGAGTGTTGAGATTGCCGAGAAGGTGCTCAAGCAGAACCTTCAGGGCGACAAGGCGCAGATGGATCTCATCAACCGTATGCTGGATGATGTCAACAAGCAGTAACACCGTGATTATTTAATCTATCAGTTCATGGATATAGGAATCATTTCGGTACGTTACGCCAGGGCGTTGCTCAAGAGTGCCGTCGACCTGAAGCTCGACCAACAGGTGTATCAGGAGATGCAGCTGCTGGCCAGGAGCTATGTCGAGGTGCCCGAGCTGCGGCAGACGATAGACAACCCCATGCTGGCCAAGGAGAAGAAGGAAATGCTCCTGCTCACGGCCGTCGGAGGCGACAAGGCGTCGGCTCTGGCCAAGGCCTTTGTGGCGTTGGTGCTCAAGGAAGACCGCGAGAACATGATACAGTTCATGGCCAACTCGTATGTCACGCTCTATCGACAGCAGAAGAACATCATCCGTGGAAAACTGACCACCGCCGTGGCCGTCTCGCCCGACACTGAGCAGAAGATGCGCCAGATGGTGGAAAGCAAGACCAAGGGGACAGTGGAGTTTGAGACCGAGGTGAACCCCGACATCATCGGCGGCTTCATCCTCGAGTACGACACCTACCGCATGGACGGCAGTGTGAAGTCGCAGCTCAACAACATCCTTAACTCCTTGGCACATTGACCATTTTTACAATTGTAAATCGTAAACAACTCAACTTTCTGAAGTATGAAAACGACCACAGATGGCACAGATTTGAAGGATTTTCTTTCGACTGGAGCGGCCAAACCGCGATGCTGTTTGGATGACACAGATTCCATGCGGCGCAGCTAATCTATGAAATCAAGATGAAATCAGTGAAATAGCGACAACCATGTGAAGCAAAAAATCTGTGAAATCTGTGTAATCTGTGGTTAAATAGAACTAGCGAAACTTGAATAAATAAGAATTATGTCAGATAAAATCAAACCAAGCGAAGTCTCCCAAGTGCTGCTCGACCAGCTGAAAGGCATCAGCAACAGCCAGCAGTTCGACGAGGTGGGTACTGTGCTTACCGTCAGCGACGGCGTGGCCCGCATCTATGGCCTGCGCAATGCCGAGGCCAACGAGCTGCTGGAGTTTGAGAACGGCACCATAGCCATTGTGATGAACCTCGAAGAGGACAACGTGGGCTGCGTGCTGCTCGGCACGACATCGGGCATCAAGGAAGGCATGGTAGTGAAGCGCACCCGCCGCATTGCCAGCATCCGGGTGAACGACAACATGCTGGGACGCGTCATCAACCCCCTCGGACAGGCCATCGACGGCCGGGGCGACATCGACCTCACCGGCGCTTTCGAGATGCCGCTCGACCGCAAGGC
>JAILFU010000087.1 GCA_024697405.1 Prevotella sp.
CACCCGTTCGAGTATACGGTCATGGGAGGCTTCCAATCCCTGACTTATATGACAATCAATTATAATTAGAAACAAACAATGGCTAAAGAAGTTGCTGGATTAATCAAATTACAGATTAAAGGTGGCGCTGCAAATCCCTCGCCTCCCGTAGGACCTGCTCTGGGTTCGAAGGGAATCAACATCATGGGATTCGGCAAAGAGTTCAACGCCAGAACCCAGGATAAGGCAGGTAAGATTCTTCCTGTCGTTATCACTTACTATGCCGACAAGTCGTTCACGTTCGTCATCAAGACTCCCCCCGCAGCAGTACAGCTGTTGGAGGCTGCCAAGGTGAAGAGCGGTTCGTCACAGCCCAACCGTCAGAAGGTGGCCAGCGTGACCTGGGATCAGGTGCGTGCCATCGCTGAGGACAAGCTGGCGGACCTGAACTGCTTTACCGTGGAATCAGCCATGAAGGTGATTGCCGGTACGGCTCGTAGCATGGGTATCACGGTTCAAGGGGAGTTCCCTGGTAAATAAAAATAACTTCAATTCTTAAAGACAATGAGTAAACTGACAAGAAATCAAAAGTTGGTAGCTGACAAGATTGAAGCAGGGAAAGCATACACCTTGAGAGAGGCAGCCGAGTTGGTCAAGGCTATTACCACGACCAAGTTCGAGGCTTCTGTTGATATCGATGTACGCCTGGGTGTTGACCCGCGTAAGGCCAACCAGATGGTTCGTGGCGTTGTGTCGCTGCCGAACGGAACTGGTAAGGTGACGCGTGTGCTCGCCCTTTGCACTCCTGATCAGGAGGCAGCCGCCAAGGAAGCCGGTGCCGACTACGTAGGTCTTGACGAGTATATCGAGAAGATCAAGGGTGGTTGGACTGACGTTGATGTGATTATCACTATGCCCTCATGCATGGGTAAGCTGGGTCCCTTGGGTCGTGTACTCGGTCCTCGTGGCTTGATGCCTAACCCGAAGAGTGGTACTGTGACAATGGATGTTGCTAAGGCAGTAAAGGAAGTTAAGCAGGGTAAGATTGACTTCAAGGTAGACAAGACAGGTATCGTGCATACCTCTATCGGCAAGATCACCTTCACTCCTGACCAGATTTTTGAGAATGCGAAGGAGTTCATCTCCACCATTATCAAGCTGAAGCCTGCTGCTGCCAAGGGCACCTATATCAAGAGTATCTTTGTTTCAAGCACGATGAGTAGAGGTATCAAGGTAGATCCTAAATCAGTTGAATAAGACAACGAGTGTAACGAATTAATCGAATGTTCAAATGAAAAAGGAATTAAAAGATACTATCATTGTAGAGCTTGGCGAGAAGCTGAAGGCCTATCCTCACTTCTACTTGGTTGACCTGACGGGTCTGAACGCCGAGAAGACCAGTGACCTGCGCCGTAAGTGCTTCAAGAACGACATCAAGTTGCTCGTAGTGAAGAACACCCTTCTTCACAAAGCCTTCGAAGCTTCTGATATCGACTTTTCGCCTCTCTATGAGTGCCTGAAGGGTAACACGGCCGTGATGTTCGCAGAGACGGCTAATGTACCTGCCAAACTCATCAAGGATTATGTGAAGGAAGGCATCCCCGCACTGAAGGGTGCTTATGCCGAGGAGAGCTTCTTCGTGGGCGCCGACAAGCTCGACGAGCTGGTGGCCATCAAGAGCAAGAACGAGCTGATTGCCGATGTTGTGGCTTTGCTGCAGTCGCCTATCAAGAACGTTGTTTCCGCCCTGAACGCCGGTGGCAAGATTCACGGGCTGCTTGACGCAATCGCTGAGCGTAACCAATAAGCGAGCAAAGACAAATTCATTAACATTAAAAACAATTAAATCATTTAAATAAAATGGCAGACATTAAAGCTATTGCTGAGCAGTTGGTTAACCTGACTGTGAAGGAAGTTAACGAGTTGGCAACAGTCCTGAAGGACGAGTATGGAATTGAGCCTGCAGCTGCAGCTGTTGCAGTTGCTGCTGGTCCCGCTGCAGGCGGTGCCGCTGAGGCTGCTGAGGAGAAGACCTCTTTCGACGTGGTTCTGAAGTCGGCAGGTGCCGCTAAGCTCCAGGTTGTGAAGGCCGTGAAGGAAGCTTGTGGTCTTGGCCTGAAGGAGGCAAAGGACCTGGTTGACGGTGCTCCCGCAACTGTGAAGGAAGGCCTGTCGAAGGAAGAGGCTGAGAACCTGAAGAAGACCATCGAGGCCGCTGGTGCCGAGGTTGAGCTGAAGTAATTACTGAAGCACTTCAATAACTCTTGGTTGGGAGCCCTCCAGTAGAGGGATCCCAACTTTTTCGTCTCTTTAACGCTAGATTTTCTAGTTAGCCTAGATAATCTAGAAGAACTAGAAACACTAGAAGAGCTAGAAACTCTAGAAAAACAAAAAACTTATGGCATCGAAAGTAATAGACAACAGAATCAACTTTGGCAGTGTGAAGAACCCTATGCCATTGCCTGATTTCCTCGACGTGCAGTTAAAGTCTTTCCAGGACTTCTTACAGCTGGACACTCCTCCAGAGGAACGCAAGAACGACGGTCTGTATAAGGTGTTCTCTGAGAACTTCCCTATCACCGATACTCGCAACAACTTTGTCCTTGAGTTCCTGGACTACTATATTGACCCGCCCCGTTACACAATTGAAGAGTGCCTGGAGCGCGGCCTGACGTATAGCGTACCCTTGAAAGCCAAACTGAAGCTCTACTGTACCGACCCTGACCATGAGGATTTCGGCACGGTGATTCAGGACGTGTTCCTGGGCCCCATCCCTTATATGACGGCCAACGGCACGTTTGTCATTAACGGTGCTGAACGTGTAGTCGTTTCGCAGCTGCATCGTTCTCCCGGTGTGTTCTTCGGACAGAACGTTCACGCCAACGGCACGCTGCTCTACTCCGCACGTATCATCCCCTTCAAGGGTTCGTGGATAGAGTTTGCCACCGACATCAACAATGTGATGTACGCCTATATCGACCGTAAGAAGAAGTTGCCCGTGACGACGCTGCTTCGTGCCATCGGCTACGAGAACGATAAGGACATCCTCGAGATCTTCGGTCTTGCTGAGGAAGTGAAGGTCAACAAGAGTGCTTTGAAGAAGACTGTGGGTCGCCGTCTGGCAGCCAGGGTTCTGAAGAGCTGGAATGAGGATTTCGTTGATGAGG
>JAILFU010000090.1 GCA_024697405.1 Prevotella sp.
GCGGCCTTGCCTGGCTTGTGCTCTTTTGGCGGCCTTTAGGGCCGCCTTTTGAGCACAAGACCAAGGCAAGAGCCGAATTGTTATGAAGGGTATGAACTACAGGGCAAGGCGCAGCCCGAGGTTGCGGCTCCGGCTGCTAGGCGCGCCGTTGCTCCGGTCCGACACACGGCAGCCTCTGGCATTGCCGTTCCAGCCGCCGCCACGGTTCACGCGGCCAGAGCCCGTAGAAGGTCCAGAGGGATTGGTCTGGGAAGAAGCATCGTAGCTGCGGTACCAGTCCTGACACCACTCCCACACGTTCCCGCTCATATCGTAGATGCTGAGTTCATTTGGCGACTTTGTCCGCACTTCATGCTTTTTGTTGCCGCTATTATTCGTGTACCAGGCCACCTTGTCGATGGCATTGCTGCCGCTGTATTTGCAGCCTTGGCTCTTGTTGCCGCCACGTGCAGCATACTCCCATTCCGCTTCGGTGGGAAGGCGGAAGCGCTTTCCGGTCATCCTGTTCAGCTCGCGGATGAAATTCTGGCAATCCTCCCAGGAAACTTGCTCAACAGGGAGATTTGCCCCCTTGAAGTTGGAGGGATTGTTACCCATAACCGCCTCCCACAGCGCCTGTGTTACTTCCGTCTCACCGATGTAGTAAGTGGAAAGCGTTACTCGGTGAACAGGCGACTCGTCAGACTTTGCCACGCTCCCCTGTTCAGAGGTGGCACCCATAGTAAAAGAACCGCCTTCCACCCTGACCATCCTAAATGTCACGCCACCTGCGGAAAATGTCTGTATGTCCGAGGTGGGTGTGGTGGTTACATTTTGGGGGGTAGGCTGCTGCACAACTGGCTGTTGGCTTTGTTTCTTTTTCAGCGTGGCACTGCAAGTGGCGTTTTTTCCAGCTGAGATGGTGACCTTCTGAGTCTGCGAGTCGTATCCCTCCTGGCTGAAGGTGACGCTGTAGCTGCCTGCGTTCAGTTTTTCAAGCGTCAGCGGCGTCTCACCCTTGTATTTACCGTCAATTTTCACTACAGCTCCTGAGGGCGTGCTGGTGATGGAGAGTGTGCCTGTTGTGACCTTAGGCTTTGGAGGCTTGACCACACGGTCTTGCGGCTTGCGGCTTACTGAAGTCGTGGTGGTGGTCGTCGTTGTCGTGGTGGTGTTGCGGCGTACCACTACGTCCTGTGCTTGCCCGGTGAGCAGCGGCAGGAGGAAGAGTGCCATGAGGCACAAGGTTCTGGTTTTTTTAGTTTTCATCATATTATTGAATTGGTAGTTATCGAGATTTCTGGATTTACATAATCTCCCACTCCTCTGGCACTCGGGTGTCGGCATTGAAACGAACGCCCACTTTCACCACCTTCCGTCCATCCGTCTGAAAGGGTATGGCATAGCCTCTGTCGTCAATCTGTTGCAGTGCCTGATGTGCACACTGGTCGCGCTTCATTTCAAAGACATAAATGGCATCGGGCATCCACACTACCATATCAACCCTACCGCCAGCGCATTTCACCTGTGTGCGTACATACACGTTGAGCATGGAGAAGATGAGATAGAGCGTATACTCATAAAAACCCTCTGCCGATGCCGCCTCGGCTAGTTTCTTCTTGAAACCCTCCACGTAGGGCAGACCTGCCATATATGCCTGCAGCTCACGCATGGCCAGGTCTGCATCGCCCTGCTTCAAGGCACGCCAGAATTTCAGTGCGAATCCAGTCTGCACAGAAGCTCCGTTCATTCCCGTGAAGACGGGAAGCAGACCGTCGGAGAATCCCACGCGCACTTCTTGGTTGGGAATGGAGAGGGTGTAGAGCATCGCTTCGTTGTCGTAGTTCTTAATAGTAAGGTAGCCAGACTGGTAGAGCAGTGGCAGCGCACTGGTCATAGCCTCGGTGGGACGGTCGAATGCTGTCGCAGGTACTTCAATGTTGTCAATCGCCGTAATGTCGGTTCGGAAACGCCGCATCTGTTGGATTAGGAAAGAAGGCGTGCCTGTGTCAAACCAGTAGTTGTTAAGTTTCTCGTTGAGCAATGCGTTCAGCAAACTGTAGGGATTGTAGACACCCTCGCTGTCCTCTGCGAAATGGTAGCCGTCGTAGCGCTGCTGCAGTTTGGCGTGCATCTCCTGCTGCGTGATGCCAAACTTCTCTGCCAAGGCACCGATGCCGTCGGCCATGACGGTGGTCAACTCCTGATCTGTGATGCCGCAGATGGTAGCAAACTTTGGCAGCATGGTGATGTTTGTCAGGTTGTTGATAGTAGAGAAGATGCTGAGCTGCGAGAATTTGGTGATGCCGGTGATGAAGCAGAACCTTATCAAGGCTTCTGATGCCTTCAGGGGCAGGTAGAACTCCTGCATCACCCTCCGGTAGTCGTCTAGGCAGCTGTCGTCGTGCAGCACATCGAGCAAGGGGGCATCGTACTCGTCAATGATGATGACCACCTGCGAAGCCCGTTTTTCGTATGCACGTTTGATGACTCCCTGTAGCATCATTCCCGGACTCTTCTCTGCTTCATCACTACCATATTCATCCTTGTAAGGTGTCATCATATACATGAGCTTATCGCTTAGCGCTTCTGCAGTAGGTTGGTTCTTAGCTATACTCAGGTCGAGGTGTATCACGGGGTGCTGCTTCCACTCTTTCTCTATTTCGCTGATTTTCAGCCCTTCGAACAGCTCGCGCTCTCCTCGGAAGAAAGATACCAGCGTGGTAGATAGCAGCGACTTGCCGAAGCGCCTGGGACGACTCAGGAAAATGTACTTGGCATAGTTCTGCAATTTCCACACAAGATCGGTCTTGTCTGCGTAATAGTATCGGCCACGGATGATCTCTGAGAACGTCTGTATGCCTACGGGGTATCGCTTCTCTGTCATAGTTATATATTAATAATGTTGTGTCACAACATCATATTGTATTCACCACTTCATCAACGGCATGTCGTCGGGAAACCTGCCCCACATGACGGGGTGCTGCTTCTGACGCGATTTCTGTTGCACGCCCTCGCTGACGAAGGAGAAGAGCTCATAGGCAGTAATAGTTCGGTCGAGATTAGTGTCGGCACCTCCTCGCAACCCGCGTTCGAGATAGGCAGTGAAAAGACTGTTGTGCATCAGTCTGTTTTCTTTTGATGTCTCGTCGGTGCGCGAAGAGAGGAAGAAGAGCACGCTGGTCTGCGAAAAGTCGTCGGCCGTGGCATGGCGGCGGTTACTGGTGCGTGCCTTCCCGGCAAAGCAGGCATCGGCGAAGATGATTTTCGTCTTAGCCGCCGAGGTGCTTAGCGCATTCACCACTTCATCGTAGCGTAGCTGTGCATCATAGCAGACAAAGGTCCCCGGCATGCCATGACCACTGAAGAAGAAGATGACGGCATCGTCAGCAGCAGCCTGGCCGCACAACTGTGAGAAGGCGGCGGTGACATTGGCCGCCGTAGCCTCCTCATTCTGGAAGAGGCGCACGGTGGCATCGCCGTTCTTGCTGTACAGCTCACTCATGGTCAGTGCGTCAGTGGCACTGAGTCGCAAGTCGTTCTTTTCTCCCGGATAGTCGGCCACTCCCACGCAAACTATATACGTATGACAATAGGCTGAGGAGAGCGTAAGCAACAGGCCGATGATGGTAAGTGGCAGTCTGCTCATTTTTTTTAATGCTTTTTAAATCAGATAGTTCCAAGATCTGCATCGTTCATGTAGTCGGGCATGTCGGGAGCAAGATCCTCCTGCACATTGTTTGCCTGTTCCATTTGGTTCGACAGGCTTGCCATCTCGTCCAGCATCGAGAGAGTTTGGAATTCCTCTACCGTGAGTCCACGGTCGGAGATGTCTACCATCTCTTCATCTTCAATTTTGCCGTTTTGATTTTCGTCTATGACTCTGACATCAAACACTTGGTTGTTGTCCATATCGACCAGTGCTACATTGACCCCGTCGACCGACATCATTCCAAAGTTCATGGTATGGCCATTGATTTCTTCGGTATCCACTCCCAGGAAGTGCACCTCAGGCTCATTTTGCAGTTCTTGTTCTTCTTCTTCCAATTGCGTATCAGTTTGATTGCCGCTGATGTGGACATGAGTCTCTTCTTCTTCATGGCGGTGGACGGTTTGATGCACTACGCGCTGCGTCTCTACCGTCTGCTGTCCTAACAAGGGCTGCACATTGTGGGCAAACTCGTCTTTCTGTGCATCGCTCATGGCTTGCCACTCATCGGCAGTGTAGGTGCCATAGAGTCCGCCGTGCCAAAGGAACACGCCACCAGGTCCCACTTCGGCACGGGCGGCAGCAAAGGCTTCGGAGAAAGATTGTCCCTGGTCTACGCTGGCCTGATGTATTTCAGTAGCAACAGATGATTCCTCTGTTGCTGCAGTCTGATTGTCATTGCCGACTTCTTCGGCTTCTGTGGAAGCAAAAGCATCCGTGGCGTGTGTGGCCGCCATGCCAAGGGCTATTCCAACCACGCCGCCAATGGATAGCGTCTGCCATTGTGCAGCATTTTTCTTACCATTGGTAGTAGGTTCTGCGGCGGTCTTTACGCCGTTCTTTCCTTCGCGGATGATGGTCTCGTCTTGAGTATTCATGATTGTAGGGTTTTAAAGGGGTTAATAATGTTCTTTGTGTGTTGCAAAGATACAACTTGGATGACGGCTTTTCCAAATTTCTGGGAGCATTTTCCATCAAATGCCCTGTTTTTGTGACGAAACGGCTGTTTTGGGGAACATTTCAATAATCCCCCAAATGCTATTTGATAAAGAAAGCTCCACAATGAGGACATTTCTTCATCTGCCGCAGTTGTTCGTAGCTTTGAAGGTTGAACAGAGCACCACAATACGGGCATGAATATTGCTGGCGTATCTCTTCTTCCAGCTGCTGCTGGTGCAGGGGAATGCGTGAAGCCGACTGCCAGGCAATGATGAAGAACACGAGTGTTACGGCAAACGAGACGCCATAGAGAACGAGACGCAGCGAGTTTGCCGCACCTCCTCCCAGTTCCATGAATCCTAAAATCATGGCTGCCGTGGTGAGAATGCCTGTTGCCGAGCGCAACACGCCGAAGCGGCGCTCTTTGATTTGCAGGCTCAGGCGCTTTGACTGATAGTCCTTCCAGACTTGCTCCAAAGGGCGTATGTCAGCTAGCGTGAAGAACTTGTCAAGAACTTCCCACGATAGCTGAAAGCGGTCTGCTCCCAGTTCAATCTGGTCGCCATGGGCAATGCGCTTACGCTCCACCGGGTATTTGTTCACATAGAGGTCGTTCTCGATATTGGCATTCTGCAGGATGACCTGTCCCCGGTCGGTTACCGTCAGCAAGACATGCTCTCGACCGACGCTGCGGGGAACGCTGTCGGCCTCGCCAACCAGTACCTTCTTTCCGCCTGCAACAACACAGAGTTTACCGCCTTCGGCATCGCGGCCAATTGTCATTTCGAAGAGATTCATACGCGTGAAAGAATTAAAAGATCCTTCATTTTCTTCAATGCATCTTTCGATATGGGCAGGGAGTAAACAAATGACTCCATGTCGGTGAGTACAAGTCGCTGGTGCGCGCAGTCGATGTTGAAAATAAACTCACGGTTGATGATGAACCGTTTGCCTATGCGCATGAATATCGAAGCATTTTCACGCAATTGTTCGCCAAGAGCGGTCTCCATACGAGAAAGGCTGATACCCACCTGCACCTTCAGCTTGTTCTTGGTGACAATGGTTGTGTAGTTGCCGTCGGCCTCGAAATAGGCTATTCTCTCCATGTCGAGCCGAAGCAGGTTGTCGCGACTGTTGAAGAAAATCAGTTGTCTCATATCCTGTTACCGTTTTTGTCGTACCACTGGCCCTGGTCGGGCTGTCCATTCTTGAAGGTACCCTTAAAGTAGCTTCCGTCTTCGCTTATTGTATAACGCCCTTCATAGAAGCGATTATCGCGGAACTCACCCTCGAAGGTGTCTCCGTTGCCCATCTGGAATCGTGCATCTTTGCCTTGCATGATGCCATGGACGAAAGAGCCGTTGTAAGAACGTCCATCGGAGAATATTGCCCCACCTTTGCCGTCAGGCTTACCATTTTCATCCACAGGGCCGGTATAGCTATAGTCGCCGATGGGAGAAGTCATCGGCTCATTGATAACCGATGTGACTGTAGAAACTGGATCTTCTGATGCTGGTTCCGTTTCAGCTATAGGCCACAGCACGATAGCAAGTGCTATAGCTAATGCTGCTGCAATGCAACACACAATTGCTTTTCTATAGTTCTCCCAAAAACGCTGAAGGAAAGACGGTTCTGGCTCATTACTGTCTTTGTGTTCAGGCATTATCGTGCCATCGCTGTCATTGTCTGTAGTATCCTCTGGTTTGCTCTTCGTTGTGTCTATGTTTAGGAATGTCCGAACCTCTGCAACAGATTGTGGCCGTTTGCGCCGGTTGGGATTCATCATCCAAAGAATGAGCTTACGCATCTGTCCGCTTACGGTTTCTGGAAACATAAATGCAGCAGCCTCGGCTTCCTGAATCTCAGACACCAGGGGCGGGGTGTTGCCAGTGAGTAGATTATAAAGTGTGGCGCCGAGAGCGTAGAGGTCTGTCCATGGGCCTATGCGGTCAAGATTCTGGTCTACCTGCTCTGAAGGGGCATAGCCCTGTGTATAGGTCATGGCGGTAGATGTGGAGTTTGCCCCACTCATCCCCAGCTGCTTGCTAGCGCCGAAATCGATAAGCACAGGATTCCCTTCCTCATCAAGAAGGATATTGCCAGGCTTAAGGTCAAGGTGCCACATTTCTTGGTTATGGACATATTCCAATGCATCAAGCAAATTGGGCAGCAGTCGCCTCACCCGTTGCTCAGAAAACGGACCGTGGCGCTTTAAGGCTTCTGCTAACGAGCCACCGCCGATGTAGTCCATAATATAGTATGAGGTGTCGTTCTCGTCGAATAGGTCTTCCACATGCACGATTCCCGGATGACGCAGACGGTGCAGACGGCGTGCCTCTTTATTGAACTTCTCTCGTTGAGCCTCGAACTGAGGCTTCGAGGCGCTGGCCACGCTGACTGCACTGGTGTCATCGTCGCGCTCGCTGATGCCTTTCATGAAAAACTCTTTCATGGCCCAGTGCTCGTCAAAACGTATGTTGGTCACCACGTATGTGTTACCGAAACCACCTGATGCAAGCTGCTGCTCTATTCGATAACGATCTTGGAGAGTCGTTCCTACAGGTAATAACTGACGAATCTTTTCCATAACAGCTGTTTTTTATAATGGTTTTTACACCGTTTTACATCAGAGAACACGACATCCTAGCTAGCATCGCTGGCGAGTTGGGATGTCGCACTCGCTGAAAGGACGTTGCAAAAATAATCAAAAAAAACGAAATGACAAAGCTTTTTTGTAGATTCCATAGGTTTATGCAAAATTTTTTCCGTTCCGTCGGGGTGATAATCGGCAGAATGTCGACGTCTTTCGGGGTGGTTTCTCTTTTTCAGGGCTGACGCATAGTGTTTAAATGTTAATTCGCTTGTTTTTTTTAATATAAGATTCGGACTCTTGCGTTCTTCTGGTAGCAAATCAACAGAGCTAGAGCGTGCTACCCTTTTCGGGAATGAAAGTTGCCAATGAACAAAGCTACCTACTGGAGCTATACATTGACGGCTGGCAGCGGCTACTTGAAGTTGGTGTACTCCACGAAAGCCTCCATAGCCTCATAGCATGCCAGCCCCAGGTCGTCGTAGCGCTTGGCCGTCTCGCGGTTGCGGTCTTCGGCGCGCTGCCAGAACAGCCGTTCGTCGTTGCCCAGGAAGGGTGCGCTCTCCATCTGGCTCTGGTGACGCAGGATGGCGTTGCGCTTCTCTCGCAGCTCCTCTGGGCTCATGGGCACGCACATCTCGACGTCGGCCACGTCCCATTCTGCCCATGCCCCGCGATACATCCACACGCGGCAGTCGCTGAGCCACGCCGCCCCGGCTTTCTTCTCCTCGTCGATGGCTGCCAGCACGGCATCGGTACACTTGCGGTGGGTGCCGTGGGGGTCGGCCAGGTCGGCAGCGACGTAAATCTGGTGGGGCTGTAACTCCGCCAGCAGTTGCTGGATAGGGATGACGTCGCGCTCGCTCATGGGCAGTTTCTCTATGCGCCCGCTCTCATAGAAAGGCAGGTCGAGGAAATGTATGTGGTTGCTGTCTATTCCGTTATACTCGCAGGCCAGACGGGCCTCTCCCCTGCGGATGAGTCCCTTCAGGCGCAGAATCTGCTCGTTGTCGAGGTCGCCGGGCTTCTTGTTCCTGATGAAGTTCTTCACCACCTGGTAGCTGTACTTGATGACCTCGTCGGAGCCGTTGGCGAAGATGATGTTGAAGCCGTTGATGAAGTGCATGAACCGCCGCACCTCCTCGTCGCCCACGGCGATGTCGCCGCTGGTCTCGTAGGCGATGTGCACGTCGTGCTTCTGCTGCATCAGCCGGCGTATGGTGCCGCCCATGGAGATGACATCGTCGTCGGGATGGGGCGAGAAGACGATGACGCGCTTCGGGTAGGGGCGGGCGCGCTCAGGGCGGGTGCTGTCGTCGACATCGGGCTTGCCGCCGGGCCAGCCCGTGATGGTGTGCTGCAGCTCGTTGAACACTTCGATGTTCACCAGGCCGGCCTGGCCGTCGAACTGCTCTACGAGGTGGCCAAGGCCGTTGTCCATATAGTCTTTCGTAGAAAGCTTCAGCAGCGGCTTTCCCGTTTTGTTGCAAAGGTCGATGACCTGCCGGCGCAGGGTGTGCTCAGGCATCTTGATGGTAGCGGTGAGATTCAGGTTCATAGGGGAAATGAGATATTGAGAAAATGAGAAAATGAGATATTGGTAATTGTGAATTGAGTTTTTTGTGTGCAAAGATAAAGAAAAGTTTGGAGAACTCCAAACTTTTGTGTAATTTTGCAGGCTGAAAAAATGTGAAGCTACATGAGTGAAGAGAATCGGGGACAGCAAATCCCCTCCAACAGGGTGAATCCCTTCTATGAGTCTTATAAGACACCGCACGGCACGGTGCCCTTCGACCGCATCCGCATGGAGGACTATGAGGAAGCCTTCATGGAGGGCATACGCCGCGACGAGGAGTATCTGGAGAAGACCATCAACAACCCGGCGAAGCCCACTTTCGACAATACTATTATTAATAAGGAGGACGACAGCGAGGGCTACTACGACCTGCTGGATAGGGTCAGCACCGTGTTCTTCAACCTCCTCTCTGCCGAGACCAACGACGAGATGGACGCGCTGGCCCAGAAGATGAGTCCCATCCTGACGAAGCATGCCAACGACATGCGGCTGAACGAGCGGCTCTTCGAGCGTGTGAAATATGTGCACCGCCACCACCGCAAGCTCACCCCCGAGGAGAAGCGGCTGCTGGACGACTGCTACCAAGGCTTCGTGCGCAGTGGTGCCCTGCTCTCGCCTGAGGACAAGGAGCGCCTGCGCCAGCTGACGGAGGAGGCTTCGCTGCTGGGGCTGCAGTTCTCGCAGAACCTGCTGAAGGAGAACAAGGCTTTCAGCCTGCACATCACCGACGAGCGGCAGCTGGAGGGCCTGCCCCAGACGGCCATCGACGCTGCGGCCCAGGAAGCCAGGGAGCAGCAGAAGGAGGGGTGGGTGTTCACCCTCGACGCCCCCAGCTATTCGCCCTTCATGACCTACAGCACCCAGCGGGAGCTGCGCCGGCAGATGTACATGGCCTACAACACGAAGGGCATCCACGACAACGAGAACAACAACCTGGCCATCTGCCAGCGGCTCATCAACCTGCGCCGCGAGATTGCCCAGCTGCTCGGCTACAAGACCTTTGCCGACTACGTGCTCAGCCGCCGCATGGCGAAAAACGTGCGTGGCGTCTACCGGCTGCTGAACCAGCTGGTGGATGCCTACAAGCCTGCGGCCAAGAAGGAGATGGAGGAGCTGAGACGCTTTGCCAGTGTAGAGTTTAGAGCTGAGAGTTTAGAGTTTGCTACCGTGCCAGAAACCGCTGCGGCAGCAAACTCTCAACCCTCCACTCTCCACTCTCCACTCGTATTAGAGCCTTGGGATCTTGGCTTCTACAGCCACAAGCTGAAGCTGAAGAAATATAACATCGACGCCGAGATGCTGCGCCCCTACTTCCAGCTGGAGCGGGTCATCGACGGTGTCTTCGGCCTGGCCACCCGTCTCTATGGCATCACCTTCAAGGAGAACAAGGACATCCCCGTCTACCATCCCGACGTGAAGGCCTACGAGGTGTTCGACCGCGACGGCTCCTACCTGGCCGTCTTCTATGCCGACTTCCACCCCCGTAAGGGCAAGCAGGGTGGTGCCTGGATGACGCAGTATCAGGAGCAGTACAAGAAGACCCGTCCGGGGAAGAATCAGGAGAACCCGCTCAACGTCCGTCCCCACGTCAGCGTGGTGATGAACCTCACGAAGCCTACACCCGACCGGCCTGCCCTGCTGACGCTGGGCGAGGTGGAGACCTTCCTCCACGAGTTCGGCCACGCCCTGCACGGCATGTTCTCCGACTGCCGCTTCGAGAGTCTGAGCGGTACGAACGTGCTGTGGGACTTCGTTGAGCTGCCCTCGCAGTTCATGGAGAACTTCGCTGTGGAGAAGGAATTCCTCCGCACCTTTGCCTTCCACTACCAGACAGGCGAGCCCCTGCCCGACGAGCTGATTCGCCGCATCGTGCGCAGCCGCAACTTCATGGCCGCCACGGCTTGTATGCGCCAGGTCAGCTTCGGCCTGCTCGACATGGCTTATTACACCAAGAAAGACGAGTTCACCGAGGACATCATCCCCTTCGAGAAGAAAGCCTGGGAGAAGGCCATCGTTGGCAAGCAGCGCATGGACACCTGCATGACCACGCAGTTCTCCCACATCATGGCTGGAGGCTATGCCGCCGGCTACTATAGCTATAAATGGGCCGAGGTGCTCGACGCCGACGCCTTCGCCGTGTTCAAGCGCCACGGCATCTTCGACCAGAAGACGGCCCAGCGCTTCCGCGACTGCATCCTCTCGCGTGGCGGCACCGAAGACCCCATGACCCTCTACAAGAACTTCAAGGGCAGTGAGCCTACCATCGACGCACTACTGAAACGCAATGGAATTAAAAAGAAATAAGTGCTGAGGGAAATGAAATGAGCCTGACTAATCGCTTAAGGTGATTTGTCAGGCTCATCAGCTGCACAAACGTTAAGCTTATAGCAACAATTTGCTCTTTCGCAGATACCCAATAAATCCTTCAATGATTTCTTTGTGACGGACTTGAATATCCGATTCGTAGAAATTTGCACGTTCGCAGGCCATCTTTGATAGTTCTATCACATTGGTTCCTTCTTTCTTCGCGCCTTGGTTGGTGGTATAGCCCCCCATTTTTATGGCTTCTACATTAAACCGAAGTTTTATCGGACAGCAATAATTATCTTCCACCAATAATTGAATGTCCTTCTTATTGACAAGTGTCCCGTTTTTAGTTCTACATGTTCATTTATTCTCAATTGATTGCACTAAGCTGCGAATGTATGCATCCGATACGTTGCTGATGTCGCTTTTATCATAGATAGTCATAAGCGTAATTACAATCTCGTCATCTGTAATCTTTTTAATATTATAGGTTATAACACGAGCTCCACCGCTTTTACCTTTTCCCTTCGAGGCGATTGTCATTCGGTTTTTATATGTATGGTGCCCAAGAGGTTCTCCACTGAAAGGGTTTAGTTCGAGTTCATCCAAAAAAGTATTGTAATCATCTTTAAAGGACTTGTATTTCTTCCTCAAGTCCTTTGCCAATCGTTCAAATTCAGCAAGGTATTTAAATGTAACTTTCACGTATCTTCCTTTTAATCCTTAAACATGGAGCGGGCATCGTCGTAAACCTTGCCGGCATGAAGCTCTTCAAAAGCCCTTGTCAGCGTATCCTTCACCAATGCCTCCTGCTTGGATTTGGTGCGCTGCTCTTCCTCAATAAGTCGCCTGGTCAAAGCTTTACGAACTGCTTTTGACTGACTCTGTATTATCACCCAAAGCGCATCAACGGGTGATATTTCCGCAGTCGCGGAGAGCAAAGACAATGTATTCTTTTCCTTCATACTTGTTCTCTTAAATCAATAATCACGGTGCAAATATACTAAAAATAATCTAATTAGAAGCAAAGACGGGCAAAAAATTTCTTTATTTCAAAGAAAAGACGTAATTTTGCATGCTGTTTAGAGAAAACAGAAAATGAACGAAAAGCAAAATAAGCTAGACCAGCGCTACCTGCGCATGGCCCGCATCTGGGCGGAGAACAGCTACTGCAAGCGCCGCCAGGTGGGAGCCCTCGTCGTGAAGGACAAGATGATCATCAGCGACGGGTATAACGGCACGCCGATAGGCTTCGAGAACATCTGCGAGGACGAGGACAACGTGTCGAAGCCCTACGTGCTGCATGCCGAGGCCAACGCCATCACCAAGCTGGCCCGCAGCTCGAACAACAGCGACGGCGCCACCATCTATATCACCGCCTCGCCCTGCATAGAGTGTGCCAAGCTCATCATCCAGGCAGGCATCAGGCGCGTGGTCTACGGCGAGAAATACCGCCTCACCGACGGCATCGAGCTGCTGGAGCGTGCAGGCATTGAAGTAGTATATCTAGAAATATGAGCAGTAATAAGACCAACCGTTTCATACCCCTCTGGCTGGCGCTGGCCGCCATCGTGGGCATCGTCATAGGCACGTTCTATGGCAACCATTTCCAGGGCAACCGCCTGAACATCATCAACGCCGGCTCTAACAAGCTGACCAACCTGCTCTACATGCTCGACGACCAGTATGTGGACTCCGTCGACGTGCCTTCGCTGGTGGAGAAAGCCATCCCCCTCATCCTCGGCGAGCTGGACCCCCACTCCGTCTACATCTCGGCCAGCGATGTGGAGATGGCCAACGACGACCTGCGCGGCTCGTTCTCCGGCGTGGGCATAGAGTTCATCATCCGCAATGACACGCTGCGTGTGCAGAACGTCATCTCCGGAGGCCCTGCCGAGGAGGCCGGACTCATTGCCGGCGACAAGATTGTGCTGGTCGACGACTCCGTCTTTACCGGCGAGACGCTCACCAACGAGCTGGCCATGCACAAGCTGAAGGGCCCGCAGGGCACGAAGGTGAAGCTGGGCGTGGTGCGCTATGGCGAGAAAGACGTGCGCGACTTCACCGTCACCCGCGACCAGATTGTCACCCACAGCGTCACCGCCGCCTATATGCTCGACGATGACACGGGCTACGTCCGTATCAAGAGCTTCAGCGACAACACCTACGAGGAGCTGCTCATCGCCCTGGCCCAGCTGTCGATGGACGGCTTCCAGCAGCTGGTCATCGACCTGCGCGGCAACACCGGCGGCTACCTCCACTCGGCCGTGGAGATAGCCAACCAGTTCCTGCCCCGCGACCGCCTCATCGTCTATACCGAGGGACGCCGCTCGCCCCGTGAGGAGTATAGGAGCAACGGCCACGGCTCCTACAAGTACATGCCCCTTGTGGTGCTCATAGACGAGGGGTCGGCCTCGGCCAGCGAGATCCTCGCCGGAGCCATCCAGGACAACGCCCGCGGCACGCTCATCGGCCGCCGCTCCTTCGGAAAGGGACTGGTGCAGCAGCCCATCCCCTTCACCGACAACTCGATGATGCGCCTCACCATCGCCCGCTACTACTCGCCGTCAGGACGGTGCATCCAGAAGCCCTACACCAGCGGCATGGACCGCGACTACGAGGAAGACCTGCTCATGCGCTACCAGCACGGTGAGTTCTTCTCGCAGGACAGCATCAAGCACACCGGCCCCGAATACTTCACCACCGGCGGGCGCACCGTCTACGGCGGTGGCGGCATCACGCCCGACATCTTCGTGCCCGAGGACACCACCGACTACACCACCTACTACCGCGAGGCATCCTACTCCGGCCTTATCCTGCAGTTCGGCTACGACTATACCGACCAGAACCGCAAGAAGCTGTCGGAATTTGAGGACGAGGCATCGCTGGTGAAATACCTGAAGATGCAGAACCTCGTGGAGAAGTTCGCCCAGTATGCCGACGGCAAGGGGCTGAAGCGCCGCAACCTCATGATTCAGCGCAGCCACAAGCTGCTGGAGGAATTCATCCTCAGCCGCATCGTCTACAACATGCTCGACGAGCAGTCGTGGCTGCAGTACCTCAACGAGGACGACCCCGCCGTGAAGGAAGCCCTGCGTGTGCTGAATGCCGGCGAGGCCTTCCCCAAGGCTCCTGCCGACGATGAGGACGAGGCAGAAAAAAGGCCTGGGAAAGTTGCCCAGGCCTATGACTATCGCTCTACGCACCGGCTATTCGGGCCGGCCCTGACGGCTGCTCCACAGGGGCAGGGCCTCGCCTGCCGGTCGGAAATCTACTAGCTGCAGGTCGAAGATCAGCACGCTGTAGGCAGGGATGTTCACCACGTCGGCGACTTCCTGCGCTGTCTCGCCATAGCCCAGCTGATAAGGAACATAGATGCGCCAGTAGTCGCCGCAGTGCATGAGCTGCAAGGCAGTGGTGAACCCCTCCACGAAGTGCCCCACCACCCCTTTGGTGGTATAGCCCGTTGCGGCGGAGAACTGGTCGTTCACGGTGGAGCTGAACACCCTCCCCTCGGGCCATGTGGCCGACGGGATGAGCCGCCCCTTGTAGATGACGCGCACCGAGTCGGTGAAGGCGGGACATTCCGTGCCCGTCCCCTTCTCAATGACCTTCGCATAGATATAGTTCGTGCTGCTCACCTCTGCGGCATCGTCGAAGGCATAGCTCTTGATGTGCTGCCACTGGCTGGGATTTCCGCGCAGCGAGTCGGCCAGCGTGGCGAAGTACACCTCGTTGCGCGTCTGCCAGTTGTCGTATTCCGAAGCCTCGGCTTCCTCCTCGCTACAGGACACCCCCGCCCAGCTTCCCCCGAGAAGGGGGAGGAGCACATAGGCCATTGTCTTCAGTTGTTTAAGAAAATGCTGTTTCTTCATACTGTCTACTCCCCTCCATTAAGTCCCCTCCCTCACAGGGAAGGGCCGGGTGATGAGTCTGTCGGGTTGTTTTTTGTCTAGAGTTTCTTCAGCAGGCTGGTGATGCTCACCTTGTCCTCGATGATGCTGTTCAGGTCTTCAATCTTCACCCGCTCCTGCTCCATGGTGTCGCGGAAGCGCAGGGTGACGCAGCCGTCCACCAGCGTGTCGTGGTCTACGGTGACGCAGTAGGGCGTGCCGATGGCGTCCTGCCGGCGGTAGCGCTTGCCGATGGAGTCCTTCTCGTCGTACTGGCAGGTGAAGTGGTATTTCAGCTCGTCGATGATCTCGCGGGCCTTCTCGGGCAGACCGTCCTTCTTCACCAGCGGCAACACGGCCAGCTTCACGGGAGCCAGGGCTGCGGGCAGCTTCAGGACGACGCGCGTCTCGCCGTTCTCCAGCTTCTCCTCGTCGAAGGCGTGGCACATGATCGAGAGGAACATGCGGTCTACGCCGATGGAGGTCTCGATGACGAACGGCGTATAGCTCTCGTTGGTCATCGGGTCGAAGTACTTGATGCTCTTGCCCGAGTACTTCTCGTGCTGCGAGAGGTCGAAGTCCGTGCGTGAGTGGATGCCTTCCACCTCCTTGAAGCCGAAGGGCATGCGGAACTCGATGTCCGTGGCGGCGTTGGCATAGTGGGCCAGCTTGTCGTGGTCGTGGAAACGGTAGTTCTCTGCGCCGAAGCCCAGGTTCTGGTGCCACTTCATGCGTGTCTCCTTCCACTTGGCAAACCACTCCAGCTCGGTGCCGGGCTTCACGAAGAACTGCATCTCCATCTGCTCGAACTCCCTCATGCGGAAGATGAACTGACGGGCCACAATCTCGTTGCGGAAAGCCTTGCCTATCTGTGCGATGCCGAAGGGAATCTTCATGCGCCCCGTCTTCTGCACGTTCAGGTAGTTCACGAAGATGCCCTGGGCCGTCTCCGGGCGCAGGTAGATCTTCATCGAGCCGTCGGCCGTGCTGCCCATCTCGGTAGAGAACATCAGGTTGAACTGGCGCACGTCAGTCCAGTTCTTCGTGCCGCTGATGGGGCATACTATCTCCTCGTCAAGGATAATCTGTCGCAGCTCCTCCAGGTCGGGACCCTGCATGGCGGCGGCGTAGCGGGCGTGCAGGGCGTCGCGCTTCTCCTTGAGCTCCAGCACGCGGGGCGAGGTGGCCAGATACTGCTCCTCGCAGAACGCCTCCTTGAAGCGCTTGCGGGCCTTCTCCACCTCCTTCTGAATCTTCTCGTCGTACTTCGCTATCTGGTCCTCGATGAGCACGTCGGCGCGGTAGCGCTTCTTCGAGTCGCGGTTGTCGATGAGCGGGTCGTTGAACGCGTCCACGTGGCCCGAGGCCTTCCAGATGGTGGGGTGCATGAAGATGGCCGAGTCGATGCCCACAATGTTCTCGTGGAGCATGGTCATGGCTTTCCACCAGTACTGCTTGATGTTGTTCTTCAGTTCAACACCCATCTGGCCGTAGTCGTACACTGCGCCCAGACCGTCGTAAATCTCGCTGCTCGGGAACACGTAGCCATATTCCTTGCAGTGAGACACAATCTTCTTAAAAACGTCTTCTTGTGCCATTATGTTTTACTTTTTTTACCTTTTTACCTAAATTGCGTGCAAAGGTACTCAGAAAATATCAAACTGCAAAGGTTTTCACTTTTTTTTATTTTGCCCGCTCATCTCTTTTGCTTATCTTTGCATCATTCAGCTCACTTTACGACAAATACGCTGGCAAAAGAATGGAGTGTCTGATGAAAAAAAAGTAGTGGCAGTGCTTTACATTTTCCCTGTCTGAACTGTATAGTAGATGTATGACCCGGAAAGAAATCGAAAATCTGTTCATGGCGCACTATGCACAGATGTACCGTCTGGCGGTGACCATCCTCTACGACGACGCTGAGAGCAAGGACGTGGTGAGCGAGGTGTTTGCCCGTCTTCTCAGCAGCCGTGTCACGCTGAAAGCCGACACGGCAGAGTGGTATCTGCTGTCGGCGGTACGCAACCAGTGCCGAAACCTTCTGGAGCACCGGCAGGTGCATGAGCGGTTCTTCCGACTGATGTCCGGCGAGGCCGTTCAGCTCACCTCGTCTGGCGACGAGCAGCTGCGCATGGAGGAGCTGATGCTATACATCCGGCGGCATCTGCCGCCGCTCAGCCAGGACATCTTCCGTCTGCGCTTTCTGCGGGAAATGACCTGCCAGGAAGTTGCCGATGCGCTGGGCATCAGCCGCCAGACCGTACACAGCCATCTGCAACAGGCGATAGGGCGAATCAGGGAATATTTCAAATCAAACACTTGAAACAGGTATGACGACAGACGAACAACTGATAGCAAGGTTTCTGGCATTCCTCGACGAGCCAGACGCTATAGCCGGGCGGCATGACCGTCAGGAGCAAGTGACCGGCGAAAGGCTGCGTGCAGAAGACTACACGTCGGCCATGCTGTTACAGCAGCTGCTCGACGACGAGCAGATGCATGAGCTGGTAGAGCAGATGGCTTTTGCCAAACGGGCATTCAAGAACGAGGAGACGCTGACCGAGGAGCTGTCCGTCGCAGACGAGTGGGAGCAGTTTGCCTCCGGCCATGCCGAAGCATTAGATGCCCTCGAGGAAGACGAGGCGCAGCCTCCTCTTTCTTTTCGCAAGATGCTTGGCGCCGCCAGGCGGCAGCGGCGGGTGGCTGCTTCTTTCGTCGGCGTGCTCCTGGCATCGGCCGTCGCCCTGGCTGCCATTCATATTTGGGGCCTCACCCCCGGCCCCTCTCTTAGAGAGAGGGAAGTATATGGTTCTGCCACCAATTATTCCCACAGCAAAAGCGGCCGCTCCCCTCTCCCTGAAAATGAGACTGGGGGCGAGGCTTTCGTCATCTTCGACAACGTGCCGCTCGACACGATGCTCACGGAAATGGCCAGCTACTACCATGTCAGCGTAGCGTTCGAGCGTGAGGAAGCCCGCCAGCTCCGTTTCCATTTCGTATGGAAGCGCACCGACAACCTCGACCGTCTGGTGGAGAAGCTGAACAACTTCGAGGCAGTAAACATTTTCCGCGAACCTGAAACACTGATAGTAAAATGAAGTGTCTTCGTCAGCAATATGCGGCTCTGCTGCCTGCCGTACGCCTGGCCACGCTCTTCCTCACCTTCTCGTTCAGCCATGTGCACGCCCGGCAAGCAGCCATTCAGGCCCCGACGGAGCAGTTGCCCGACGGTGGTAAATATGTGAATCGCAGATATGTCAATGTGCCGCTCAGCGAGGCCCTGCTCCAGCTGCAGCGCGCGCAGACAGACTATGCCATCAACTTCCTCTACAACAAACTGGAGGACTTCCGCATCACCACCACCGTTAAAAACAAGAAACTGCCCGATGCCATTCAGCAGATGATAGGCTTCTACCCCGTCCGCATGACCGTGAAACCCGAAGACCGTGAAATCTATGTGGAGTGTACCCACAAAACCGACAGACACCTGACGGGAACTATCGTCGACGAACAGGGACAGCCGGTAACATACGCTAATGTTGCTATCTTCAATCCAGCCGATTCGACCCTGCTCGGCGGTGGAGTTTCTAACGAGAGCGGTTATTTTGCCGTTCCATACGAAAGACTACGGACTGCCGACCGAACGTCGGGAATAAATGAAGAAATCCTTGTCCGTATCTCCTACGTCGGATATAAGACCCTCTGGCTGCTCTGCAACCAGTCTGCTTTGGGAACTCTGCAGATGCAGCCCGAAACGATGTCGTTGAAAGGCGTGACGGTAAAAGGCATGACTCCCGTCCTGCGACGGGAAGCCGGAGTCATCATTTTCGATACCCGCCATGTAGTGGGAGCCGTCAGTGCCACAGATCTGCTCCGCTATGCCCCTGGCCTGATGATTGAAGACGACTATATCAGTCTGTTTGGTACCAGTGGCGTCATATTCCAGATTGACGGCAGGGAACAGCGACTCGGCTCAAAGGAAATGCTGCAAATGCTCAAATCCTTTCCCGCCTCCGATGTGGAGAGGATTGAGATTATTCAGAGTCCGGGTGCCAGTTATTCTGCCGAAGGCAATGCCGGAATAATCAATATTGTATTGAAAAAGAAAGCTAGCGACTTCATCGGCGGCTCTGCCGGATATGCCCGGCGGCAGGATGAAGAAAGGCTGCGCGTAGGCGACCGAAGCTCGGAGGTACACGGCGACGAGGCCAATGCCGGCATCATCTATAACAGAGGAAAGATCTCCACGTCGCTGAACCTGACAGGTACCAGGGACGATACGCGCTACCTGGAGACCAACAGCATCCGCTTTACAGACAATCTGCGCCACGGCACCGACAATGGACGGATATCAAAAGACAACTACGCCCTGCGATGGCAGGCCGACTATCATGTATCTGACGAGCTGAACCTCGGGACATACGCCATGTACGCCGACGGGGAGCGCCGTCTGGCCATAGACGGACTTTATGACTTCCATCCAAAGGTGCTCCGCACCCTGAACACCATTGACACACAGACCAGAAGACAGGAAGACACGAAGACATTGGCCGTGAACGTCAATGCAGCGTTCAAAAGCCGGAAGACGGGAATCAAGGCAGACTGCAACTTCGACTACTACAGGATGAGGATGGATGATGGCCGTCGCTCCGTCAGCAATGAGACCATGATAGGAAACAGTCTGGCAGAAATCATAGAAACCGACAGCACAGACTTCGACTACAAGAATAGTATTGACCATCACGTTGATAACTATTCTGTGAAGCTCGACGTCGGCTATGCCGGCTTCCAGCTTGGTGGCCAGTATGCCTACACCTGCAGCCATCGTGACTTGGACTATTCAGGCTCCAGCGTGTCGTATGACAAAGTGTCGACTGCTTACGATGAGCGGGTGCTGTCAGGGTATCTGGAATATGGCACCACGTTCAGCAACTGGTCTGTGAACGTCGGCGGGCGGTATGAGCATACATGGACAAAAGGTGATAACCAGCCGATGGAGAAGTTCAGAAACCATACCGACTACGGGAAGCTGTTCCCCTCGCTCCGTATCGGCTACAGCCCCAGTCAGTCGCACGTCTTCAATTGCAGTCTCAGTAACCGCATCACCCGTCCGAATATCATCAACCTGAATCCCGATAAAGTATGGAGAGACGTCAACCACACGTCGTTCGGCAACCAGAACCTCAAGCCCTCCTACCTTTATAAGGCAATGATGGGCTACACGTTTAAGGGCGTGCTGAGTTTAGACTTCTGCTACGTCTATGAGCATGACAGGGTTGACGCTGTCTATTCCATCGACAAGCAAGTGACCAATAACTCATGGGATAACATCACCGACGAGCATAGTCTGGGTGTCAATTCCTTCTTCTGCTTCGACCGCCTGCGCTGGATGACTTTCACACTGACGCAGGGCATCTGGTATTCAAGGACCATACGTCCGGAGAGAAAGAATGTGCTGGCAGTGGCTCAGCGCTATTTGTATCCTGAGGTAGAAAGCTGCTCTTATGCAGGCATGTTGCAGGCCACGTTCTTTTTTGACCGTGACCGTAAGTGGACGGCTAGCCTCAATGCCACATACAGCTCGCCGGAGAAGGATGTCGCAAAGTCCCTCAACGCACGCTATATGGTGGATGTGGGACTGCAATATCGTTTCTGGAAAGACCGCCTGACGCTAGGCCTCACTTGCCGGAACCTGCTTGCCTCCCATGTCAAGGGAACTGAATACCTAGGCACGACGGCGATGGACTTCGACAACAAGTATAACTATCGTCAGTTCCGCTTTTCGCTCACCTATAACTGGGGTGCCCGCCTGCGGCATCACCAGCGCCATTATGAGAGTGACGAGATGCAGGAACGCACGGTGAATGACTTCTAAGCGTCGTGTTTTTTCAGAGATGAGTCATCATGGTTAGGAGTTCCTGCACACTTACTTACGTTCTGCTGTCGCTGGCGTTCATCATCCTCAATGTCATCACTCTGGGCAATCTGGCTCCCTGGGTTGACGAGGTGATGATGCTCGACACATCTTATAATATGGCAGTCCATGGTTCCTGGGAGACCACGGCCTGGTATCGTGTAGCGGGTCAGCATCCCTTCTCTACCTATCCTCCGCTTTACCAGCTGCTGGCTGCCGCATGGATATGGCTCTTCGGCAGCAGTCTGGTGGTTGTCAGGAGCATGAACCTGCTCATCACTTTCATGCTGGGCGGCACCTGCCTGCGGCTGATGACTCGTTGCGGGCAGGGCGCAACGCCGGTGACAACGGCACTGTTCACGCTGTTGCTGTGGGGCACGGACGAAATGGCATGGATGTATCGCAACGGGCGGCCCGACATGTTGTGCGCCCTGCTCTTCGTATGCACGGTCTTGGCGGCAGCCAGCTATCTGTCAGTTCAGTCGCTGTCAGCACGCCGTGCCGTTGTCGTCGCCTCGGCCCTGCTCTTCTGCTCGGGTGTTCAGGCTGCTGTCTGCCTGTGTGCCGTCTGGCTGTTTTTCTTCATCGCGCAGAAGGGGCGGCGAAAGGAGTACATACGGCTCTTCCGGCTCCTGGCGGCGGGCATGTTGCTCGGGATGCTCCTGGTGGCTCTCTTCATGCTGGCCCACGGCCGTCTGACGGCTTTTGTCTGCAGCATCATTCAGTATTCTGCCACGCTGTCGGCCATATCGCTGGCCGTGCTCCCTTGGGCAGGCGAGGTGACGGGGGTTGACACGACGTCTTACGCCCGGAAGCTGCTTGAGCTGACCCCGCAGTCGAGCCTCTGCGAATGGCTCGCCTCTGTGGCAGCATACCGCAGTTTCCTCGTTCTTTCAGTGCTTGCGCTGGCGGCATACGCCTCGTGCTTCCGCAGTCGCCTGAAGGCACTGACGGGCGACTGGGGATTCCTCATGCTGCTGTGTGCGCTCTGTGTCCCCCTCGTCATGACGCTAGCAGGGCGCTACCCCGTCTACTACCGCTGGATGGCTTTCCTTCCCCTGGCGCTTGCCGTCACGTCGATATCGGCGCGACGGCGTTTCTGGCGTGCCGTGTTCGGTGTGGCAGCTGTGCTGCTGACGGTCTTCGGCGTCAGGACGATGCTGCCCGACGGGCAGTGGGACAGCGAGGGCCTGCATGCTTTCGTGCAGCGGCAGCACTTCAAGCCGTCCGATGCCGTGGTTTGTCCCTTTTCTGCATTCTACGAGATGAAGCCCGTCTGCGGCACATGCTATTTCGCAGGAGTCTTCCCCACGGAGTACATCGTTCATGTGGACTATATTATCGAGGCGGCAGACGGCGACAGGTTCGACCAGCCCATCACCACCTATGTGAACAGGCTGAAGGAAGACACGACAGTCGTACTCACGGCGACAGATCATTGTGAGCATCCGTCGCTCACACTCTACCATGTGCAGACGAACTATGAATAGACCGATTATCACGCTGATGCGCCCCCACCAATGGCTGAAGAACGTCTTCGTCTTCACCCCCTTGTTCTTCGACCGCCGCGCCACCGACTGGAGCTATGTGTGGCCGTGCGTGGTGGCTTTCATGGCTTTCTGCCTGGCCGCCAGCGGCATCTACTGCTTCAACGATATCCGCGATGCTGAGGCCGACCGCCAGCACCCGGTGAAACGCATGCGGCCTGTAGCCAGCGGAGCCATAGGCAAACGCACGGCCTACACGGCGATGGGCACACTTTGGGTGCTGGCCTTCACGCTCGCTGTCCTGGGCAGTTTCCATGACGGAAGCTTCCAGACGGGGCTGGCAGGCACCTTGCTGTCTTATGTCGTCATGAACATGGCCTACTGTCTGAAGCTGAAGCAGATAGCCATCGTCGATGTCTTCATCGTGGCGGCGGGCTTCGTCCTGCGCATCCTGACAGGCGGTCTGGCCACGGGCATTGAGGTGTCGCACTGGATGGTGCTCACCACGTTTCTGCTGGCATTATTTCTGGTGATGGCCAAGCGACGCGACGACGTGGTCGTCTACGAGACATCGGGAGTAAGGGCACGGAAAAGCGTAGCACACTACAACAGGGATTTCCTCAATCAGTCTATCGGCATGTTGGGCAGTGTCACCATCATGTGCTACATGCTCTACACCGTGTCAGCCGATGTGGCAGAGCGCATGGGCAGCCGCTACCTCTATGCCACGTCGGTGTTTGTGCTGGCGGGCATCTTGCGCTATATGCAGCTCACCTTGGTCGACCAGAAAAGCGGCAGCCCCACCATGGTGCTGCTCCACGACCGTTTCGTCCGTGTCTGCATCGTCGGCTGGATCTTGGCGTTCGTCGTTATTCTCTACACATAAGTAATCGTTAGCCTGAATAATTCATAAAATTCAATGAATGAAGAAATTGTGGCAGCCTTGAGCTGTCGTCGAGCCAGCTCACGCTCGGCAGAGTCGATGCAAGCATCGCTCTGCCCTTGCTCAATCGCTGCCTTGAACTGTTGTCGAGCCAGCTCACGCTCGGCAGAGTCGATGCAAGCATCGCTCTGCCCTCGCTCAATCGCTGCCTTTGACTTCGACGGCACGTTGACCACGACGGACACGCTGACAGCCTTCATCCGTTTCACCCACGGGCGGTGGCGCCTGCTCCTGGGTATTCTTTGTCATGCCCACTGGCTGTTGATGATGAAGCTGGGGCTCTATCCCCACGGGAAGGCGAAAGAAAGGCTCTTCGCCCATTTCTACCGGGGGACGAAGCACGAGCAGTTTGCGCAGTGGGGACGGGACTTGCCGACGTGGCCGAAACGATGGTGAACAGTCAGGCCGTCGGCATGCTGAGGCAGCACTTGGCAGAAGGGCACACCGTATGCGTGGTAACCGCCAGCATCGACGAGTGGGTGCGCCCTCTCTGTGCCCGGCTGGGAGTCACTACCGTCATGGCCACGGGCATCGAGGTGACCGCCGACGGCATGGTGACAGGCCGTTTCCTCGGCGCCAACTGCTGCGGGAGGCAGAAGGTGGAACGCCTGCTGCAGCTGTTCCCCCGGCGACAGTCCTACAGGCTCTATGCCTATGGCGACAGCAGCGGTGACGACGAGCTGCTGGCCATGGCCGACGAGGGATTCCGCCTAGGCCGTCGAAGGCTTTTCGGCAGATGGCCGCTCCTCCGGCACTGCTGCCCCGATGACGGGGTTGGCGGCAGGCGGTCTTTGGCGGCGAGGGGCTGACGGGAGCGTCGTGGCGGGCGAGGGGAAGAAGAATCGGTGGCCGGTGCGCATCGATTCTTTCTCAAAACATTTGGTGGTTTCAGAAATTATACGTAACTTTGCCGCCAGCTAAAGACGCGAATAGGAAAATGAGCAGAACGAAAGACCTGTGGTGGCGGGTGGCGATGTTCGTCGTCGGCTGCCAGGTTTTTTCTTCAACGTAGAGAAGGTGACGCAGCTCGTGGAGAGCTACTATGCTCAGGAGTAAGGAGATGAGGAATAACTGACAGTAAAAATACAAAAACGGACACAGATGAGAAAGTTCTTCACAACAATGCTGATGACGACGGTCGTCGTGGCGGCATCGGCACAGACAGAGAAGCCCCGGGGGTTTGACGACCTCTATTATTTCATAGAGAATCTTGACGTCTTCGACTACGGACAGGAGGAGTCGAGGGCATACTACATCCCCGGCCATCACCTCCTGCTCAACGGCGAGTGGAAGTTCTGCTATGGCAACACACCGCAGGAGATTCCCGAAAAGTTCTTCGAGGAGAAATACTCCGACGCGAAGTGGGCGACCATCGACGTGCCCTCGAACTGGGAGATGAGGGGCTACGGCGACCCGCTGTTCCGCAATGTGGCAGCGCCGTTCAAGGCCGACCCGCCCATGACGCCCCGCGACTACAACCCCACGGGAGCCTACCGCACCACGTTCACCCTTCCCTCCGAATGGAGCGGCGAGGAGGTCTTCCTGCGCTTCGAGAAGGTGGCGTCGGCCTCGTTCCTCTGGGTCAATGGCCAGGAGGTGGGCTACAACGAGGGAGCCCAGGAGCCTGCCGAGTATAACATTACAAAGTATCTGAAGAAGGGCCGCAACACGCTGGCCATGAAGGTCGTCAAATACAGCGACGGCTTCTACCTGGAAGGACAGGACTACTGGCGCCTGGCCGGCATCTTCGACGATGTATGGCTCTACGCCACGCCCAAGATCCGTCTGTTCGACTGGTATGTGACAACCGACCTGGACGGCGACTACCGCGATGCCGACCTGAACATCGAGGTGACCGTCAGGAGCTACGACCGCCAGCCGCCGACAACGCCCCTCAAGGTGCAGGCCGTGCTGACCGGTGCCGACGGGAAGGAGACGGCACGGCTGGAAAGCCAGGCGGCGACGTTCTCCGGCGGCGGCAGCACCCTGACGCTGAACATGAGCAAGCACATCAGCAACCCCTTGAAATGGACGGCCGAGACGCCGAACCTCTATGAGCTCAAGATGTATCTCGTGGATGCCGCCACCGGCAAGCGCCTGTCGGAAAGCACCCCCGAGGATGCCCGTCAGGACGTGGGCTTCAAGGAGACCGAGATACGCGACAACGTGTTCTACCTCAACGGTAAGCCGCTGAAGGTGAATGCCCAGTGCTCGCACATGCAGGACCCCGACAACGGCCACGCCGTCGGCGACGAACTGGTGAAGAAGGACATGACCATCCTCAAGCAGTTTGGCTTCAACGGCGTGCGGACGAGCCACTATCCGCCCGTGCCCCGCTATCTGGAATATGCCGCCCGCTACGGACTGTATATCATCGACGAGACAGGCGACGAGGCGCATGCCACCGAATGGGTCTCCTCCGACAAGCGCTTCATACCGATGTACCGCGAGCGCGTGCGCCGCATGGTGCTGCGCGACCGCAACCAGCCCGCCGTGCTCTTCTGGAGTGCCGGCAACGAGAGTGGCGAGGGGCCGAACATCGGCGAGGTGATAGCCGAAGGACGCAAATACGACCATACGCGCTACTGGATGTACGGCGGCAATGCCTACAGCCATCCCGCTGAGGACATCATCGGACCGCGCTATCCCACGGCGCTGGCCCTCGACCTCAGGGTGGGCCGCCATGGCGACGGCGACGTGCGTCCCTCGTTCATGGATGAGTATATCTCCGTGGCAGGCAACGGCGGCGGCATGTTCGACGAGATGTGGCGCGCCATCTATACCCATGAGCGCAGCCTCGGCGGTGCCGTCTGGGACTTCGTGTCGCCGGGACTGACGCAGCCCGCCCGCCGTCTCACCGACAAGTCGGGCCACGACGTCATGGCGCACATCATGGGCAATGCCAAGCTCGTGGCCGACAGCCGCAACCGCAAGAACCACGTCATCGACCTCAGCGGCCACGACGAGTGGGTGGAGGTCTACCGCGACCAATGCCTGGAGCTGACCGGCAGCACCCTGAACGTCGGTTTCGAAGTCTGCCCCCGCAAGCTCATCAGCTCCTGCGGCTCGTTTGTCACCAAGGGCGAATGGCAGTTCGGCATAGAGCAGAGAGGCAAGGAGCAGCTGCTGTTCTACATCAACACCGACAAGGCACCTGCCGCAGAGGGCGACGCCAATGGCCGCCCCTTCGGCAGACGCCCTGCCGCCGCCAGCCACAAGTACGAGCTGATGGCCCCGCTGCCCGCCGACTGGGAGGACAAGTGGCACCATGTGGAGGCCAGCTACGACGGACGGCAGATGACCGTGAGCATCGACCGTCATCAGGTGGCACGCATCGAGGCACAGGGCAACATCATCAACGCTCCCTTCCCCGTGAACATCGGCCGCAACGAGCAGACCCACGGCCAGGACACCCGTGTCTACGTCTGCGATGCGCTCATGGACAATGTCGTCATTGCCGACGCATCGGGACAGCTGCTCTGTCTCGACTTCGAGACCGAGCAGCAGGAGGGTACCTTCTTCAGCTACGGCATCGGCGCACGAACCTACGGCACGATATGGCCCGACCGCACCCCCCAGCCCGAAATCTGGCAGATGAAGAAGTCGGCACAGCCCGTCGCCTGCCGGCTGCTGAGCGCCGACAACGCAAAGGTGGAGATATGGAACAGGAACCATTTCCTCAACACATCTTATTATAATATGAAATGGGAGCTCTACGAGGACGGCCAGTGCCTGCAGCAAGGAGTGCTCAGCCCCGACGTGGAGCCGCTCAGCAAGAAGGTGGTCAGCGTGCCCTTCAGCCGTCCGGCCATCAAGCCCGGATGCGAATACCGCCTGATGATTACCAGCTCGCTGAAGGCCGACGAGCTCTGGGCGCAGAAAGGCCATGTCGTGGCATGGGACCAGCTGGAGCTGCCCTGGCGACAGCTGGCCGTACCCTCCGACAAGACCGTTGGGCAGGCCGTGCTCAGCCGTACGAGCGACACCATCACCGTCGGCGCCGGCCACTTCGCCTACACCTTCACACCCTCCGGCCAGCTCTTCAGCATCCGCCAGGACGGGCAGGAGCTGCTCAAGTCGCCGCTCCAGCTGAACGTCTGGCGCGCACCCCTGGCCCTCGAGGTCGATGGCTGGGACCAGTGGAACGTCACCTACAACAACCGCAAGGCGTGGAACGGCTCGCAGATAGCCAACGAGTTCTACAGCAACAACCTCGACGCCATCACCCGCATACCCATCTCCTGCGAGGCATACGAGGCCGACGGGCAGGTGTATGTCAACGTGCGCTGCTTCTCGCAGTTCGGCGCACCTGTCAACACGACGCTCGACGCCTACATCACTGGCCTCCGCTATTCCGGCTTCTCAGAGGTCTATGAGTACCGCATCAACGGCGACGGCACCCTCACGCTCCATCACGTCCTCGAGCCCGAAGGCCCCATGCCCGCACTCCTGCCACGCATCGGCCTCACCATGACGCTCGTCGACCCGCTGCAGCAGGTGAAGTGGTACGGACGTGGCCCCGAAGAGAACTATCCCGACCGGAAGACCGGCTACCCCATCGGCATCTACCAGCGAACGGTCGACGAGATGTTCGAGCCTTACCTCATACCCCAGGACTGCGGACTGCGCTGCGATAACCGCTGGCTCACCATCACCAGCCAGGCAGGACAGGGACTGCGCTTCGCAATGGATCAGCCGTTCAACTTCAACGCCTACCACTACTCCACCGACAACCTCACCAAGGCCGTATACACCTACCAGCTGCAACAGCAGGACGGCATCACCCTCAACCTCGACTACAACACCACAGGCGTGGGATGCACAGCCTGCTATGTGCTGCCAGGCTATCAAGTAAAGCCCACACGCTATGAGCGACAACTCACCATAAAACCCGTGCAGTGAGGCGGGGGATATGAACGCAGAGACGCAGAGATTTTGCTGAGGACACAGAGACTGGCCGAGGCATCTTCTTCGGCGGTAGCCGCTCCCCTCCCCTCAAGGGGAGGGGCAGGGGGGGGGCTGTAACTTTTTCCATTGAGAGTACACAGACGATAACAGATTCGTTGAAAGGATATTCCGCCGAGAAAACACAGACGATAACAGATTCGTTGAAAGGATATTACAGACCCCACCCCTACCCCTCCCCTTAAGGGGACTACTCTTTATACACATCTTTGCCCCCGAAAATTTGCCGGTCCCGGCCTGAAACAGGCAAAAAAAAGT
>JAILFU010000101.1 GCA_024697405.1 Prevotella sp.
GCTTCTCAATCTTGTTCTCCTGCAGAATCTGGGCGGCATCCGTCATCCACAAGAACATGTCGATTGAGAACCAGGCCCGCGAGGTGGCCATTGTGAAGCGTGCCGAGAACGGCATGATCTACGACCCCATCACCATCCCGCGTGGCAGCTCCGTAGCCCAGGCCCTCGACATCATGGCCGAATATCACATCGGCGGCATCCCCGTGGTGGACGACGAGAAGCACCTCGTAGGCATCGTCACCAACCGCGACCTGCGCTTTGAGCGCCAACTGGACCGCCCCGTGGACGAGATTATGTCGAAAGACAACCTCGTCACCACCCACCAGCAAACCAACCTCTTCGACGCTGCCGAAATCCTGCAGAAGAACAAGATTGAGAAGCTGCCCGTCGTTGACAAGGACAACCACCTCGTAGGACTCATCACCTACAAGGACATCACAAAGGCAAAGGACAAGCCTATGGCCTGCAAGGACGAGAAAGGCCGTCTGCGCGTGGCTGCCGGCGTGGGTGTCACCGCCGATACGCTCGAACGTATGCAGGCCCTCGTCGCCGCCGGTGCCGACGCCATCGTCATCGACACGGCCCACGGTCACTCGAAGGGTGTCGTGGAGAAGCTTCGCGAGGCCAAGGCATCGTTCCCCGACATCGACATCGTCGTGGGCAACATCGCTACCGGCGAGGCAGCAAGGATGCTCGTCGAGAACGGCGCTGACGCCGTGAAGGTGGGCATCGGACCGGGCAGCATCTGCACCACCCGTGTCGTGGCAGGTGTCGGCGTGCCGCAGCTGTCGGCCGTCTACGACGTCTTCAGCGCCCTGCAAGGCACCGACGTGCCCCTCATCGCCGACGGCGGACTGCGTTACTCAGGCGACATCGTGAAGGCACTGGCCGCAGGCGGCTCGAGCGTCATGATTGGTTCACTCGTGGCAGGAACAGAAGAAAGTCCCGGCGACACCATCATCTACAACGGACGTAAGTTCAAGAGCTACCGAGGCATGGGTTCGCTCGAAGCCATGGAGCACGGGTCGAAGGACCGCTACTTCCAGAGCGACACAAAGGACACGAAGAAGCTGGTGCCCGAGGGCATCGCCGGCCGCGTGCCCTACAAAGGCACCGTGCAGGAGGTCATCTACCAGCTCACGGGCGGTCTGCGTTCCGGCATGGGCTACTGCGGTGCCTCCAACATCGACGCCCTCCATCACGCTCGCTTCACCCGCATCACCAATGCCGGCGTGCAGGAGAGTCACCCCCACGACATCACCATCACCAGCGAAGCACCGAACTATTCTGCGCCATTGCATGGCTAATGAATAAAGAATAATGAATAAAGAATAATCGATGTTTATGGGTGATTATAAGAAGAACTGATTATCTTGCTGAGAAGATATACGAATCATTAAAAAGCGATATTGACGAATATTATTAGAATTATTATAGCATCATTAATAACAACTAAAAAAATGAGAAATATATTGATTAATATGAAGCCGATAGGTTTATTATTTGTTCTCTTTTCTTTGTTCTTTAGCCGCGTAGCGGCGCAGGACGACCCGATTATTATGACCATCAACGGCAAGCCTGTACCGCGCTCAGAGTTTGAATACTCGTACAACAAGAACAACTCGGAAGGTGTCATCGACAAGAAGTCGGTGCAGGAGTATGTAGACCTCTTCATCAACTACAAGCTGAAGGTGGAAGCCGCCCTCGATGCCCGCTATGACACACTCACCTCCTACCAACAGGAGTTCGCACAGTACCGCGACCAGCAGATACGTCCCATGCTCGTCACCGACGCAGACATGGAGGCTGAGGCCCTGAACATCTACAACCAGACGGTGGAGCGCATCGGCCCCGACGGCCTCATCCAGACGGCTCATATCCTGATTCGCTGCGAGCAGCAGGCTTCCCAGGCCGACTGGGACGCTGCACGCCAGCGTATCGACTCCATCTATCAGGTACTGACACAGGTGCCCGACACGGCAAGAGCCACCCGCTTCGCCGAACTGGCCACCAGCCTGTCGCAAGACCCGGGCTCTGCCCGTCAGGGCGGAATGCTGCCCTTCGTGCAGAAGGGACAGCTCGTGCCGGAGTACGAGAATGCCGCCTTTGCCCTGCAGCCCGGCGAGATGTCGCCCGTCGTACAGTCGCCCTTCGGCTACCACATCATCCTGATGAAGGAGCGCAAGCAGATGGAGCCGTTCTCCTACCACCACGATGCCATCCTGCGCTTCATGGAACAGCGCAACATGCGCGACCAGATAGCCAACCAGATTGTCGACTCCATCGTCAACGCCAGCAACGGACAGCTGACGGCTAAGGACGTGATGGAACAGAAGGCCAACGAGCTGTCGCAGAACGACATGGAACTGAAGTACCTCATCCAGGAGTACCACGACGGTCTGCTGCTCTACGAAATCAGCAACCAGCTGGTGTGGGACAAGGCTGCCAAGGACGAGCCGGGCCTCCAGAACTTCTTCAACAAGAACCGCAAGAAGTACAACTGGGACGAGCCCCGCTACAAGGGTATGGCCTACCACGTAAAGGATCAGGCCGACGTCCAGGCGGTGGCCGACTGTGTCAGAGACCTGCCCTTCGACCAGTGGGCCGAGGCGCTGCGCTCGACATTCAACGCCGACAGCGTCATCCGCATCCGTGTTGAGAAGGGCATCTTCCGTCAGGGCGACAACGCACTCATCGACAGCACCGTGTTCCACAAGGACACCACCGTCACCCACCTGAAAGACTATCCCATCGATGCCGTGTTCGGACATCTGCTGCCTCAGGGTCCCGAAGACTATACCGACGTGCGGGGCCTCGTCGTTGCCGACTATCAGGAGCAGCTCGAGAAAGAGTGGGTGGCACAGCTGCGCCGCAAGTATTCCTTCAAGGTGAACAAGAAGGTACTGAAAACCGTCAATAACCACGAATGAAGAAGACCATTGCAATATCGGCCCTGCTTGTAGGGCTTTGGGGCGCAATGAGCTCGATGGGACCTATGCAGCCCACGAGTCCCATAAGCCCTGCGCACAATGACAGCATAGCCAGCATTGTCGATGAGGTCATCTGGGTGGTGGGCGATGAGCCTATCCTGAAGAGTGACGTCGAGGTGACCCGCATACAGGCTGCTATGGAGGGAATGCGCTGGAACAACAATCCCGACTGCGCCATCCCCGAACAGATAGCCGTCCAGAAACTGTTTCTCCACCAGGCAGCCATCGACAGCATCGAGGTCACCGAGAGCGAGATAACACAACAGACGGAGGCTCGCATCGACTATATGGTAGAACAAATAGGTTCGCGCGAGAAACTGGAGGAGTACCGCAAGATGAGCATGACGCAGATACGCCAGTCCATGCACGACGACCTCCGCGACCAGATGCTCATCCAGCGCATGAAGGAGCACCTCGTGAAAGACATCACCGTCACACCCGCCGAGGTGCGCCGCTTCTTCCGCGACCTGCCGCAGGACAGCGTTCCCTTTGTCCCTACAGAGGTTGAGGTACAGATTGTCACCCTGACGCCGCGCATCTCCACGGAAGAGCTGAACCGCGT
>JAILFU010000134.1 GCA_024697405.1 Prevotella sp.
CACAAATGCAGTTACCAGTCCACAGGCCGCTTATCATGGTAGAAATGAGATCCATGGTCTGGACGGACGCAGTCTCAACGGGTTGCCACATCGGGGTGTGTACATCCAAGACGGATGGAAGCGAGTAGCGAAGTGACCCCCCCCTAGTGAAACGTTTGACTCTAACTCTAAAACAATCATTCATGGGAGGCAAGGAGGCCATAGCCTTTCCCCTCCCCTTGAGGGGATGGGAGGGGCTACCGCCGGAGAAGAATTCCTGTGCCAACTGCTATATTATTGCCTTCATTTTTCTCGCGCGCGTACACGCGTATATAAAAGTCGAAAATAGGTGCTACAAGTGCTACTTTGGGGGTTAACGAGCTGGCTTGCAGGGTGTTGCCTGTAGCTACAGGCCTTGAAAGCGAGCTACTTTAGTAGCTACAGGCTGAGACAACGACTTTGCCGTGTGTAACATGGGGAATGTTACATGCGGCAAAGTCTGTGGGAAGAGCAAGGAGGAAAATGGTGGCAGTATTTCTCCAAACGGCGTTAGTATTTTTCAAAATAGCGTTAGTATTTTCCCAAACGGCGGCAATATTTTTCCAAACGGCGGCACTTTTTGGATGAATTCTCTAGAGAATTGAGCGGAAAAGGCCGGTGGCAGATGTTGTAGCTACAGTGGTAGCGCGAAACGGAGGCTTGTAGCTACCGATAATGGTTTGCATTCCAGCTTGTTAGATACCAAAGTAGCGCCTGTAGCTCCTTTTTTTGCACTATTATTATGCGCACGCGCGCGTGGTCTGCCTGCATAATGTTTATGAAAAGTAAGTCTGACGCTTTGCTATTACAAAATAAAGTTGTAACTTTGCAGCCTGAATGTGCTTTTCACCAAAACGGCACACGAAGAAACATCATGGCAGTAGCAAAACTGATAAATGAGCCGCAGGGAGAACGGCAGTTCTCCTTCGAGGTGCTTCCCCCGCTGAAGGGGACGGGCACGGAGGGGCTGTTCCGCGACATCGCCAAGCTGTGCGAGCTGCAGCCTGCGTTCATCAACATCACCACCCACCACTCGGAGTATGTCTACCGCGAGCTGCCCGACGGGAAGTTTGAGCGGCTGCGCCAGCGTCGCCGCCCGGGCACCATCGCCGTGGCTGCCGCCATCCAGCAGCGCTTTGGCGTGACGGTGCAGCCCCACGTCATCTGCAGCGGCGTCACCGTGGAGGACATCGAGTACGAGCTGCTCGACCTGCAATTTCTGGGCATCACCGACCTGCTGCTACTGCGTGGCGACAAGGCGCAGGACGACCGCACCTTCCGGCCTACGCCGGGCGGACATGCCCACACCACCGACCTCATCCGCCAAGTGCAGCGCTTCAACGACGGTTTCTTTGCCGACGGCACACCCATCAAGAACCCGGGAGCGAAGTTCGACATCGGCGTGGCCTGCTATCCCGAGAAGCACGAGGAAGCGCCGAACATGGAGAGCGACATGCACTGGCTGCTGGAGAAGCAGCGTCTGGGCGCACAGTATGCCGTCACACAGCTGTTCTACGACAACCAGAAATACTTCGACTTCGTGGAGCGTGCCCGCCAGATGGGCATCACCATGCCCATCATCCCCGGCATCAAGCCGCTGGCCAAGCTCAGCCAGCTCAGCGTCGTGCCCCGTACGTTCCACTGCGACATTCCTCAGCCGCTGGCCGAGGAGATAGCCAAGTGCAAGACCGACGACGACGCCCGCCGGCTGGGCACAGAGTGGACTACACAACAATGCCGCGAGCTGTATGCCCACGGCATCAACGACATCCATTTCTACACGATGGGGGCAGTGGATGCCGTGGTGGAAATAGTGAAGACGCTAAAGTGAAGAATGAAGGGATTTACGATTTGACAATTTACAATTTACTATTTATTTGTCAATTTAGTTATTGAATTATTTTGCCATACGGTCGGAATGAAATCATAAAATAATAAAATCGTAAAATAAATTGTAAATCGTAAATAGTCAAATCGTAAATTAAAAGAAATCGTCAAATCGTAAATAAAGATGGTGTCATTCAGGGAAGTTATCGGACAGGAAGAGGTGCAGCAGCGCCTGCTGCAGATGGTCAGCGAAGACCGTCTGCCCCATGCCGTCATGTTCTGCGGACAGCCCGGCATAGGCAAGCTGGCGCTGGCCGTGGCCTTTGCCAGCCGCTTGCTTGGCGAGGACAACCCGATGGTGAGAAACCTGCAGCACCCCGACCTTCACTTCACCTACCCCACCATCAAACTGCCCTCCATGGGCAGCGACCACATCCCCGTGAGCGACGATTTCGCCCGCGAGTGGCACGAGCTGCTGATGCAGGGGCCTTATTTCTCGATGGACGACTGGCTGTCGGCCATAGGTGCGGAGAACCAGCAGGCCATCATCACTGCCGGCGAGAGCGACGAGCTGGTGCGCAAGCTCAGCCTGAAGAGCAGTCAGGGCGGCTACAAGGTGAGCGTCGTCTGGCTGCCGGAACGTATGAACAATGCCTGTGCGAACAAACTGCTGAAGCTCATTGAGGAGCCGCCCCAGCAGACCGTCTTCCTCATGGTCTGCGAAGAGCCCGACAAACTGCTGGAGACCATACGCAGCCGCGTGCAGCGCATCGACGTGAAGAAGATTCCCACCGAGGTCATCAGCCAGGCACTGGTGGAGCGCCGGGGCATAGACCCCGAACAGGCGCTGCGCATCAGCCGGCTGGCGGGAGGCTCGTGGCTGAGGGCCTTGCGTGAGCTGCAGGCCGGCACCGAGAACGAGCAGTTCCTCGACCTCTTCATACAGCTGATGCGCCAGGCCTACAAGCGCGACGTGCGCAGCATGAAGGCATGGAGCGACACCATGGCCGCCTTCGGCCGCGAGAAGCAGAAGCGCTTCCTCGCCTATTTCCTCCACATGGTGCGCGAGAGCTTCATGTACAACTTTCAGCAGAAAGACCTCTGCTACATGACACAGGCCGAGGAGAACTTCGCCCGCAACTTCGCCCGCTTCATCAACGAGGCCAACATCCTGCCCATCACCGACCTGGTGAACCTGGCCATACGCGACATCGGCCAGAATGCCAACGCCAAAATCGTATTCTTCGACCTTGCCCTGCAGATGATTGTGCTGCTCATCCAGAAATAACAACCCCGGCGAAGCGGCAGAAGAGCCTGCCACCCCGCCGGGGTTGATATTGGGGAAGGGAGATTATCAGAACTTGTACTTCAAGCCGGCCAGCAAGATGCCCTGCTCACCCATGCCCAGCTCCAAAAAGCCACGGATGGTGGGGACGCCGAACTCGGCACCCAACAGCGTGGCATGTATGTTGGGGATGAGCTTGGTGTCGCTAAAGTCGGTGCCATCCTTCACTGTTTCGTCCTTCTGGCTCTCGTACATGATACTCAGACCTACACCAGCTTTCGAATAGAGGCCGAAATACTTCATGCGCAGCCAGTCGAACTTGGCAGTTGGCATAATACTGAAGTTCCTGCGCTTGGCCGAACCGGTCTTTTCCTTACTCTTCTTGCCGGTGACGTTATTTTGCCATTCGGCATACATGTCGCGGTCCATGCCGTTGAAAGCCAGGTAGCCACCCAGACCGATGATCTTGTTCACATGGTAGTAGTATTCCAGCGACATGGCGGGAATGTAGCTCTCGTCACCGTATGAGTAGTAACCCGTGCCCATGCCTCCTGTCACCACCGAGGTAACGGTGGCCGACAGGAGTATCTCAGTCATATCGCACAAGCCACTGAAAATTTCGGTAGACGCACCGGCACCAATGGTGAAGCCCACTTCGTGCTTCGTGTCATAGTATTATGAAGTCTGAGCCTGCACAGTCGTGAAGGCCATCATGGCGGCAGCGGCCACGAATAAGCTCTTTTTCATCATTTGTAAAAGTAAGTGTTAAAAAGGAAGGGCACCCTTCAAGGCACCAGCCTTCTCCTGCAAGGCGGCGAGGAGTTTGTTGAAGGTGGCAATGGGCTCCCTGAAGCTCTCGATAATCTTTTTGTAGTTCACTAAGTCTTGCTCGCTCAGGTTGTCGTAGACAGCCTGGAACTCCGTCTCGCCATCAAAGCGCAGTGCCACTGCAGGCTGGTACTCGCCTTCCTTCAGAATGGTAAGCAGCGAGCCATCGGCGCTGATGCCCGTGTTCTTCTCGATGACGGAAAATTCCAATACGCCGTTCAGCTGCTGGGTGTATACGTCGACAGCTTCCTTCGAGCCTCTGATATCGTGCTGCAGGTGCAGGTTGCCAAGGGCTTTCAGGGCCTCGGCCACGTCGTTGACCTTGCATTTGACGTAGATGTTTTCGTTGATGGTCAAAGTGAGGGCATCGATGGTGCGCCCGTTCAAAGCCTTCAGCAGCTCGTAGGCGGTGGAATAGAATGATCCCATGCCACGCAGCTCTTTCAGCTGTTCCATCTCCTCGGCTGAGTAGGGGTTGCGAACGCCTAAGGCTCCCAAGGTGAGGACAGTTCGGTCGTTGATGGTCAGACCTGCCATCACGCTCAGCTCGCCGTCGGCCGAATGGTCGACAGTAGCAGTAATTTGCTCCTTGCGTCCTACCACGCTGGCCAGGAGATTTGCAGAGGCACTCCAGCTGCTGCCCTTGAACGACATGTACTTCGTACCGTCAGTGGTGTTCAGGTCGACAGTACCTTCAAGCACCTGCTTGGGCTCACCGTTCTTGCCGGTGGTGATGGTGATTCCGATAGTCTCGGGGAACTGTACGGCGATAGGCGAACCCAGCGCATTGGCGACAAAGACGATCACACCGTCGCGCTCGTCGTTGAACTTCAGGCGCAGCTCGGTGGTCTCGCCCAGCTCAGCGTCCTGATATTCCACCACCAGGGCGTCGTCCTCGGTAATCACAGCCTGAGGCTCACCTGTTTTGAAGGTCATGTGGCGGGTGCCGATGGAGTTGTAGGCATCCACAAGCACGAAGGACGACGGCTCGCTCACATGCAGCGAGTTGGCCAGCGCGTTGAGGGCCTCTTCTTTCTGGTCGCCCAGTTCGTCGAAAGAGAGAAACTGGCAGGTGGGGTTCTCTGAGAAGGCATTGGAAAGAATTTGGGTCAAGATGTCCATCACCTGATTGCCGAGGGCTTCAGCATTCAAGTTGTTGGTGAAGCTAGTCAGAATCTCAATGGCCTTCAGCGTCGGGTCGAGGTTAATGTACTCAGCCACGTCCTCAAGGTCGGCCGACAGCTGTTTCTCAAACGCCTGGCGCTCCTCGATTTTCGGTTCTGGCACGGGGTTGTCTTCTTCGCTGCACGACGTGAGCAGGCTAGCACCGCTGAACGTCAGAATGGCAGCTAACATCCATAATTTCATCTGTTTCATAAATAAAAACTGTTTAATAAATACAAATAAGTTAAAACATGAGGCAAAGGTACGAATAATTTATGAATTGGCCAAGGATTTTAACATATAAATTAGGCAACAATATAGCAGTTGACCTGAATTTACTTTTCCGTAGGGTGCTCCCCTCCCCTTAGGGGAGGGGAAAGGCTACCGCCAAAGAAGAATTCCTGGGTCAACTGCTATATCGTTGTCCCAAAAAACGGTAACGAATCAGCACATGAGATGAATGTAATACTGCATAATTCATTCTTTTTCCGAGAAAAATTTGGTTTTTCGCCAAGTTTACACTACCTTTGCACCTTGGAAAGATTATTATTCATGGAAAAGAAGAGAGAATACCCCATACGCACCGGCTGCGACCGAGGGCTCTGCAGAGCAGCCATCGGCCGTCAGGACCGCCAGCTGAACACCTACGACTGGCTGGCCGACGTGCCTGGCAACGCCGACAGCACCGACCTCGTGGAGGTGCAGTTCAAGCACACCCGCAAGGGCTACTACCACAACATCAACAACCTGCCGCTGAAGAAGGGCGACATCGTGGCCGTAGAGGCATCGCCAGGGCACGACATCGGCGTGGTGACGCTGACCGGACGGCTGGTGTACCTCCAGCTGAAGAAGGCCAACCTGAAGAGCGAGGACGACATCAAGCGCATCTACCGCCTGGCACGCCAGACGGACATGGACAAGTTCCGCGAGGCCAAGGCCCTGGAGCATGAGACGATGATTGAGAGCCGCGAGATAGCCAAGGGTCTCGGACTGAAGATGAAGATTGGCGACGTGGAGTATCAGGGCGACGGGCAGAAGGCCATCTTCTACTACATCGCCGACGAGCGTGTGGACTTCCGCCAGCTCATCAAGGACCTGGCCGCCGCCTTCCACGTGCGCATTGAGATGAAGCAGATAGGCGCGCGCCAGGAAGCAGGGCGCATCGGCGGCACCGGCCCCTGCGGCCGTGAGCTGTGCTGCGCCACATGGATGAAGAACTTCGTCTCGGTGAGCACCAGCGCCGCCCGCTTCCAGGACATCTCACTGAACCCGCAGAAGCTGGCCGGCATGTGCGCCAAGCTGAAATGCTGTCTGAACTACGAGGTGGACGACTATATTGAGCAAGGACGCAAGCTGCCCAGCCGCGACATCGTGCTCCAGACACAGGACGCCGACTACTACCACTTCAAGACCGACATTCTGGCCGGCCTCGTCACCTACAGCACCGACAAGCGCGTGGCCGCCAACCTGGAGACCATCACCGGACAGCGGGCCAAGGAAATCATCGAGCTGAACCGCCAGGGAGTGAAACCCCTTGACCTGCAGCCCGACGACCAGCGTCACGAGGCCGATGGCCCCATCGACCTGCTGGCCGCCGACAGCATCACGCGCTTCGACAAGACCAAGAAGAAGAAAAAGAAGAAGAAGGATGCCGCCCCGAAGGAATCGGGAAAAAGAAACTCCTCCAAAAAGAACGAACCGACGGCAGATGAGCCGAAAAAAGCATAAAGTATTGCTCTGCCTGGCGGTGGCCGTTGCGCTGGCCGCGATGGCCAGTTGCAGTCGTCGGCCTGTCTACAGCCACTACGAGGCCATAGGACAGGAAGGCTGGCACCGTACGGACACGCTCCGCTTTACCTGCCCCATTCGACAGGCCGGACAATATCGTCTACGGCTGGGACTGCGGGCCAGCACGCTCTACCCCTTCACACAGCTTACCCTCATCGCCCGCCACCAAACGCATAAGAGCAGAGGCTGCCACGCCGACACGCTGACGCTCGACATCACCGACCACGAAGGCAACATCAACGGCGAAGGTGTCAGCATACACCAGTATGAAGTACCGCTGACCACTGTCAATGCCGCGCGATGCGACACCCTGCGCATAGACGTGTTCCACGGCATGACCCGGCAGCTGCTGCCAGGCATCTGCGACGTGGGAATCACGGTGGAGAGTCCCTCCTAACCTCCCCGAAGGGGAGGAAATACCCCCTCCCCCCTCACTCTACCCCTCCGAGGTGGGAAATACCCCCCTCCTTTTGGGAGGGGACGGGGGTGGGCTTTTGGTGAGGGGGACGGGGCCGGGTTTTTAAATATGGATATACTTCAGCAGGACATCATGTACTTGCCGGGCGTAGGCCCCCACCGCAAGAAGCTGCTCAGCCAGGAGCTGGGCATCGAGACCTACGGCCAGCTGCTGGAGCATTATCCCTACAAGCATATCGACCGTTCCACCATCTACCATGTGCGCGACCTGACAGGCGACATGCCCTTCATACAGGTCACGGGCCACATCCTTAGCTTCGAGACCTTCGAGATGGGGCCTCGGCGCGAGCGGGTGGTGGCCCATTTCACCGACGGCACGGGAGTGATGGACCTGGTGTGGTTCAACGGCGGGAAATATGCCCGGCAGAACTACAAGCCCGGCACCGAATACCTGGTGTTTGGCCGTCCCTCGGTGTTCAACAACCGCATACAGATTCAGCATCCGGAAATAGAGCCCGTAAATGAAGAGCTAAGGATGAAGAAAGAAGAATCGGCAGCCGCAGCAGCTTCTGGCACGGCAGCAAATTCTGCGCCCTCCACTCTAAACTCTTCCCTAAAGATGCGCCCCTACTACAACACCACCGACAAGATGAAGAAGGCCGGCCTGACCTCCCGGGCTATGGAGCGCATCATGAAGACCCTGCTGGAGAAGCTGAAGGAGCCGCTGCCCGAGACCATTCCCAACTTCATCCTCGGCCCCCGCCACATGATGGGACGCGACGAGGCCCTGCGCAGCATACACTTCCCCCAGGATCACCGTCAGCTGGAACGGGCGCGCATGCGCCTGAAGTTCGAGGAGCTGTTCTACGTGCAGCTGAACATACTCCGGTATGCCAGTGAGCAGCGGCATAAATACAGCGGGTACGTGTTCAACAGGATAGGCTCCATCTTCAACACCTTCTACCGTCAGAACCTGCCCTTTGAGCTGACTGGGGCGCAGAAGCGGGTGATGCACGAGATAAGGGCCGACCTGTGTTCGGGACGCCAGATGAACCGCCTGCTGCAGGGTGACGTCGGCTCGGGCAAGACGCTGGTGGCGCTCATGACCATGCTCATAGCCCTGGACAACGGCTACCAGGCCTGCATCATGGCCCCCACGGAAATACTGGCCGAGCAGCACCTCCATACCATCAGGGAATTCCTGCGCGACATGCCCGTGAGCGTGGAGCTGCTGACTGGCGTGGTGAAGGGCAAGAAGCGGAAGGAGGTGCTCGCCGCCCTGGACGACGGCACCCTACAGATACTTGTAGGCACCCACGCCATCATCGAGGATACCGTGCAGTTCCGCCACCTGGGACTCGTCATCGTCGACGAGCAGCACCGCTTCGGCGTGGCACAACGGGCGAAGCTGTGGAAGAAGAGCGTCAGCTCTTCCTTACCCCACGTCCTCGTGATGACCGCCACGCCCATCCCCCGCACGCTGGCCATGACGCTCTACGGCGACCTCGACGTGAGCGTCATCGACGAGCTGCCACCCGGCCGCAAGCCCATCCAGACCACCCACGTCTTCGACAGCCACACGACGTCGCTCTATGCCGGCATGCGCAAGCAGATACAGCAGGGTCGGCAGATTTATGTCGTCTTCCCCCTGATAGAGGAAAGCGAGAAGACCGACCTGAAAAACCTGGAGCAGGGCTTCGGCGCTCTGTGCGAGGCTTTCCCCGAATTCCGCCTGAGCAAGGTGCACGGACGGATGAAGCCCGCCGAGAAGGAGGCAGAGATGCAGCGCTTCGTCAGCGGCCAGACACAGATTCTGGTTGCCACGACGGTGATAGAGGTGGGCGTGAACGTGCCCAATGCCTCGGTGATGGTCATCCTCGACGCCCAGCGCTTCGGCCTCAGCCAGCTCCACCAGCTGCGCGGCCGCGTGGGCCGTGGTGCCGACCAGAGCTACTGCATCCTCGTCACCCCCTACAAGCTGTCGGAAGACACCCGCAAGCGCATCGACATCATGTGCCAGACGAACGACGGCTTCCGCATTGCCGAAGCCGACCTGAAGCTGCGAGGCCCCGGCGACCTGGAGGGCACCCAGCAGAGCGGCATGGCCTTCGACCTGAAGATTGCCGACATAGCACGCGACGGACAACTGGTGCAGATGGCACGCGACGAGGCACAGCACATCATCGACCTCGACCCCACCCTCGCCGAGCCCCGCCACCAGCAGCTGGCCCAAAGGCTGCGGCAGCTGCACAAGTCGGTCATCAACTGGAGCAAGATTTCATAATGAGCCTCTAAGTCCTTTGAAGAGCAAAGAAACAAGCAGGCCTTAGGGGCTAAGCATCTTCATATAGTCATCGTAGTGGATATGTCGTCCTCCCATAAACTTGAAGAGAGGGGTCTCAAACTGACAGTCGATGAATTTTCCACCTATGTTTTCCATGGCCTTGGCCAGGTGAATCAATGCCAGCTTCGAGGCGTTGGGTACGAGCGAGAACATGCTTTCGCCGAAGAAGGCATTGCGCAGTGTGACGCCATAAAGCCCTCCTACAAGTCTTCTTCGCCGACCATTATCAGCTTCGGAAGATGCCTCGTCAGGCCGCTGCCCTGATTCGGGACGGGGCGGGTCTGTGCTTTCCCATACCTCTATGCTTGCGGCCCACCCCATGTGGTGCAGGCGGGTGAATGCCTCTATGATGTCGGGGCCCAGCCATGCACCCTCTTCCTCGTTGCGCCCCTGTGCCTCTGAGCATCCGTGGATGACGCCGTCGAAGTCCTGATTGGCGGTCACCTGGTATTTGTGCTGGCGGATGAGCTGGCGCATGGAGTGGCTGATGTGAATCTCGCTGGGGAAGATGACAAAGCGGTTGAGCGGACAGTACCAATGGGGCTCGCTGCCCTGATGGTAGGCATACCAGGGGAAGAAACCGTGGCTATAGGCTAGCAGCAGGCGGTCTGCCGACAAATCGCCGCCGACGGCTATTAGGCCGTCGCCGTCTTCGTCTCCCCAATGGGGGTCGGGGAACCACAACTCGTCATCTAACTTCCAAACCACTTATATTTACAATTTATCGATTTACCCTTTATTGGGCAATTTGGAAAGATGGAGATTCGGGCTATGTCAGGATTCTGCGGGGAGCAGGCCGATGGTGCCGTTGTCTAAGATTCCGATGGTGCCGTCGGGGAGCAGGCCGATAGTGACGTTTCCTCCCTGTCTGAGACTGCCGAAGAGTATCTCGCGCATCAGCAGGGGCTTCAGCTGGCGGGCTATGACGCGGTCTATCTCTCTGGCGCCGTATTCGGCAGTGAATCCTTCTTTGAGCAGACGGGCGAAAGCCTCGTCGGTGAGCGTCATTCTCACGTTCTTGGCTTCCAGCTTCTCGTCGAGCTGGCGCAGCTTCTTCTTCAGGATGAGGGTGGCCATCTCCTGGTCCATGTCACGGAAGACGACGGCTCCCGACAGGCGGTTGAGGAATTCGGGCTTGAAGGTCTTCTTCACCTGCTTCATCATGGCCTCGCCCCGGCTGACGCTGCTGTTGAAGCCTATGCTGGCCTGCGAGGCGAACTGCGCCCCTGCGTTCGACGTCATGATGAGCACCACGTTGCGGAAGTCGGCCTTGCGCCCCTTGTTGTCGGTCAGCCGGGCATAGTCCATCACCTGAAGCAGGATGTTGTAGATGTCCTGATGGGCCTTTTCTATCTCGTCGAGCAGCAGCACGCAGTTGGGGGTCTTGCGGATGGCATCGGTGAGCAGTCCGCCGTCCTCGTAGCCCACATAGCCTGCGGGCGAGCCGATGAGCTTGGCCACGGTATGCTTCTCGGTGTATTCGCTCATGTCGAAACGTATAAGCCCGATGCCCAGCTCCTTGGCGAGCACGCGAGCCACCTCTGTCTTTCCCACGCCCGTGGGTCCGACGAAAAGGAGCGACGCCAGCGGCTTGTTGTCGTCGAGCAGTCCTGCACGTGACATCTGTACGGCCTCCACCACCTGGCGGATGGCATTGTCCTGTCCGTAAATCTGCGCGAGCATACGCGACGCCAGCGTCTCCAGCTGCCGGTAGTCGTCATCCTCGGCCACCGACAGGGCATCCACCTTGCAGGTCTTTGCCAGGACATCGGCGATGTGTGACTTTGTCACCAGCGGAGCGCTGAGCGTGGAGCGTGTAGCGTTTGTTTCCGCAGTAGCTTCTGGTGCCTCTACACTTTCCCCTCTGCACTCAAGAGCAGCCCCTGCCTCGTCGATGAGGTCGATGGCCTTGTCGGGCAGGAAGCGGTCGTTGACATACTTGGCGCTGGCTTCCACGGCAAAGGCGATGGCGTCATCGTCGTACTTCACGCTGTGGAACTCCTCGTAGCGCGGCTTCAGCTGCTGCAGGATATGCTTGGCCTCGTCGACAGACGGCTCGGGGATGTCTATCTGCTGGAACCGGCGTATCATGCCTTTGGAACGGGAGAAGTGGCGGTTGTATTCCTCGTAGGTGGTGGAGCCGATGAAGCGGATGGCGCCTGCCTCCAGATAGGGCTTCAGCATGTTGGAGGCATCCATTGCGCTGTCGCTGGTGGCTCCTGCTCCCACGAGTGTGTGTATCTCGTCGATATACACGATGTTGGCCACAGGCTCGTCGGGGAATGCCTGTTCGGCAGCCACGCCGTCCATAATCATTTTCAGGCGGTTCTCGAAGTCGCCGCGATACTGTGTGCCGGCGAGCAGCGTTCCCATGTCGAGCTGGTAGACCTTACTGCCCTTCAGCCGCGCTGGCACACGTCCTTCTTCTATCATCCGCACCAGCCCCCAGACGAGTGCCGTCTTGCCCACGCCCGGCTCTCCAACGTGGAGGGGGTTGTTCTTGTCGCGGCGGCAGAGCACCTGGATAGTCCTTTGAAGCTCGTCCTCACGGCCTATCAGCGGGTTCTGCCGCTGATAGAGGTCGTTCATGCAGGTCACCAGCTTCTTCCATGCGGCCTGGTCGTCGAAGGGGCCGCCTTTCTCCTGCAGCTCGTCGTCGAAGTCATAGAAGTTGATGAGGTGGCTCATGAAGTGGGCCTCCTTTCCGTAGAGGCTGTCTTTCAGCAAGTAGGCCGCCCAGGAGTCCTCGAGTGCGAGGATGCCCCTTGTCAGATGGGGGATGTCCAGCGCCTCGGCACTGCTGGAGACTACCGACTGTACAGCCAGCTCAATCACCTTCGACAGCTGTTGCGACGCCTCGGGCACGTATTCCGTTCCTTCGGGCAGGGTTTCCACCGTTTCCAGATATTCCCTGATACGGTTCTGCAGCTGGTAAGGGCTATAGAACATGTTCAGTGCGGCGTTGAAGTTGAAGTCGTCAATCATCACCAGCAGCAGATGCTCGGGCATGATGAACTCATGTCTGTAGCCCTTGCTGCACTCGCTGGCATTTTTCAGCATCTTCGAGGCACGTTCTGTTTGCTTCATCTGTGACATAATGGTTGTTCTTCTTTATGACTGTCCCTCGTTGGGGGAATCATCGTCCGGCTCAACGGTCAGCCGGAGGGGATAGCCCTGCTCCCGAGCCATAGCGGTGGCCTTGCTGGCTTTCGACACGGCAATGTCGTAGCTGTAGATGCCCACCACGGCCTTGTCGGAGTGATGCACCTTCAGCATCAGGGCCTGTGCTTCTTCCTCACTCTTCAGAAAGACCTGCTGCAGAATCATCACGACAAATTCCATCGTCGTGAAGTCGTCATTATAGATAATGACCTTATACCGGCGCGGCTCTCTGAGTTTTTGCCGTTGCCGCTCTCTTGTCTGTGTCTGTTCCTTTGCCATGAATACTAATTGTCATCATCCAATTCCACCTCTTCGAAGTCGTCGACTTCTACGGGAACGTCATCGTAAGAAGCTTCTTCTTCAGTCCCCGCCGGGGCTTCTTTTGTAGTGCTGTCAGCGGAAGAGGCTATCGTGTCGCCTTCGGGTGACGAAGGGGGAGTTGCATCCTCCACCACTGGAGGCAGCGGGTCTTCCACGATGTCGGGCAGTGGCTCGTCAATGAAATCCTCCTCTACTGCCCCTGAAGGGAGGGAACTATCCTGGCTTTCGCCTTGGGGGAAGAAAAAGTCCTGAGACTCGGACTGTCCTGCCTGAGAGGGCGATGGGTTTGCCGCCGTATACGCCGCCAGCTGTTGGCGGACGTTGTCGGCAATGTATAGGCCGGTGAGGATGCCCAGCAGGGCAATGACCACGCCTACGATGATGGGGGTGTAGGAGAATCGGCGGCTATCTGACATAATAAAGTTCGCTAAGTGTGTGTTCACCCATCAGGCGGCTCTTGTCCACGTCGCCCTTCACTCCGTTGAGCCGTCCCTTGCAGGTGTACTGCCAGATGATGTAGTCGCGGCCGTCGGCCAGCTGTGGCTGCTCGTCGCTGTACATGGCAATCATCAGGGGATAGCCGTCGAGCTGTCCCTGCAGGTGCTCATTATAGAAATTGCGGTAGGTGTAGACCAGGGGCTTCTGGTGGTAGGTCTCCTCCATCAGGGCGAGCATGCGGTGAAGGGAGTCGCAGAACTGGCGGGTGGACAGTCCGGCCGTGGTCTCCACGTCGAGCATGGGTATGAGGTCCTGCTCGCCAGGGATGCACTGTGCACGGAAATTGTGCATCTGCTGGCGCAGACACACCTTCGGACGGAAATAATGATAGGAGCCCACCTTCAGCTGGCGGTCACGTATCATCTCCAGGTTACGCAGGTAGAGCGGGTCCTGATTGTCGCTGCCCTCGGTACACTTCAGGTAGACGTACGACATGTTGGTATCGTCGCGCACCGCATTCCAGAACACCTCGTTCTGGTAGTGGCTCACGTCGATGCCGTGCACATGGGCACAGGTGTCCTCACACGTCTTGAAGGGGTTGGCGTCGTGAACGCTGAGCTTCACGGGCTTCACCACATGTTTCACACTACGGCGCGGCGCAGCACGACGGCGCGTCTTTCGGCGGCGCGGTGCAGCGTCGCAGAGTATGCCTACTAAGAGGCAGAAAAGCAGGAATATGGTCAGTTTCTTCATGTTTATTCAAAATAAGCAGGTGCAAAGGTAGTGAAAAGTTAGGAGTTAGGACGTAGGAGTTAGGAGTTTTTAAAGAAAAGAACAATAAAAAATGTTAATGCCAGTCATATTACTCCCTTCTCCTAACTCCTAACTCCTAACTCTTTTGTATCTTTGCAGCAAAATTTGAATCCAGATGACAAAATCACTATTTCCCCTGCTGGCTGCCGTGCTACTGCTGGCAGGATGCCACAAAGACAAGAATGAGCACTCGAAGCAGCCCGCCACCCAGAGCGTGCTGGTTTACATAGCCGGCGACAACAACCTGCAGGACTTCATCAGGAACGACATTGCGCAGATGAAGACCGGCAGCAAGGAGCTGGCCAAAGACTGCAACCTGCTGCTCTTTGTCGACCGAAAAGGCAAGCTCCCCTATTTCCTGAAAATGGAGAATGGCGACACCGTGAGGGTGGAAACGCTGAAGGAAGAGGTGAAGTCCTCAGACACGGAGACGCTGAAGATGGCCATGAACTGGATGACCAGCAGATATGAGGCCAAGAACTACGGACTGATATTGTGGGGGCATGCCGACGGCTGGCTCATCTGGAAGGCCAGACAGGCCGGCGGACGTCCCCGCCAGGCTTACGGTCAGGACACGACGGGCGGCGAGACCTGGATGAACATTCCCGACATGGCCCGTGCACTGGCCACGCTGCCCCACCTGCGCTTCATCTTCGCCGACTGCTGCTGCTTCCAGAGCGTGGAGTCGGCCTACGAGCTGAGGAATGTCACCGACTACATCATCGCCTCGGCAGCAGAGATTCCCGGCGAGGGAGCACCCTACCAAACCGTCATCCCAGCGCTCTTCAGCCAGCGCGACGACTTCTACCAGCTGGCTGCCGACGCCTACTACAACCAGGTGTCCTATTCCTACCGCGAGCCGATGGCCGTGGTGAAGACCAGCGAGATGGAGAACCTCGCACAGGCCACGAAAACTGTCCTGAAGCAGTGCCATGTCAACCTGGAGAGCGACGGCTACCCCAGCGTGGACAGACTGATATACTACTACGACCACTCACTCTTCGACATGCAGCATTTCCTGCTGACCCATGCCCCCGAAGATGCCTACGCCCAGTGGAAGCGGGTCTTCGACACGGCCGTCCCCTACAGGACGATGACCGAGGTGTGGATGGCCAACCACGTGGATTTCCTGGACTATGCCGAGACCATGTTCCGCGACTTCGAAGTGACGGAAGAGAACTACGGCGGCGTGAGCATGTTTGTGCCGCAGAACAGATCTCTGTCTTTCTATAGGGAGCAGAACGAGCGCATCAAGGAGATGCAGTGGTACACCGCCGCCGGCCTTCATGAGCTGGGATGGTGAGTGAGTCAGGAATTCCTCCTGCCCCGTCAGGTGTGCGGCATATTCGCCGCAAGACATAAGTCAAGAGCCAGAAACAAAAAGAGATATGAAAAAAAACACCATTATTGCCTTGGCCTGCATGATGTCCCTCAGCGTGCAGGCACGTGATTACCGGGTGCTGGGAAAAGACAGCATCCCCTCTGACACCATTCCCGCCGCAAAGGCCGACACCGCAAAGGCCGACACCGCCAGCGTGAAGAAACCGGAGAAAAAAGAGACCGAGTACGAGAAACTGGTGAAGAAAGGCGGCGTGACCACCGACGGCCTGTTCCGCGTGCGCCACATCGAGGACAAATACTACTTTGAGGTGCCCGACTCGCTGCTGGGGCGCAAACTGCTCTGCGTGACCCGCTTTACCGCCGTGCCCCAGCAGTTCGGACAGTTTGCCGGTGAGGAAATCACCCACTGCACCGTCTATTTCGAGCAGCGCGACACCACCAGCCTGCTGCTGCGCCAGTATGTGCTGAGCCACCTGAGTGCTCCCGAGGACCAGATCACCCGCACGCTGGAAAAGTCGACCATCGACCCGATGGTGATGGCGTTCAAGGTCATAGGGAAGAACGAGGAGAAGGATGCCAGCCTCATCGAGGTGACCAACCTCTTCAAGGGCGACAGCCAGCTCTTCTCCATCAGCGGCGACAGGAAGACCGCCATGAAGATTGGCGGCCTCCAGGCCGACCGCACCTTCATCGACACGCTGAAGGTCTTCCCCACCAACATCGAGGTTGCCACGACGCGCACCTACGGCACCAGCGGCTCCAGCAACCCCGCAGCCCGCACCGGCGCAATGACGATGGCCTTCAACACCAGCATCGTCGCCCTCCCCTGGGAGCCGATGCGCAAGCGTCTGTGGGACGAGCGCATAGGCTACTTCGTGAACAGCTTCACCCTGTTCAGCGACGACCAGCGCAAGACGCAGCACGAGTCGTTCATCTCGCGCTACCGCCTGGTGCCCAAGGACAAGAAGAAATATCTGCAGGGGAAGCTGGTGGAGCCTGAGAAGCAAATCGTCTACTACATCGACCCCGCCACGCCGAAGAAATGGATTCCCTACCTCATACAGGGTGTGAACGACTGGAACGAGGCCTTCGAGGCTGCCGGCTTCAAGAACGCCATCGTGGCGAAGGAGCTGCCCGACGACGGCAGCATCAGCCTCGACGACGCCCGCTACTCCGCCATCCGCTATCTCCCCAGCGAGACAGAGAACGCCTACGGCCCACACATCATCGACCCCCGCTCCGGCGAGATCATCGAGGCCCACATCTGCTGGTTCCACAACGTGATGAACCTCCTCACGAAGTGGTATATGGTGCAGTGCGGCCCCCTGGACAAGCGTGCCCGGAAGATGAAGTTCGACGACAAGCTCATGGGCGAGCTCATCCGCTTCGTCAGCAGCCACGAGGTGGGCCACACGCTGGGCCTGCGCCACAACATGGGCGCCTCCTTCGCCACGCCAGTGGAAAAGCTCCGCGACAAGAAATGGGTGGAGCAGCACGGACACACATCTTCTATTATGGACTATGCCCGCTTCAACTACGTGGCCCAGCCCGAGGACGGCATCGGCGAGAAGGGACTCTTCCCCCGCATCAACGACTACGACAAGTGGGCCATCAAATGGGGCTACCAGTGGCGCCCGGAGTTCAAGGACGAATACGAGGAGAAGGAGAAACTGATGACCGAGACCTCCAAAGTGCTGCGCGGCAACCAGCGCCTGTGGTTCGGCGGCGAGGGACACAGCAGCGACCCACGCGCTCAGACCGAAGACCTGGGCGACAACTCGGTGAAGGCTTCGGAATATGGCATCAAGAACCTGAAGCGCGTGATGGACGCCCTGCCGCAGTGGACGAAGCAGGAGAACGACCAGTACGACGACCTGAAGGAGCTCTACCGCGCCGTCACCGACCAGTTCAACCGCTATCGCGGCCATGTGATGAGAAACATCGCCGGCCGTGAGGATAACAACATGCCCGGCACAGAGCCCGTCGGCTTCACCTCGAAAGAGCGGCAGAAAGAGGCGTTGGAGTATATAGGCCGCAACATCTTCGACGCCCCCGAGTGGCTCTATCCGGAGAACATCATCTACAAGGTAGGCGTCAATCCCACCACCGCTCAAAACTCCTTGCAGGAGTCGGTCGTCAACCAGCTGCTCTCTTCCTCCACGCTCAATGCCCTCAGCGACCAGGGCTACTACCCCGTAGAGGAATACCTCGACGACCTCTTCGCCCAGGTATGGAAGCCCATCAGCGGCAGCCAGTGGCAGCAGAAGGAGCGCCGCCACCTGCAGCGTGCCTACGTGCTTCAGCTGGGCAAACTGCTCAACCCTGCGCCCAACGCTGCCTTCGCCACGCTCATCGACAGCAGGGACGCGCTGCTCTACGTGCTCCAGCACCTCGACAAAATCGACAACTACCTGAACAGCCAGTCGGCTACAGGCATCGACAAACTGCACTACGAGGAGCTGCTGCGCCAGACGAAGCTCATCCGCGAGAAACGCACCAAAGCCGGGAGTTAATTAATACCATTAATCGACAACTTGAGTATCAGGAGGTGAAAAAAAATGGCAATAATATAACTGTTGACCCGGGACGTCTCCGGCGGTAGCCGCTCCCCTCCCCTACACAGGGGAGGGGCAGGGGTGGGGTTTGTAACTTTTCCCCGGAGTTCGATTAGCCGATGAAAGATTCG
>JAILFU010000157.1 GCA_024697405.1 Prevotella sp.
CTTCGCCGCCATCGACTTGCCGAAGCGGCGGCAGCGCGACACGCAGCTGAAACGGCGTTCCGTATAGAGCGTGCTGTTAATCACTGCTATCAGTCCCGACTTGTCGACGTACTCACTATTGCGGGCAGACTGGAACCCGGCGTTCCCGATGTTGATGTATGTTCCCATTTTGTATCTATTATAGATTATGATGCTGCAAAAATACATAAAAAAACTCCGAAAGGCCAAATGTTTCGGTGCTTTTTTCTATCACGCAAGACAGGGGCACCCTTGCGGATGCCCCTTCGTTTTTTGGTTTATGAAAATGCTAATGCTAGAGATTAGCCAAGGCTGATGGCCTCTGACGGACAAACACTAGCGCAAGTGCCGCACTCCGTGCAAGCGTCAGCGTCGATTACATACTTGTCTGCACCTTCAGAAATAGCCTCTACTGGGCACTCACCCTGACATGTACCGCAAGAGATACAGTCGTCACCAATTACGTATGCCATAATTTTCTGTTTTAATTAATTTGGTTTGTTAATACTATGATTTGAGGATGCAAAGATAAGAACTTTTTCTGAATTATACCAACTTTTAGGTATGAATTTTCTCAATTTATACTTTGTCGAAATAATTTACTTCTTTATCTTGTACAGACGGAAGGCCATTGGCGGCAGTTGGTCGCTGACCACCAGCACATTCTTCCCGCCTGCCACACAGCTCACTGATCCCTTCTTGGGTGTGATTTTCTCAGGCTGTTCGAGCGTGTTCTCATCGTCCAGCCCGCCTGCCGACTGCAAGGTGAGCGTCTGTGCCGTGCGGTCGCCCTTGATGCCGTTGATGTTGAGCGTGACAGGCTGCGGCTGCTTCGACGTGTTCACCACCTTCACGATGACCTCGCCGGTCTGGCTGTCGAACACAGAGGAGGCGAAGAGTCCGTCCTGGCCTTCCTGTCCGGCCACGGGCTTGCCGTCCATGGTGAGCGGCAGCACGTTGGTGCCCTTGTTCATGGCAAACATCTGCTGCACGTAGTAGCTGACGGAGCAGAAGGAGCGCAGGTTGTCGAACCAGATGGCATCGGGACGCCACTGCCAGCCCTCGACATGAGCGAAGAGGGGAGCATAGGTGGCCATGTGCACGATGTCGGCATTGCGCTCGATGCCCGTCATGTGGGCAGCCTCATAGAGAGAAGTCTCGAAGTGGTTCCACTTCTTGCCGCGCCCGTGGCAGGCATACTCGCCGGCGAAGACGCGCGGACCCTTGCGGTCGTAGCTGTCGTAGCGCAGGCCGTGGCTGAGGAACCACTGCTCGTTGCGGTAGTAGTGCTCGTCGTAGAGGTCGACCTTCAGCTCCTTCATGCGGGGCTGCAGGAGATCGAAGTCCCAGCCCTCGCTGTTCGGGCCAGTGGTGCCGATGAGTTTCAGCTCGGGATATTTGGCACGGAGGGCATCGCTGAACTTCTTCAGGCGCTCGGTGAAGACCGGGCCGAAGCCGCCGTGCTGCTCGTCGTAGTCCCACTGCTCGTTACCCACGCCAAGGAACTTCAGGCCGAAAGGCTCGGGATGGCCCATGTCGGCACGCACCTTACCCCATTTCGAATCGGCAGGGCCGTTGGCGAACTCCACCAGGTCGAGGGCATCCTGTATGTACTCGTCGAGCTGGTCAACGGGCACGTGCACGCCGGGCTTCGTGGGGTCGGGGTTCTGGAACTGGCAGCTCAGGCCGCAGCTGATGACGGGCAGGGCCTCGCAGCCGAAGTCCTCGCAGAGCTGGAAGAACTCAAAGAAGCCCAGGCCGTAGCTCTGGAAATAGTCGGGGAAGAAGCGGTGGCCGAAGGTGTAGTGCCAGCGGTTCTCGTTCAGCGGACGGTTCTCCACCGGGCCGACGGTGTTCTTCCAGTTATAGCGGGTGGCCAGGTCGGTACCCTCGACGATGCAGCCGCCAGGGAAGCGGAACACGCCGGGATGCATGTCGGCCAGGGCCTGTGCGAGGTCGCGGCGCATGCCGTTCTCACGGCCTTTCCATGTGTCGGTGGGGAAGAGTGAGACATGCTCGACGTCGGTCGTCGCCTTCCGTCCGGCCAGGAAGATGCGCAGGCTGCCCTTCGGCTCTGTGCGCGGCGACTTCAGCTCGGCGGTGTATTTCTTCCACTCCTGGCCGCTGACTTCCACCTTCACGGTGGCAAAGCGCTGGTCCTCGCCCATGGTGTCGTCGTCGACCAGGCTCACCTCCAGCGTCGAGCTGCCACCCTCCGGACAGCGTGCCCAGACGGAGAAGCGGTAGGTGGCATCCTTAAAGGTGGAGATGCCGAAGAAGCCCTCGTTCTCCAGACCGGTAAACTTGTCGTTGTGGCCGGAGTAGGAGAGCCGCACATAGTGGGGATTGCGCTCGAAGGGTCCGTCGTTGCGCACCTCAAACTTGCCGAAGGCACGCCAGCCCATCAGCCGCTGGGGGAACTCGAACGAGCGGTTCTTCACCATCTCAGCATACAGGCCGCCGTCGGCAGCATAGTTGATGTCTTCAAAGAAGATGCCGTACATCGTTGACTGTACGGGGGCTCCCAGCTTTTTCGTCTGCACGTCCATCACGTGCTGAGCCTGTAGTGAGAGCGCGCCCAGCGTGAAGAGGGCGCAGGAAAGCAGTTTTCGATTCATAAGAAATACTGTTGTAAACGGTTGATAAGTAAGTATATTAGTTTTCTAGCTGCAAAGTTACGAAAAATAATCTGACAAACCAAAAGAAAAGGCAGATAAATCACTTCTTTCCTTACATTTTGTCCTATTCAGGCAGAATCAGCAGCAGCGGAGAAGGCACGCTGGAACTTGGCAGGCGTCGTGCCGGTCTGCTCCAGAAACACATGGTGGAAATAGTTGCGGGTGGTGAAACCGCAGTGGCTGGCCACGGAGTCGAGGCTCCAGTCGGGGTGTTCGGTCATCACGCGCTTCGCCTCCTCCGTGCGCAGGTGGTTCAGCCAGCTGCTCAGCTTCCCCCAGTCTGTACGCTGGAGCCATGCCTTCAGCAGATAGCGCTGCACGCCCACCTCGGCAGCCACGGTGGTCAGCGTCAAGTTGGGCTTCAGACAGTTGCCCGCTTCCGCCCACTGCTGCGCAGCTCGCTCTACACGCCGGCGGTCTGCCTCGGTGAGGGTGACTGCCGATGCCAACGGGCTTGACGGGGCTTCGGTGGCAGACAACGTTGATGTAGCAGCCATAGCCTCGTCGTAGAAGTGGCTCCGCTGGGCCTCATCCACGCGGTGGGAGTCGGAGCTGATGCCGTAGCGGTAGAAGCTGACGGCACAGTAGTAGACGGCAAAGAAATAGAAGGCGGAGAAGACAATAAGCAGGCTGCCCTGCATGAATATGACCAAAGGCAGGAACAGCGCAGCCACAGCCAGCAGCTTGGCCAGGAAATCCATCCAGTGGAGCAGGTCGTCACGCTCACAGTCAAAATATTCGTCCACCGCACTCGTCATGCGCTGGTATTCCTTATAGTGCTTGAGGAAATAATAGCCCTGAATCAGGATGAAGAGGCCGGCGCAGACATACTCGGCCACACGCAACGGCCAGGAGAAGGCCTGCAGCGGCAGGCCGTCGGTGATCACAGTGAGCACCAACAGCACGATGGCCACGCCACATACCACCCATCCCGCCGACCACTCCGCACGGCTCAAGCGGCCCTGACGCTGAAGGTAGAGGATGGCCTGGCTGATGCAAGTACAGCTGGGCAGGAAGAAGAGCAAGTTGCAGAAAGCGGCCTGTGTCACACCCATCTGGCGCAACCCCAAGACGTATTGCAGCAGGAACTGTACCGACATCAGTGCCAAGCCGGCAACCATCAGCCACCGCGCCTGACCGAAGGAGGCATGGCGCACCGAACGCCGAGGAACCTGCAGAGCCAGCGTCAGCGCCAGCAGCCCCATGACCAGCATCCCGCTGATTTGCATCTCGCCAATGGTAATCATGCTGCAAAGATACAAAAAAGTAAGCAAAAAGACAAGGAAATGTACAAAAAACGCGTTTTCGCACACCCACAAAGTTCATTTTTGTACACCAACCACGGTTTTTGCTATACACATGTGCGTAAAATACTTTAAATTTGTACCCATACACCATTTATCAATAACCACCGACCTTCTCTTCATGGAAAGTTTCTTCGATATGCCTCTATGGTTCACCATCCCCTTCGCCATTTTCTACGTGGCGATGTGGGTGGCTTTCTTCTACATCATTACCCGCTACCACCGACGACGGGGCAGGCAGCAGAAAACCAGCTCATAGTACAATAGAAAGCAATCAAACATCAACAATCATAAAAACTACAGAAAAATGAAACAATCATTCAAAACCAAAGTCTTCATCGCGCTGCTGACGATAGCGGCACTGGCGACGGGGCAGACTGCGTGGGCGGCCGACACGTACTCCGTGAGGGGAGAGGAAGACGGGTCCACTTACAAGTTTATCATTTCCCGTAGTGGCAACACAGGTGTTGCCGAGACCGTCAGGTACCGAACCGTAAGCCTCTCAGCCATTGAGGGGAAGCATTTCACGGCCAAGAGCGGTACGGTAGAATTCCCTGCCAACGAGACCAGCGTGACGGTTGAAGTAGAAGAACTAACACCGAGCATCGAAAGCAATGCTCATTACATGTGTCAGGAGAGCAACACACGCACTTACCGCTTTGAGGTGCTCGATCTTAACGGCTTTCTGTTGGCATACAAAGACCGAAGCAAATATATAGGTGTTAAAGTTACCTCGCCCTACGAGACAAAAACTGTCACTGTTTTTGACACAGAAACCCAATTCTCCGACAAGGGTTACGATAAAAATACACGCACATTGGTGGCTAAGTACCATTATTTCGAGCAGGCTGCTCCCCAGGCCTATTTTCAGAAAACAGAGGCTGAGCTGCGCATGACCCTTGAATTCGAAGCCAAGGAAGAGGCCGATGGTTACCAATACTTACAAATTCTTTTCGACGAACTGAGCTCATGCGATAATCGTCAAGGCTGTAGCGACGGTGACCCAGGCAATCCTAATCTCTCACGATATATGGCCGGCTTTGAACACTATGCCGGTGGTAAGAATACCACTTACTATAAATACTCCTTCCCACTCACTGACTATGATGATAACTGCGGCAGGGAGAATGGTGCCTGGAATAATAATCTTTATCACAACAGTGTAGGCGACCTTACCAACCAGAAATTCAAAACCAATTTCCGCGCTAATGATGGAAGGCTTATAGTCCCTACGGACTTCAATAATCTCGTAGTTCGTTTCAATGCATCTGGTGGCGGTGCTTTTGACAATGACGAATGGTACGCAAAGAATGTTAAGGCCAAGATCCAGGCCATCGATAGCAAAAAACCCACCATCATTGGTAATACTAATTATGTAATCAGTGCCGGCCCTTACAATGTGGGAACCACGGTGTATGTCTCTATACCTTTCTCTGAGATTGTTGTCGTTGACGATAATGACATGCCAACCCTGGATACGTATAGCTGGGGCAATTTCACCTATATTGAAGGCAGTGGTAGTAACGTGCTCACCTTTGCCGGCACTATTCCTTATTCGGATAACAAATTACAAATATACCGCCTAACCGGAACAGTGAAGGACTTAAGCGGCAACACATTTTCTTTCAACAATAATAACAGAATTACCTACAACAATATTGTACCTAATAAAGACCTTACTCTCGCAGGCCTCACTTCACTTGGCGAAAACATCTACGCTATAGACGACAGGAATGACCTACATACCCTTGCCACCTATGTTAATTGTGGCAGGAACACCTGCGACGAGCTTACTTTCCGCCAGACAAAGGACATCACCTGCGATGCCAATTTCTCCCCCATTGGTAACGGTAATAACACATTTGATCATGGGGCTTTCGTCGGCACCTACGATGGTCAGGGCTATGCCATCAGTGGCATCACCGTTAATAACCCTAACGGCGAGAACATCGGTCTCTTTGGCTACGTCGGTACGACTGAGAATCACCGTGCCACCATACAGAACATCGTACTGCGTAACTGTACCTTCATCGGTAAACGTCACGTCGGTGCCATTGCCGGCTACAGCGTAGCTGCATATTATAACAACTGCTGTGTTGAGAGCACGGTCACCGTCCAAGCCGGAAGCGACGGTGCCAGCGAACTCGGCGGTATTGCAGGCTGTGCCTATGGAATTTATGGCAGAATCACCGGTTGTAGAAGTGCTGCCAAAGTACTCAAGAACGGCAAGCAGAACACCTCGAAATTCGGCGGTATCGCAGGTACGGCTGGCAATGGCGATATAATCAATTGCTTCTACAACGGCACCAGCTCTGATGTTACCGCTGACGAATATGTCGGTGCCATTATCGGCAATCGTGAGGGAACCATAATCTATAACACCTACCACACCGCCAACGGGCTCGGAGCCGTGAATGGCGCTGACATTATCCCTTCTGGTGAGAATATTGATTCCCAACAAGCTGCCAGCTATGGCTACACCATCAGTGGCGGCGAGAATGTCTCCGTTGAAGTAGCTGTTGTTAAAATTGGTAATACAGAAGGAGAAGTCCTCAGTTATGATGCGAGCGGCCTCACCGCTTATAATAGGTATCATAACACTGCCCTGCTTTATACTAATATTATTGACAATACTCAAACACTCTATTGCGGAGCAAATCAGAACGTCCATCTCACCCTTGGCTACACTGGCAACGATGTTCCTGTGGGCTACTACTGCAGCTACACGGTGCAGAACGCTAATAACGAATACATCACCGCCACCGCCCTCAGCGGCTCAACGCTCACCATGCCTGCCTCCGACGTCACCATTGGACATACCTTCAAAGGCAATCCCTACACGGTGAGCTTTAACAAGAACGCTGCAGATGCTACGGGCGTGATGGATGACCAGGCTTTTGTCTATGACGTGTCGAAGACACTCACTGCCAACACCTTCAGCCGTGCTGGCTACGACTTTGCGGGCTGGAGCCTCACGCCTGACGGCGATGTAGAATACGGCAACGAGGCGAGCGTCAGCAACCTCACCACTGAGAGCGGCGCCACCGTTATCCTCTATGCCAAGTGGACGACTACTGCCTGGGCTGGGGATGGCAGCAAGGATGATCCCTACCTGATTGCATATCCCAGTCAGCTCGACCTGCTGGCCAGCAATGTGAACAATGGAGTCAGTGAATACGAGGATAAATACTTCGAGCAGACCGCCAACCTTACCTACGACGGCACGGAGAACAACTACACGCCTATAGGTAAGAGTAGCCATTATTTCCGCGGCCACTACGACGGTGGCGGTTACACCATCAGCGGCATCAACATCAACAGTACCGGCAATGATATAGGAGTGTTTGGCTATGTTTATTTCCCCGGCACCGTGGAGAATGTCACTCTGGCCAATAGCACCATTAAGGGCTTTACTGACGTTGGCGGCATCATCGGCTATCTGTATGGGGATCAATATGATCCTGACGTCAGCAACTGCCGTGTGGAGAGCGACGTCACCATCGGAGCTGGAACTAGCAGTGCTCCCAATCATGGTGGCATCGTAGGCCGTATGCGGTGTGGCATTATTTCTGGCTGCTTCAGTGCCGCCACTATCACCGACAATGAATTGAGCAACTGTAAGGATTTTGGCGGCATCGTTGGATATTTGGAAAGTGTGACTCATGTTAAGGACTGTCTCTTCACAGGCAGTATTGTCACTACGAGTTCCCAAAAAGGTGCCATCGTTGCAACAAAAGTTGACGGAAGCGCCCTCACCAACAACTACTACACCGCCAGCAATCTCGGAGGCGTGAATGATAGCGACGTTGACGGTGCCCGCCGTGCCCGAGCCATCACCAAAGGCCCAGGCCTCGTCATTGAAGGCGGCACCGAGACGGCCTACAGCCCGAGCGGCATCACCGCCATCGGCACCTCCATGCTCCAGTACGACGGCACGCTCTACAGCGGCGCGGGTCAGACCTTGACCATTAACCACACCGACCGTACGGGTTACACCTTTGGTGGCTATTCAGTAAAGAATGCTAACGACGAAGACATAACCACCACCGCCCTCAACGGCACCACGCTGACCATACCCGCCAGTGATATCACCGTTAGCTGCATCTGGGAAACCATCCCCTGGGCTGGCGAAGGAACCAAGGAAAACCCCTACAAGATACAGTATCCCAGCCAGCTCGACCTCTTGGTTGCCAACAACAATCCCTATTATAATGTATATTTCGAGCAGATAGCCGACCTGGTCTATGACGGCACTGAGAACAACTATACCAGCAATTGTGATTTCGGTGGGCAATATGACGGCGGCGGCTACACCATCAGTGGCATCAACGTGAACAAGCCAAGCAGCGACTATGTTGGACTGTTCCACAAGCTAATAGCTAACCCTGGCTCTATTGAAGGCACAATAAAGAATGTCGTTCTCGACAATAGCACTTTCATTGGACGAACTCCTGTTGGCGGCATCGTAGGCCATTTGCTTAATCACTGCACTGTCAGTAACTGCTGTGTGAAAAACACAGTAATCAGTGGTAGTGAAGATGTTGGCGGTATCGTCGGATATCAGAATAGTGACACCAACGTCAGTAACTGCAGCGTGGAAAGTTCGGAAATCAGTGGCGGTTCAATAGTTGGTGGTATCGCTGGTTTTAATTATGGCACAGTCAGCGGATGCGTCTATGATGCCGACGTCAGTTACAACAATTCAGGTAGCGGCGATAGATTCGGTGGCATCGTTGGCTGGAACAACGCTACTGTCAAAGACTGTCTCTACACTGGTTCCACCATAGGAGGAAGAACTAATATGGGAGCCATTATTGGGTTAATCGATGGTTATAATCCTATCTATTCCAACAACTATTACACTAACATCGAACTGGGCGGCATTCAAGGCACCGACCGAGTTGGAGGATGCTTAGGCTATAGCATCACGCTTGGTGAGGGTATCGGCATCAGCGGCGAAAAGACTGAATACGACGTGAGCGGCCTCACTGCATACGGTGAGAACGCGCTCGAGTACAACGGAGTCATCTACAGCGGCGCGACCCAGACCGTTCCCCTCTGCCACGATGAACTTGAGGGAAAGACCTTCAATGGCTATACGAGTGATGATGTCGGCATCAGCAGCGAAAACACATTCTCCATGCCCGCAAAGAATGTAGCGATATCAGGCAATTGGACACAGCTAAATCACGTCACCATCGCCATGAACTCCCTCGGCATCAGGACCTACGCCAGTAACTACGCTTTGGACTTCAGCCAAGTGGAAGGCCTTACAGCCTACTATGCCAGTGCGTTCACCAGTAATAATGCCAACGGAACGGGCACGCTGACCCTGACCCCGGCCGGAGTGGTGCCTGAGGGTGAAGGTCTGATGCTGAAAGGCACGGCTGACAATTATACTGTGCCCATCATCACCTCTGCCAATGCGCTCAGCCCAAGCAACCTGCTGGTAGGCCTGAAAGAAGCCACTGAGGTGAGCCAGAAACAGACCATCGGCAACGAAGAGTACACTACGTTCATCCTGGCCAATGCGTACAATGTCATCGACTGGTACCTCCTGGCCGAGGATAAATACACCCTGAAGGCCAACAGTGCCTACCTGCGCCTGAAGTCCTCCGACGTCTATGGTACCGACGGCAATGCCCGGCAGATTGTGATGGACTTCGGCGAGGCCACCGGCATCAGCGACGCCCCGCGTCTGAATGACAAAGGACACAAATGGTACACCCTCGACGGTGTGATACTCGACCAGCAGCCCACCCGCAAGGGGCTCTACATCAGGGACGGCAAAAAAGTCGTGGTCAAATAGAAAAAGTAAGAAGGCGTGAAAGGGAGCAAGAAGTCCCAAGACTTGCCTGCTCCCCCACCCCTTCAGATATCAAGAATTCAATTTCCGTAAGCTATAAATAAAAAGACAGACACTATGAAAAAGAATTATATAAAGCCCACCATGGAGGTGGTCATCATTCAACCAACGTGCATTCTTAGTGGTAGTGACGGCAGTGGCGTAGACGGCTTGAGGAGCGTCGGTGGCGACATGCAGCTCTCCCGTCATCGTTTCGACGACTGGGACGAAGGATTCGACGACGACTAGTAAGCCCTTTCCCTGCTACTTCACCTGCACGACAAGGTATTTGCTGGTGCTCCAGAACTGCTGGGCGTTGGTGATGTAGAGCGTGTAGATCTTGTTCTGGTCGCGCTCCAGCCTATAGGAGCTGGCGGGATGGTTGGTCAGTATGTCGGCCGACTTGGAGTTGAGGTTGATCTGGCTGACTCGGCGTATGTCAATCTCGGTGAAGTAGGAGGCGTCGAAGTCACCCTGCAGCACGTCGCCTTTCTTGAGGATATTGTGGTCTTTCAGCTCACGCTTGGTGCCGACGGCATACCAGGCGGCATTGAGCTGGCGGTCCTGTTGACTGATGGTCTGGTCCTGCTGCTGGTTCTGTTCCTGCAGCGTGCTCACGTCCTGGCTCAGGCTGGCTGTCGTCTCTTCCAGCTCAGCAATGCGGATATTCTTCGAGGCCAGCTCGTCGCGCAGCTGCTCCAGCTCGGCGCTCTTCTGCTCCATCTGGGCCACCAGGTTATCGATGGTGTGCCTCAGTTGCTCGCTCTTGTTGCCGCTCTCGCGCAAACGTGACTGCAGCTTCTCTATCAGTTCGGCGTTCTGAGCCATCGTCTCCTGGATATACCGCATGTTCTCACGGATGCGCTCGGTGGCGTCGGCACCCTCCCCCCGGCGGTCGATGGTCAGACGGCCCTGTGCCTCATTGATCTCACGGAAGCCGTCTTCAATCTCGTTGAGCGTAGCCAGCAGCTCATCCTGCTCGTTGCGCAACTGTTCATTCTCTCGCTGGAGGGCTTCCACAGCCTCATCACGATCGGCATTGCTTAAGCCGCTCTTCTTCTCGCCACAGCCGCAAACCATGACGGCCATCAGCGCAAAAAACATAATCCTTTTCATGTCACACAATATTTATTTTAATATATATCTTTTCTTTTCCATTTAAGCCGAAGGCCGCAGCCCGCAGCCTGCCACGACGACCACGAACTCGCCCCTAGGTTCCGTCTCGGTGAAATGGGCTACCAGCTCCTGCAGCGTGCCCCGCACGCACTCCTCGTGCACTTTCGATATTTCCCTACAGGCACAAGCCTGCCGCTCGGGGCCGAACACCTCGGCCAGTTGCTGCAGCAACTTCAGCACGCGGTAGGGCGACTCGTAGAACACCATTGTCCGCTGTTCCTCGCGCAGGGCCTCAATGCGGCTCTGGCGGCCTTTCTTCTGCGGCAGGAAGCCCTCGAAGGTGAAACGGTCGCAGGGCAGTCCGCTCGACACCAGTGCCGGCACGAAAGCCGTGGCTCCGGGCAGCGTCTGCACCTCAATGCCGGCACGCACGGCCTCACGCACAAGGAAGAAGCCCGGATCGCTGATGCCCGGCGTGCCCGCATCGCTGACCAGCGCCACGTTCTGCCCGGCCAGCAAGCGGCCCACGATGGCGGCGCTGGTGCCGTGCTCATTGAACTTATGGTGCGACAGCAGCTGCTTGTGGATGTCGAAATGCTTCAGCAGGATACCGCTGGTGCGAGTATCCTCAGCCAGCACCACATCGGCCTCCTTCAGGATGCGGATGGCGCGCAGCGTCATGTCCTCCATATTACCCACAGGCGTAGGTACAATATATAATATGCCCATTTTCGCGGGCAAAGATACTCAAAAGTTGGGAGTTAGGATAGAGGATAGAGGAGTTAAAGCGCCAATTTAACATTATTTATCTGTTTCCACCGTAAAAAACTCCCTTCACCAGACTCCAAACTCCCAACTTATTCGTACCTTTGCAGTGAATTATCGAGAAAGCATAATGACAGCAAACTTGACAGGAGAAGCTCACCGTCCTGGAAGGATAGAGGTGGTGTGCGGTTCGATGTTTTCAGGTAAGACAGAGGAACTCATCAGGCGGATGCGCAGGGCGCAGTTTGCCCGCCAACGTGTGGAGATTTTCAAACCCTCCATCGACGTTCGCTACTCCGACGAAGACGTGGTGAGCCACGACCAGAAGCACATTCCGTCGACACCCATCGACTCGTCGGCCAGCATCCTGCTGCTGGCCAACGACATCGACGTGGTGGGCATCGACGAAGCGCAGTTCTTCGACATGGGCCTGGTCGACGTTTGCAACGAGCTGGCCAACAGGGGCGTGCGCGTCATCGTGGCCGGTCTCGACATGGACTTCCGAGGCGTGCCCTTCGGGCCAATGCCTGCCCTGTGTGCCATAGCCGACGACGTGACGAAGGTGCATGCCATCTGTGTGCGCTGCGGCAACCTGGCATACGTGAGCCACCGCAAGGTGGAAAACGACAAGCGGGTGCTGCTGGGAGAGACCCAGGAGTATGAGCCGCTGTGCCGCGAATGTTATAAGAAAGCAGTTAGGTCGCAGGCCGAGGGGTGAGCCTGTGAGTAGGGCCATAGAGAAAGAGATTATGAGGCAGACAATTACTTTCGATATTTTTGTGCGCTGGCTGGGCTACGGTCTGCTCACCATTGTCATCTTCCTGCTTATCAACGACCTGAGCAACGTGCTGCTGCCCTTTGCCGTGGGCTGGCTGCTGGCCTACCTGCTCCACCCCGTCGTGAAGTTCGTACAGTTCAGGATGCACCTGCGCAGCCGTGTGCTCAGCATCGTTGTCACGCTGATAGCTTTTCTTGCCGTGATGGGACTGGTGCTCTGGCTCATCATCCCGCCCATGATTGAGCAGTTTGCCAAGCTGGGCCAGCTGGCCACGAACTATATCCAGCATGCTGCCAACATCCACAGCATTCCCGAAGCCATCCGCGAATGGACAGAGAACAACCGTGAGGGCATACAGCGCTTTCTGAAGAGCAGCGAATTCACCAACGGGCTGAAAGAGGCCATTCCCAACATGTTCCACGTGCTGGGCAAGACGGCCAACATCATCGTGAGCATCGCCGGCTCGCTCATCGCCCTCCTCTATATGTTCTTCATCCTCATGGACTATGAATACCTGACAACGGCGTGGATAAAGATATTCCCCAAGAAAAACCGCCCCTTCTGGACGGAGCTTGCCGGCGATGCCGAGCGCGAGCTGAGCAACTACATCCGCGGACAGGGCACGGTGGCCCTCATCATGGGCATCCTCTTCTGCGTCGGCTTCACCATCATCGACTTCCCCATGGCCATCGGCCTGGGCATACTCATAGGCATCATGGACCTGGTGCCCTATCTTCACACGCTGGCGCTGGTGCCCACCGTGTTCCTCTCGCTGCTGAAGGCTGCCGACACGGGGCAGAACTTCTGGATCATCCTCCTGTCGGCACTGGCCGTCTTTGCCATCGTGCAGGTCATCATCGACATGGTGGTGACGCCCAAAGTGATGGGCAAGGCCATGGGGCTGAACCCCGCCATCCTGCTGCTGTCGCTCTCCATCTGGGGCGCCCTGCTGGGATTCATCGGCCTCATCATCGCCCTTCCGCTCACCACCCTCCTCATGGCTTACTACCAACGGTACATCACCCGCGAGGACGAGCCGGAGGCACTTCCTAAGGAACAGTTTAACAATTCTCATTAAAACCAACAAAATCATGAAACGCTTATCTATTATCTTTGCGCTTTGCGCAGCACTGCTGCTGATAGTGACATCGTGCAGCAAGAAGCAGTCAGCCAACCTCATTCCCGACGATGCCATCGTGGTACTTCGCCTCGACCCCGTCACCATGCAGAAGCAGTCGGGCCTGAACGACGGCAAATCCGGACTTTCGAAATGGATGAAAGACAACCTCAACGATGCCGACATGCCCAAGAAGCTGCGGAAGATGGCACTTGAGATTATCGACGACCCGATGGCTTCGGGCATCGACTTCTCCGAGCCTCTGTTCTTCTATGTAGCTGGAGAAGACATCGAGAGAAAGCCAGACCTGGGTCTGGTGGGCTGCATCGCCAGTCAGGACAAACTTTCGAAACTGGTGGAAGAAGTGACCGACCTGCTCAATATTGACGTGAAGGAGGCCGACGGCGGCATCAAGTACGTGAGTGCAGAGGATGGCGCCCTCGTCTACTCTGCCGACTGGTTCTACCTCGGAACGGCTTTCGACATCGACGAGACCATCGAGACACTGAAGCAGCGGGTCGAAGGCAAGAACACGCTGGCCGGCAACGACACCTTCGAGAAGATGTGCAACAAGGACGGGCTGATGCAGATGCTCTTCCTGGGGAGCGGGTTCGAGGACCTCATTTCCAGCACGCCCGAGTTGAAGGAAGCCATGAAGGAGGCCAAGAAAACTATGCCTGAAGGCGTGAAGCTGGAAGACATGGCCTATCTGGCAGACCTCTCTCTCGGCGACGGCGAGATGCTGCTCGCCTCTGAGTACTTGCCCCTCTCCAGCGCCATGAAAGACTATTTCAACGAGTGCGAGAAAATTGTGGGCGACATCAGCAAGGACCAGACTCGCTACATGTCGGGACGCTTCCTCAATGCCTTCCTCAACATCGACGCGAAGAAATACTTCGACATCATAAAGCCCATGCTGGAGAACGAGCTGGGCGACGAGGCCGCAGAAGCCATGCCCCTCATTGAAGAAGTCGTCAACAACCTCGACGGCACCCTCTCGGCAGAACTCTACGACATCAAAGAAGGGCAGCCCCAGTTCAATATCTATGTGGGCACCAAGAACAGCGACGCCCTCGACCTCTTCATGGCTCAGACTGGCATGGAGCTGGAGAGCAATGCGCCCGGCGAATACCTCATTCCCAACACCGAATACGACTTTGAGTCAGACTCGCTTGTGACCACGGGCTATTTCGGTCTGGGCTTCAAGAATGGCCAGACCTACTTCACCTCCGACCCCGAGCAGGCCTTCACAGAGCCTTCCGACAAATTCCCCGCCAGCGAGCTGAAAGGCAAGGGCTTCTACATTCGCTTCAACTTCGGTGCGCTGAACGACCTTGCTAAGAACGCTGATAGCGAAGAGCGCGACCTGATGAACAAGGTTGCCGGAACCTACGACTATGTAGAGGCTTATTATGAGAAAGGCGGCAAGGGCATCTTCCGCATCACCACGAAGAGCAAGAAGACCAATCCCGTGAAAGCTCTCGTCGAGATGGTGAAGGAATACCTCTAACAACTTTTGTTTTGAACCGGCTGCTGAACAAACTGCTGGGACGCCATATCAACGCATGGCAGTTGGCGGGCTTCGTGCTCGCCAACCTGTGCGGTATGGCCATCGTGCTCGCAGCAGTGCAGCTGGCCTCCGACATCAAGCCGCTCTTCGAGGGCAGCGACAGCTTCCTGCGCCCGGGGCAGGTGGTCGTCACCAAGCGTGTCAACAGCTTGGGCACGCTCACCGGGGCCTCGCCGGCCTTCACCGAGAAGGAGATAGGCAGGCTGCGCCGCCAGCCCTTCGTCAAGAACCTGGGGCAGTACACGCCCGCCATGTTCAGCGTCTTCGCCACCATCGGCAGCCAGAGCATGGGCATGGAGTTCTCCACGGAGATGTTCTTCGAGGCAGTGCCCGACACGTTCATCGACGTGACGACAGAACGGTGGACCTACGACCCCGAGAGCGACGAGGTGCCCATCATCCTCCCCCGCGCCTACCTTAACCTCTATAATTTCGGCTTCGCCAGCAGCCAGGGCCTGCCCACCATCTCCGAGAAGCTGGCGGGCAAGGCCAACGTGCGGCTACGCCTGACGGGCACCCACGACGTGAAGCTGAAGACCGGCCATGTGGTGGGCTTCTCCCGCCGGCTGAACACCATCCTCGTGCCGCAGGCATTCCTCGACGACATGAACCGCCAGCTCTCCCCCGGCCGCCAGCCGCAGGCAGCACGGCTCATCGTCGAGACCGACAACCCCGCCGACGAGCGCATCGCCCGCTATCTGAGCGAGAACAACTACGACACCGAGGCGGCCGATGCCGACGCATCGAAGACCGCCGGCCTGCTGCGCATCGTCATCACGGTGGTACTCGCCGTGGGCATCATCATCTCTGCACTGGCCTTCTACGTGCTGCTGCTCAGCATCTTCCTGCTCCTGCAGAAGCACACCGAGAAGATAGACAACCTGCTGCTCATCGGCTACACCCCCGCCCGCGTGGCACGGCCCTTCCACCTGCTCACCATTGCGCTCAACGCGCTGGTACTCGTCGGAGCCCTCGTCCTGGTCATTGCCCTGCGTGCGTGGTACCTGCCGCTGTTCGGCGACCTCGCCCCTCACTCTTCACCCTTCACCACTCACCCCTCCCCCCTCACCCTTCTCATCGCGCTGGCCATCTTTCTGCTCGTTTCAGCACTCAATTATATGGCCATCACTGGCAAAGTTCGCACCATCTGGCATATACATGAATAAAAAATGGCCAAAACATTTGGCCAATTCAAAAAAACGTTGTACCTTTGCAGCCGATTTCCGAGAAATCCTCTGCGAAGAGGGGCGCACCTAGGCCTAGAACGAGCCATCCGCCCTAAAAAACAACCTCTTTGCACCCCTTAAGGTAGATCCGCTAGCTCAGTCGGTAGAGCACATCCCTTTTAAGGATGGGGTCTTGGGTTCGAACCCCAAGCGGATCACCAAGAACAATCCGCAAGAAACTGAATATCAGTAGCTTGCAGATTTTTATATCTATAAAGTGCACCACATTTGCACCACTCGGCCACTATAACAAGGTTTTACGAACAGCCTCAAATACCATGAAACGGCAAATTAACACTTATAAGAGTTGTTACAATAACTCTCTGCCTTTCTTAATCAGATAGTATGATTGCATTGGATGATTTGGAGCCTCAGGATAAAGCATCGCAATATAACCTGCTTCTATGTTTGGCACAATATATGTGCTCACAAATCCTTTTCTATCCTTTCTCTGCATCGATTCCATCAAGGCTCTCAGATTTGAGCCATTTGCTCCAATAGCGGATAATAAAGCTTTTAAACGCTTAGCTTTTGCTATCTCGCGT
>JAILFU010000179.1 GCA_024697405.1 Prevotella sp.
GGCTGTGCTGCCCAACCCGCAGGACCTCGGCGAGAACTATGAGGGCGAGACCAGCATAGGCTGCCGCATACGTGGTATCGGCAACGACGGACAGGAGCACACCTATTATATATATAATAACTGCAAGCATCAGGATGCTTACCAGGAGACGGGCATGCAGGGTGTGTCGTACACCACTGGCGTCCCGGCCATGATTGGTGCCATGATGTTCTGTAAAGGACTGTGGAAGAAGCCCGGCGTCTTCAACGTCGAGGAGTTCGACCCAGATCCGTTCATGGAGCAGCTGAACCTTCAGGGGCTTCCCTGGCACGAAATCCACAACGGCGACCTGGAATTATAATAACGAAATATCAAAATAACGAAATAACGAAACATAACAACATGGCAAAAAAAGAAGAAACCGAACAACTGACTCCCGCACAGGAGAGAATGAAGGCGCTGCAAGCCGCAATGGCGAAGATTGAGAAGGACTTCGGCAAGGGCAGCATCATGAAGCTCGGCGACGAGAAGATAGAGAACGTCGAGGTAATACCCACTGGCAGCATCGGACTGGACGCTGCACTTGGCGTGGGCGGCTACCCTAAAGGGCGCATCATCGAGATATACGGTCCGGAATCATCGGGTAAGACCACATTGGCCATCCATGCCATTGCCGAAGCACAGAAGGCGGGAGGCATTGCCGCATTCATCGATGCAGAGCATGCCTTCGACCGCTTCTATGCCGAAAATCTGGGCGTCGACGTGAACAACCTCTACATTGCCCAGCCCGACAATGGTGAGCAGGCTTTGGAGATAGCTGAACAGCTGATTCGTTCGTCGGCTGTCGATATTGTCGTCGTCGACTCCGTTGCCGCATTGACGCCGAAGAAGGAGATTGAGGGCGATATGGGTGACTCGGCCGTCGGACTGCATGCCCGACTGATGAGCCAGGCTCTGCGAAAACTCACGGGCACCATCGCAAAGACCAACACCACGTGCATCTTCATCAACCAGCTGCGCGAGAAGATTGGCGTCATGTTTGGCAACCCCGAGACTACCACCGGCGGCAACGCCCTGAAGTTCTACGCCAGCGTGCGTCTGGACATCCGCAAGAGCACGGCCATTAAGGACGGCGACAGCGTAGTGGGCAACCTGGTGAAGGTGAAAATCATCAAGAACAAGGTGGCGCCTCCCTTCCGCAAGGCCGAGTTTGAAATCATGTTCGGTGAAGGCATCAGCCGTGTGGGCGAGATTGTAGACCTGGGCGTGGAGTACGGCATACTGCAGAAGAGCGGTTCGTGGTTCAGTTACGACGGCACCAAGATAGGGCAGGGTCGCGACGCCGTGAAGCAGTTGCTCAAGGACAACGAGGAACTGGCCGAGGAGATAGAAGGCAAGATAGCCGCTGCTATGGCGGGCAAGACAGCCGACGAGAACGACGAAATCATGAACGCCGAGGAGGATTAACCCCTTCCCGCACGCATAGCGACACACAGACTCCCGTGGCAGGCCGTGAAGGACCAGTGCTGCGGGGGTCTTTTTGTGTGCCTTCCGTACAAGGCGTTCCATAAACTTCCTTTAGCAACGCTGCCAGACCGTAAAAGAGAACTCCCTCCCCGCGCCAGGAAGCACAAGGAGGGAGTGGAGTGGAGTTCCCCGCAGAGCGGAGAAGACTATCGGATGACCACCTTGCCAGTGGTGCCGTCGGCACGGCGAATGAGGTTGACGCCGCGCTGGGGGCTGCTCAGGCGCTTGCCGTCGAGGCTGTAGTAGCCTTCGATGCGGGCATCGGATGCGTTGCTCACGCTCTCCACGCCGGTCATGTATTCCTCGTAGCTCTTCACGTCACACTTGTTGGCGTTCACCACGTGGCCGTCGTTGGTGTCGACGAGAGCCACCACAACCTGCACCTTCGTCTTGTCGGCCAGAATGCTCTTCTTGCCCGAGAGGTCGAAGTTGTGGGTGTAGGTGTATTCCTGGTTGGCGTTCAGCTTCTTGGGCAGGCTTCCGCTCACCCAGCTGCTGCCGGTCCAGTCCAGTGCCACGAAGTTGTATACCTGGTCGGTGATGTAGCTGCCCATATCTACATACTGCTTCAGGTTGGAGTCGCTGCTGTACTGCGTTCTGCCCGAGTAGTAGTTGGTCTGCCACCAGCTGGGGTCGCTGCCGCTCATTTCGTTGCCAATGACGATGAGGGCAAAGGCGTAGTGGTTGTTCTCCTCGTCGAGGGGGAATGAGGTGCTGGCCGTAGCCATGATGTCGTAGCCCTCGCTGGTGTAGTAGGCCTTGGCCCACACGTCGCCAGGGGCAATCTCGCTGCTGCGGAGGGACTCGTACACCTTGTCCACGCCGAAGCCCGAACCTCCGTCGCCAAAGTAGGCGTCGGTCTCATGATTGCGGTTGAAGAAGGCCGAGGGGAAGCCGCTCACGCTGTTGCTTGTGCCGCCGGTGAAGTACATGGCGTCCTTCGAGGTGTACTGGTGGTAGCTTACGGCAATGAAGTCGTCGCCGTAGAGTTCCAGCATGTGGTCGAGGCCGAACAGTCCGCGGGGGCACCATCCGCACTCCGTACCAGTGTATTCCTCCATCAGGGGGCGGTAGGTGGGCAGGAAGCTGTATACCTTCAGTATTGCGCTGTGGCTCTTGCTCTGGTCGGGGTTCGCTACGCCGTTCACCTTGTCAATGGTCACGGTGAGGTTCACGTTGCCCTCGTCCACCAGTTCTGGCAGATTCAGCACCAGGGTTCCGGTGGCGCCGTACTGGGCGTCAATCTTGTTGGTCAGGGTGATGGACTTCTGTCCCGACAGGCTTCCGCAGGTCCAGCTGTAGTCCAGGCTCTCGATGGCCTTCGAACCGTGGTTGGTCACGGTCATGGTTATCTTGGGTGTGGCGCCCAGTTCGGTGTCCATGCCTTCGAAGGTGATGCTGGCGCTGTTGCTCACGTCGCTTGTCAGCACTACCTGCATGGCGGTGGCGTACTTGGTGTTGGCACTCACGTCGAACCAGTGCTGGTAGGTGCGTGTGCCCAGCATGTAGAGGTTGCCGCTGCCTTCGTTGTTAGCCACAATCAGCAGAGGAAGCTCCACATACTCGTCCTCGTCGAAGGTGAAGCCCACGTAGAGCCCTTCGTCGGTAATCTGGTAGGGAGTCTCCAGGGTCACTTCCACCCAGCCTCCCTGTATGTCGAAGCTTTGGACGCTGATGTCGGCGCTGTTCACACCCTTCTTGGCCTTCAGCTCCTTGGTGAGGAACATCTTGCCGTTGCTCAGTCCCGTAACGTCGGCAGGGAAGGGGATGCGCACCTTCTGCACGGTCATGCCTACGAGTGCCTCGTCCTTCAGGGCCATGGCTATGCCGTAGTTCTCCTGGCGATGGGTTCCCCAGCTGTACTGCTTGGTGCCTTCGGGTGCAGGGCTGTAGAGCAGGGTGCTCTCGTCCTGCCAGGTGCTCACGTTGGGCGATGTGCTGTCTACCGTTTTCTCGGGCTTGAACCAGGCAATGTCGCTGTAGCGGGTTTCGCCGCCTCCGTGGTACACGCTCTGGAAGCCGATGCTGTCGGCAATGTTGGTCATGAAGTAAATCTGCCGCAGCGTCTGGGTGTAGCAGTTGATGTAGTCGTCGTAATAATAATAAGGTATCTCGGTCATCTCGTCCTCAGGCAGGTCGGGATAGTCCTCGGAGGTGAAGGTGTAGGGCTCGTCGGCATCGTCGATGAACATGCGGTAGCCCATCTGCTGCGGGTCGATGTAGATGCCGTCGGTGTCGTGGGCGCTGAAGGCTGCCTGCACAACGCCGTAGCCCATGTTTATCTGCGATACCCAGCCGTAGTTGTAGAAGCCCTCGTCGGTGTTCCAGAAGTAGGGGGCCTGAGGCGTTGCGGCCTTCTCGGTCCAGGGGGTGATGACAGCGCTGGGGGAGAGCTTGGTGAACATGGAGTCGGCATTATTCACCGTGGCCACCAGGGCGCAGCCGTCGGGGACGGTTATCAGGCCGGTCGCAGCGTTGTAGTTGAGTTCAAACTCGTCGTCCTCCTGCAGCACCATCTTGTAGGTAGTGGCGCCAGTC
>JAILFU010000192.1 GCA_024697405.1 Prevotella sp.
TCCTGCCTGCCAGCCGCGCGTGATGCCATAGTAGTTCTTGGCGGTGTAGCTGCCGTTCTCGGCCAAGGCGGTGATGAAGCCGTCGAGGGGCATGGACATCTCTGCCAGGTTGCAGTTGAAGGCCGGCCAGTAGTTCTCCTCCAGGTTGATGTTGATGGTGTAGTTGCCGCGCCAGGGGGCCCACTGGTGAGGGTTCCACAGGCCCTGCAGGTTGGCAGGGACGCTGGGGGTGCGCGAGCAGCCGATAAGCAGGAAGCGGCCATACTGGAAGTAGAGTGTCTCCAGGTAGCGGTCGGACTCGGCATTGCCGGAGTTATAGGTCTTTATCAGACTGTCGGTGGGTAGGGCGCAATAGTGAGACTGAGGGGACAGCGAGAGGCTCACGCGGCTGAAGAACTGACGGTAGTCCTGAAGGTGGCGGGCTTTCACCTCGTCGAAGGAAATATTCCGGGTGTGCCAGGCCAGGTTGTTGGCATGGTCGATATAGGGCGCTCCCTGACTGACGGGGTGGCGGTCGAAGCCGTTGAAGCTGGTGGCATTAACGAGCCAGAGCGTCGCTTCCGTGACCCCTTGCAGCCGGAGAGAGGAACCGCTGGCGGTGACCTGCCCGTCGCGATGGTCTACACGGAGGATGGTGCAGAAGTGGATAGTTTCGGCAGCGTCGCCGTCGGCATGCCCCTGCATGGTCAGTTGTCTCTGGCTGGCCTTCACGCTATGTGGCAGCACAGAGCTGAGGCTCAGATTCAGGTTGAGCTGGCGGGGCTGGGAGGCAGTGAGGCGGATGGCAACGAGGCTGTCGGGGGCGGAGGCCAGGTACTCGCGCTCAAAGTGCACGCCGCCCTGCTCGTAGCTTACACGGGCCAAGGCGGAGTCGAGGCTCAGTTCCCGGCGGTAGCTCGTCACGCTTTGCTGCGACGCCGTCGCAGCAGAGGGAACGGACGTCGCAGCAGAGGGAACGGCCGTCGCAGCAGAGGAAACCGGCGCCAGGGGGACGATGCGCAGGGTGCCAAGCGGCTGGTAGTGGCAGGAGTTGTGGCCCTGCACATGCAGCTGCAACGAGTCGGCCAGGGCATGGTTTTCGGCAAAGAGGGCCTTCCTTATTTCGGGAATCCACTTTGAGGCTCCTGCATCCTCCTGCCGGTCGATGGGCTTTCCTGTCCACAGGGTGATGTCGTTCAGCTGGATAATATCCTCCTGAGGGTCTCCGTAGACGAGGGCACCGAGGCGTCCGTTGCCTATAGGCAGCGACTCTTCAAAGAAAGTGGCGGGACGGGTGTACCATAGCCGCATGGGCGGCTGTTGAGCCACGGCTTGACAGGTGGCCGCCGTGGCAAGGGCAAGTAGTATTCGTTTCATTGTTTTTCTTCCTATAGTGTTTGTTCCTGCAAAGGTACGAAGAAGAAATTAAATATACAAATATTTGTGTTTTTTCTTTGCCGTTTGAAGAAAAAAGTGTAAATTTGCTGCCGAATTCAAATCTTAAACAGAAAAGGTAGTTATGAAACGATTTCTTTTTGTTGCCGCTATGTTGGCTTTTGTGGGTACAATGAGTGCACAGCTTCCCAGTGTGACGCTGAAGGATATCAGTGGTAAATCAGTAAATACGGCAGAGCTGAAGAACGACGGCAAGCCCTTTATCATTGATTTTTTTGCCACCTGGTGCAAACCTTGCAACAGGGAGCTGGACGCCATTGCCGAGGTGTATGAGGAATGGCAGGAAGAGACCGGCGTGAAGATTTTCGCTGTGAGCATCGACCAGGCCCAGAACATCAATAAGGTGAAACCCCTTGTCGACAGCCACGGATGGGAATACGACGTGCTGCTCGACCCGAACAGCGACTTCAAGCGTGCGCTGGGCATTCAGATGATTCCATACGTGCTCATCGTCGACGGCAAGGGAAACATCGTCTACAAGCATAATGGCTATACCGACGGTGCCGAACAGGAACTGATAGAAAAGGTACGTGAGCTGGTGAAGAAATGAAACGACTGCTCCTCATATCCGCATGCTGGCTGACGCTGGCCACTTCCGCTCAGAACGACAATAAACTCACGCTGAGCGGAAGCATTCAGAGTGATATGCTCCTTCCGCAGAGCGACAAGGACATCGGTGCGGAGAAGGCCGAGGACTTCCAGACCAACACCTACGTCGACCTGCTCCTGCAGCATAAGGTCTTCGAGGCTGGCGCGCGGCTGGAGTATCTGGAGCACCCCCTGCCTGGCTTCGAGAAAGACTTTGAGGGATGGGGCGTGCCCCACTTCTTCGCTAAAGGCCGGTTGGGGCATCTTGACGACGGTTCCAGCATTGCCGAACTTACCCTCGGCACCTTCTACGAGCAGTTTGGCTCAGGCTTCGTGCTCCGCACCTACGAGGAGCGTTCGCTGGGCATCGACAACTCGCTGCTGGGCGGACGTCTGGTGCTGAAGCCCATGAAGGGCATGACGCTGAAGGCCCTCAGCGGCAAGCAGCGCCGCTACTGGCACTGGAACAAGAGTCTGGTGAGCGGAGCCGATGCTGAGGTGAACCTCGACGAGTGGATACCCTCCATGCAGGCCAGCGACACCCGTCTGATGCTTGGTGCCTCATGGGTGAACAAGCACGAGGACAGCGAAGACCTGTGGAAGGATGCCACTCATAAGTATGTGCTCCCGGAATACGTGAACGCCTGGGATGTGCGGGCACAGCTGAACCACGGCTCCTGGAGCCTGCTGGCTGAGTATGCGCGGAAGACGCAGGATCCCGGCAGCGACAATGGATACATCTACAAGCCGGGACAGGTGGCCATGGTCAGTGCCTCCTATTCCAAGAAGGGTCTCAGCCTGCTGCTGCAGGCCAAGCGTAGCGAAAACATGGCTTTCCGCTCCAAGCGCACCATGAGGCTCACGTCGTCGTTCGTCAACCACATGCCGGCATTCACCCTCGACCATACTTATGCCTTGGCAGCCCTCTATCCCTACGCCACGCAGTATGCCCCCGGCGAATGGGCCTATCAAGGCGAGATGGCCTACACCTTCAAGAGGAATACGGCAATGGGCGGAAAATACGGCATGAACGTGAAGGTGAATTACAGCTATGTGCGTGCGCTGAACATCACTCCCATCGCTGCCGATGCCCACGATGCTACCGACGGCTACACCAGCAGCTTCTTCAAATGGGGAGCCGACACCTACTACCAGGACCTGAATATCCAGCTGTCGCGCAAACTGTCGAAGGAGTTCAAGCTGAACCTGATGTACATGAACCAGCGCTACAACAAGACTGTCGTTGAGGGCCATGGCGGCATGATTCACAGCGATATCTTCGTAGCCGACGGCAAGTACCAGTTCTCGCCGAAGACGACGCTGCGCGTGGAGGCACAATACCTCACCACCAAGGGCGACCAGGGCGACTGGGCTTTCGGTCTGGCAGAACTGTCGCTGGTGCCCCACTGGATGTTTACTCTCAGCGACATGTGGAACTGCGGCGACACCGACACCCACTACTATCAGGGACTGGTGACCTACAACACCGGTGCCCACCGTCTGCAGTTGGGCTATGGCCGTACCCGTGCCGGCTACAACTGCTCGGGCGGCGTCTGCCGGTGGATTCCTGCCTCGAAAGGCTTCACCCTCTCGTACAACTATAATTTTTAAAGCATGAAGAGAACCCTCAAACATATCCTCGCCTGCTGTCTGCTGTGCTGCAACATCGTTGCGGCTTTCACCTCCTGCGACAACATCGACGAGGCCGATCGCCTGCAGTATGTGAAGCCCGAGGTCAGTGGCCGGTGCATCCTCGTGGAGGACTATACAGGGCAGAACTGCGTGAACTGTCCCACGGCTACAGACATCATCGAGGAGATGCAGGCCGCCTACAGTGCCGACACCATCATCGCCGTGGCCATACACTCCGGCGACCTCGGCGTGATGCCCAGCGACAAGCATCCCGACGGCTTGGCTACTGAGCTGGGCAACAGATACTACAAGTACTGGCAGATAGAATATCAGCCCATGGGCGTCATCGACCGTAGTGACGGTGCCCTCGACAAGGATCTCTGGACGGCAAAGGTAGCTTGGGACATGCAGCAGAAGCAGGCATCGATGGTGAACATCAGCGTGGAAACAGCATTCGACGCCGCCACCCGCACCCTCGACATCGACGTCGACGTGGTGGGAGCTGCCGGCGACACGGAAGGCAAGCTGCAGTTGTGGCTCACCGAGGACCATGTGGTGGCCTTCCAGGAGATGCCCAAGGAGAAGGGCGGCGGCACCAAGGCCGACTATGTGCACAACCATGTGCTGCGCGATGCCGTCAACGGCGACTGGGGCGAGGACGTGCGCGTCAGCGAAGGCTCAGTGAAGCATTTCAGCCATACCTACCGTGTGAACAGCGCCTGGAAAGCGGAAGACCTGGCCGTCGTGGCCTTCGTCTACAACAGCGAGGGCGTGGTGCAGGCGAGAAGGGCGACCATAGAACTTTGATTATTAAAACATATTGCTTATGAGAAGATTCTTTACGTTATTCTTTTCTTTCATCGCCCTGGCGGCAACGGCACAGGAGGTCGACCAGACCTTCCAGTTCGTTGATGCACAGGGCAACGCTGTAGCCGACGGTACGGTCATCACTATCTACGGCATCGATGCCGACGGCAAGATGATGGTTCCCCTGTCGGTGAAGAACATGGCTGGAGAGAAAGCCGCCGTCTCCATGTATGAAACCATCGACGGGAAGCCTAGCGGCACTTGGCAGACCTGTGCTTTCGGCAACTGCATGATGCTCAACGAGACGGGCTATTCGTCGAAGAGCGTCGTGGCTGCCGATTACGACGGTGAGATTGAGACGGAGTGGATTCCCGAAGGGGGGAAATATGCCTCATGGACGGCAACCCTCCAGATTCAGATTTTCAACATCGTCACCAAGACGGCTTTCGGCCGCACGACAGAGACGGTGGGCACCGACGTCATAGGCTACGGCCCGAAGGTGACGGTCAACTTCGTCTACAACGCAGAGTCGGCCCACATAGGCAGTGCCCAGACCGACGTCACGCCCGTGGAGTACTACAACCTGCGCGGCCAGCGCATCAGCAGCCCGCAGAAGGGCCTTTGTGTAGTGCGCCTATCCAATGGTAAAACCCTTAAACAACTTTTTTATTAACTAACCAAACAGTAATTCAGTATGAGAAAAACTCTGCTCATGTTGATTCTTGCCATGGCAGGAATCTTCGCCTCTCAGGCGCAGGTGCTCAAGAAGCACCAGATGAGTGCCCCTGCTCCGTCGGGGGTTAAGGCCTCTATCGAAGCTGGCACAAACCAGATGTGGTGGGGCTATGTGAATGCTGAGGATGAGTATGGTGGACTCGGCGTCGGTGCTTCCGACACCTACTACTGTGCTATCTTTATCCCCGGCACCAATGCTGCATTGCTCAACAAGACCATCAGCGCCGTGCGCTTTGCCATGGTCTCCGAGAATGCACAGTCTGTCAGCGTGTGGGTGTCGAAGACACTCCCCGAATCCATCAGCACCAAGACTGTTGACGAGCTAGTACCCGTCGACGATGTGCAGGTGGGCATCAATGATGTGGCCCTGTCTAAGGCTCACAAGATTACCAGCGACGGTCTTTACATTGGCTACACGTTCCGTATTCCCGATGTGAAGGACGTTAATGATGCCTATCCCATTTGCATCACCGACGGCGAGCCAGCCATCAACACCCTGTTGCTGCGCACTTCCAAGGCAATCACCAGTTGGCAGAATACCACTGCCTATGGCCGTCTCTATTTGCAGGTTCTGCTCAATGGCAGCATCGCCTATCAGAATGCTGCTTCGCCTGCCGGCATGGAGGATGTCATGCTTGGCATCAACACCGAGGGAACGGCTCTGATGCCCGTCACCAACCTGGGTTCCGAACCTATTACCAGCATCGAGTACTCTGTCAAGGCTAAGACCACGACAAAGGCTTCGCTGGAGTTCGCTTCACCCATCATGTTTGGTAACACGTCGTATGTCAGCATTCCGCTCATTGGCGATGAAACCTTTGGCACTTCTACGCGTACCATTACTATTAATAAGGTCAACGGTAAGAGCAACCAGGCTCCCACGGCCGACAAGTCGGTCAAGATTACCGTTACCACGCTGGTGCGTGTGGTGCAGCGCGGCATCGTCATGGAGGAGTACACCGGCACAGCTTGTGGATGGTGTCCCCGTGGACTGGTGGGCATGGAGAAGCTGCGTGCGAAGTATGGCAACCAGTTCATCGGTGTAGCTTATCACAGCTATAACGGTGGCTATTCCGATGCCATGTACATTCCCAGCAGCAGCTACACCCTTTCCTTCGCTGGCGCACCCAGCTGCCATCTGCAGCGTGCCTTCGGAGAGATTGACCCGTACTATGGCACTGGTTCCGACATCGTCAGCGACTGCGAAGCTGTCATCTCCACTCCGGCCTTAGCCGATGTGCAGGTTGTGGGTGAGTGGA
>JAILFU010000226.1 GCA_024697405.1 Prevotella sp.
CTCGACGTAGCTTTGTTCTCCGCTTCGCTATCGAAAGCATCCACTGGAGGCTTTCTTCACACCTTCGACAGTGATGCGGCCAATCTGCTCGAAACAAATACCAATCTGACATAAATCCTAACGACCGATTTGGGTTAAAAAAGCTGGCCCTATGTTAGATAGTAATCATAAATATTTACATCATTTATGGTCAAAAAATTATTTATTCCGTTTTTTATTCGTATCTTTGCCTTTTATTAAGAGAGAAAAAGTATGGACACTATCATCATCTTAGATTTTGGTTCTCAGTACACTCAGCTGATTGCTCGTAAGATTAGAGAGCTTAATATTTATTGCGAAATTCATCCTTTCAATAAGGTTCCTGCCCTGACTTCAGAGGTCAAGGGCGTTGTTTTTTCCGGCAGTCCCTTTAGCTGTAATGCCCCCGATGCCCCGGTGCCCGATATGACTGGCATCAAGGGCCGTTTGCCCCTGCTGGCCGTCTGCTATGGCGCTCAGTATCTGGCCAAATATGGCGGCGGCAGCGTCCAGCAGTCCAAGGTGCGCGAGTACGGCCGTGCCAATCTGCAGTTTATCGACAGCACCAATCCGTTGATGAAAGGTGTGCCCCAGGGCAGCCAGGTGTGGATGAGCCATGGCGACACCATCGAGCGCCTGCCCGAGAACTATCACGTCATCTGCTCCACCGACAGCGTCCAGTTTGCCGGCTATCAGATTGAAGGCGAGCAGACCTACGCCATCCAGTTCCATCCCGAAGTGCATCACTCCGTCGACGGACTGACCCTGCTGAAAAACTTCGTAGTGGACATCTGCGGGTGCGACCAGTCGTGGACGCCGGAGTCCTTCATCGAGACCACCGTCGCCGAGCTGCGTGCCAAAGTGGGCTCCGACAAAGTGGTGCTGGGCCTTTCCGGCGGAGTCGACTCCACGGTGGCTGCCGTGCTGCTGCATCGGGCCATCGGCCATCAGCTCCACTGCATCTTTGTCGACAACGGCCTGCTCCGCAAGAACGAATTTGCGGGCGTGCTGGAATCCTATCGCGATATGGGCCTGAACGTCAAGGGTGTGGATGCCAAAGAGCGCTTCTATGGCGTGCTGGCCGGCGTCACCGATCCCGAGAAGAAACGCAAGGCCATCGGCAAGACCTTCATCGACGTCTTCGATGCCGAAGCCAAGTTGATCACCGATGCCAAGTGGCTGGGACAAGGCACCATCTATCCCGATGTTATCGAGTCCAGCTCTGTCAAAGGACCTTCGCAGACCATCAAGTCGCACCACAATGTGGGTGGTCTGCCCGACTATATGAAACTGCAGTTGGTGGAGCCGCTCCGCAGCCTCTTCAAAGACGAAGTGCGCCGTGTGGGTCGCCAACTAGGTATCAAACAAGAACTTATCGGCCGTCACCCCTTCCCGGGTCCCGGCCTGGCCATCCGCATCCTCAGCGACGTCACCCCTGAGAAAGTGCGTATCCTGCAGGAAGTTGACGATATCTTCATCCAGGGCCTTCGCGACTGGGACCTCTACGACAAGGTCTGGCAGGCAGGCTGCATGCTGCTGCCCGTCCAGTCGGTCGGCGTCATGGGCGACCAGCGCACCTATGAGAGCGTTGTGGCCCTCCGTGCGGTGGAATCCGTCGACGGCATGACTGCCGACTGGAGCCATCTACCCTACGACTTCCTGGCCAAAGTCTCCAACGACATCATCAACCGCGTGAAAGGTGTCAACCGTGTGGTGTACGATATCAGCTCGAAACCCCCAGCAACCATTGAATGGGAGTAATCCCCTAAGCAGGTATCCTAGGAGTAAATCTTTAAAACACAACGACTATGATGAAAAAACCTTTTGTATTGCTCTTTTTGCTGACGCTGACCACCTTTGTGTGGGCCCAGATGCCGGGAGGAGCGAGTGTGCACGTATCGCACAAGACCCAGGTGGTCAACGGCAAACGTTATTTCGTCCACATCGTCGACCGCGGACAGACGGTCTATGCCATCTCGCGGGCCTATGGCCTCAAAGAGGTGGAGGCTGTCACCAAAAAAGATATCCATTTCCTTCAGATAGGCGATACCGTCTGGCTGCCCTGCAAGGGACAGAAACTCTCCGACGGAACCACCGCCCCGCAGGCAACTGACAGAACACCCCAGACCGAAGTCTCCCAAGGTACGCCTAACGGCCAAGCTGCCGCCGAGCAGACTGCTGCGGGAGCACAGCAAGAGGAACCGATCGGTCCTGTTGCCACCATCCGGCCCCGCGTGAATCCGCAGAGTATCGTGGTATCGCTGATGATGCCCCTCAACCTCAGCCAGATGGACAAAATCTCCACCTCGAAGTTCGATGTGGAGCAACGGGGGAAGACCACCTATAAAAGTTTGGAATTCATCCAGTTCTACGAAGGGCTCCTGTTGGGGTTGGATAAATTGGAGAAGCAGGGCTACAACGTCACGCTGAATGTGGTGGATGTGGAAGGTGCCTCCGACGAAGAAGTCGAGCGGGCGTTCAACAGCCACAACGTGGCGCAGTCCGACTTGCTCATCACCATGCTTACCCGCCAGCCGTTCCGCAAGGTTGCCCAGCTGGCCCGTGATGCCCAGCTCTTTGTGGTCAATCCGGTGGCCGACCGTCCCGAGATTGTCAAGGACAACCCCTACGTGTTCAAGTGCATGCCCTCCTATCAGGCCTATGCCAAACGTACGGTCCAGGCCATCCAGGCATCTCATCCCAATTCGCCCATCTTTATTGTCCACGCCAAGGGCAAGGGCGAAACGGCCGCTTTGGATGCCCTCACCGATGAGCTGCAGGCCCATCCGTCGCTGAGCTATTCGCTCTTCGACTGGAGTCAGCCCTCCAAACTGACCAATGCGTTGAAATCCAGCAGTCAGGCTGTTGTCATCAGCATGTACGACCAAGATAAGTCCAAGAACCGTATCTACGCCTCCCAGTTGCTTAACAAGCTGTCTGCCTTCAAGTCGAATCCTCCTTACCTCTATACCTATGATGACTGGTCGACGCTTTACAGCGATATTGATTTCGCCCAGTTGCAGATGCTCAATTACTCCACCTTCTATCGCGACTGGCTGCCTGCCAATGAGACGCATAAGGAGTTCATCGACCTTTTTTCCGAACGCTTCAGCACGGAACCTACCGACGTCTATTCCGGCATGGCCCACGATATCATCCTCTATTTCGTCACCGGACTCCAGCAGAAGGGCACCGAGTTTTTCCGTTCGCCCATCATCGCCACCCCCCGGGGGATGATCTATCCCTTGTCGTTCTCGCATAGCCGTGCCGACTACGGCTATGAGAACCAGTACGCCATTCTTTACCGCATGAGCGATTTTCACTTTAACCCCGTTCAATGAATCAGACAACGCTACGCAGAGAGTTTCGAATGACGGGCATGGGCCTGCACTCCGGACGCACGGTTACCGTCACCGTCCAGCCGGCTCATCCTGACTATGGCATTGCCTTCCGCAGGACCGACCGTTTCAATATCGTCACGGTTCCGGCGTTGGCTACCAACATCTCCGAAACGGCTCGCGGCACCACCATCGGCTCCGGCCGTCACCATATCTCGACCATCGAGCACCTGATGTCGGCCCTCCACGGCTGTGGTATCGACAATGCCCTCATCGAATTGGATGGAGGGGAAGTACCCATCCTCGACGGCTCGGCACGACCCTGGCTCGAGCAGATCACCCGTGTGGGCGTCCGTGAACAGGATGCTCCGCGAAAGGACTTTGTCTTCACCGAACCGCTCCATTACGAATGCAAGGAGACAGGGTCGGCGTTCGACGTAGAACCCGCCGACACCTTCTCGGTCAACTGTGTGATAGACTTTCCCAAGAGTGTCATCGGACGGCAGGAAGCCGTGCTGACAGACCTCTCGCAATATGCCTCCGAGATTGCCATGTGCCGCACCTTCGTCTTCCTGCATGAAATCGAGCCGTTGCTGCACCTCAACCTGATCAAGGGAGGCACGCTTGACAACGCGCTGGTATTTGTCAACAAAGAGCTGGCACCCCGTCAGCTGCGCCGTTTGGAGCGGACGTTCCATAAGGACGCGTCGCAAATCCGTGTGCACGACGGAGTCCTCAATACCACCGATCCTTATTATCCCAATGAGCCGGCCCGCCACAAACTGTTAGACTTTGTGGGCGACGTGCGGTTGGTGGGCATGCCTCTGAGAGGCCATTTCACCATCTACAAGCCGGGACATAAGGCCAATGCTTTCTTCAGTAAATATTTAATTGAATACATTAATAATAATCAATGATACTAAACGACATTCATCCCAACGCCAAAATCGGCGAAAATGTAAAAGTGGGTAATTATACAACCATCTGTGACGATGTGGTCATCGGCGACGGCACCGTCATCGAACCCAATGTGGTCATCTATCCGGGTGCCCGTATCGGCAAGAACTGCCATATCTTCCCGGGAACGGTCATTTCTGCCATCCCGCAGGATTTGAAGTTTGCCGGTGAGTATACCACCTGTGAGATCGGCGACAACAACGTCATCCGCGAGTGCTGCACCATCAATCGTGGCACGTCGGCCTCCGGCCGGACGGTCGTGGGCAACGACAACCTCATCATGGCGTATGTGCACATTGCGCACGACTGTGTGGTGGGCGACCACTGTGTCTTTGCCAACAATGCCACTTTGGCAGGCCATATCATTGTGGGCGACTATGTGATTTTGGGCGGCAAGACTGCCTGCTTGCAGTTCATCCATATCGGATCGCATGTGATTACGATGGGCGGTTCGTTGGTGGACAAGGACGTGCCTCCTTTTGTCAAGGCTGCCCGCTATCCTATCTCCTATGCCGGCGTCAACTCTCTGGGACTCCAGCGCAGGGGATTCTCGCGTGAGACCATCAACAATATCTCCGACATCTATCGTTATGTGTTCCAGAAGGGCATGTCCATCAGCCATGCGGTAGAGGAAATCAAAGAGCGTTACGGCAATACCGACGAAGGCAAGCAGGTGCTCAGCTTCATCGGCAGCGCCAATACCGGTCTGATGAAGGGCTACACCTTTATGAAGAGAGAAAAATAAAAAATCAAAGATATATGAAAAAACTTTTTGTTGCAATCAGTATGTTGTCGTTGGTGGCAGTCATGGCAGGCTGTGGCGAGAAGCGTTGCGCCTGCACCACCATCCGTGGTAATTACGAATATGTGTCGCACAGTCTGGAATCCCTGGATGGCCATAGCGACTGCTCCGAACTCAACGACGAATGGATTTCCACCATCGACAGCGCCACCATGCTCTTGAAAGAGTGTGTGCCGGAAGGAGATTGATATAAACCCAAATCGGTCATTAGACCGACAATTCGTCAAAATGTCCTTTTTATAGGTCTATTCATGCCATATCAGCATTTCTTTCGGCATCTTGTCTACATCCCTGTCTCGACGTAGCTTTGTTCTCCGCTTCGCTATCGAAA
>JAILFU010000006.1 GCA_024697405.1 Prevotella sp.
CTGACAGAAGGAGGCGTAGTACTGCTTGACCTTCTCGCCAATCTCGCGGCTGTCGGCACCGATGGTGCGGTTGTTGTGCAGGAGCTCATAGACCATATTGCCGGGGATGATGCGCTCGGGGGCATGGACGAGGTTGATGTCTTCACCAATCTTGAAGTCGTTGGCTTCGATGACGGGACGAACAAACTTATCAATGGTGCCAGGACTTACAGTGGATTCTACCACAACAGTAGCACCCTTCGGGCACACCTTCATCACTTCCTTGACTGCAGCTACCACGTAGCAAGCATCGACTTTCTTACTGAATTTATCGTATGGAGTAGGAACAGACACGATATACATATCTGTCTTCTGATACTCCGTGGTGAACTTAATACCTTTGGCTACAGCTGCTGCAAATAGTTCGTCGAGACCATCTTCTTTAAAAGTGGTCTTGCCGGCGTTAAGGGTATCAACTAATTTCTTGTTGTAGTCTGTACCAATGACCTCTACGCCGTGAGAGGCCATCATCAATGCTGTGGGCAGTCCGATGTAGCCCAGTCCAATAACATTAATCATATTTTTATACAAATGAACAAATTTATTTTATAGACAGAATAACGGTTTGTGAAGACATAGTAACAGATTAACAGGATAATGCTATGAAGACATAGTAACAGAATAACGGTCTATAGACAGAATAACTATTTAAAGACATAGTAACAAAATAACAATTTATGCTCCGTAGGGGGCAACGGGGTCGCCATTGAGGGCGCGGACGATACGGGAGCAGGCGAGGCCATCGCCGTAGGGGTTGACGGCGTGGGACATCTTTTCGTAGGCGGCGGGGTCGTCGAGAAGGGTGGAGACTTCGGAGACGATGAGGTCGTGGTTGGTGCCGACGAGATGGACGGTGCCGGACTTCAGGGCTTCGGGGCGCTCGGTGGTGTTGCGCATCACGAGGACAGGCTTGCCAAGACCGGGGGCCTCCTCCTGGATGCCGCCGCTGTCGGTGAGGACAACGGTGGATTTCTCCATGAGGTAGACGAACTCGAGGTATTGGAGGGGCTCAATGAAGAAGAAGTTACCCCATTTACTATTTACAGATTTACCATTTACTATTTCTCCGAAGACCTCGTGGATGGGCTTGCGGACGTTGGGGTTGAGGTGCATGGGGTAGACGAAGTCGACATCGGGATATTTCTCGGAGAGATCCTTCATGGCGGTGACCATGCTGATGAAACCCTCGCCGAAGTTCTCGCGACGGTGACCGGTTATTAACACCAGCCTGCGCTCACTTAGTTGGGAGTGGAGAGCTGGGAGTGGAGAGTCAGGGATGCCGCCTGCTTCAATCTTGCCTTTTGCCTCTAATCTCGTCACATCGTAACCTGCGGTCTTGAGCACCTGAACCTGTTCGTCGGCTAGGGCTTTGTCGGTCTTTAGCTTTTCCACGACCATGTGGAGCGCGTCGATGACGGTGTTGCCTGTGACGAAGATCTGGCCGTGGGCGTTCTCGTCCTTCAGGTTCTGCTCCGACAGCGGGGTAGGAGCGAAGTTGTAGGTAGCGATGCGGCCTGTTAGCTGGCGGTTCATCTCCTCCGGCCAGGGACTGTAGATGTTATGGGTGCGGAGGCCTGCCTCGACGTGGCCCACGGGAATCTGCTGATAGAAGGCGGCGAGGGCGGCGGCGGTGGAGGTGGTGGTGTCGCCGTGGACGAGTACCACGTCGGGTTTCACCTGGGTGAGCACGTCGCGCATGCCTGTGAGCACGCGGGCGGTGATGTCATAGAGGTCCTGACCCTGCTTCATGATGTTGAGGTCGTAGTCGGGTACTACCTCGAAGATGCGAAGCACCTGGTCGAGCATCTCACGGTGCTGGCCAGTGACGCAGACGATGGTCTCAAACTCGTCTGGGTGTTTCTGGAACTCTTTTACCAGCGGACACATCTTTATGGCCTCAGGCCGTGTTCCGAAGACCAACATTACTTTTTTCATTTCTCTCTTTTCGCCAATTCTTGATTTATTCCACATATCTTGCTCCATCATCAGGTTTTACCCAGCACACCTGAAAAGACTTTTCGTATTCCGGGAATTGTGCAAGGTATTTTTCGGACAAGACCTTTTCTATCTCTTCTTTATCCGCTGGGTTAACCAGTGATATACAAGCGCCCTTAAAGCCTGCACCACTAAAGCGACCACCCCAAACTCCTGGGAGGGTACGCATAATTTCGTAAATAGCAATAAGCTCTGGAGAGCCGCACTCATAATTGTGGATGCTCGACTCGCAGGAGTCGAAGCTCAACTTGCCAAAGAGCTTTAGGTTACCCGTCTCCCAAGCTGTCACGCCCTGACGCACGCGGCGATACTCTGAATAGAAATGTTCGGCACGACGTGCAAAACGTGCAGGCATGGCAATACGGGTCTTATCGAAAGTGGCCTTGGGAATATCGCGCAGGAAAGTCTTGTCGAAAGTCTTCAGAGGCTGGTCGGTATAGGCCAGCATGTCCCATGCAGCCGTTTTACACTCATACACACGGAGGTTATAATCACTGTTGATTAAACTTCGTGTTAGTCCGGAGAAGAAGATGCCTATCTCAAACTCCGGCATATCCGGGTGGCGTTTGATGATGCGCCACTCATTGGTATCACAATCAAGAAAAAGCAAACCATCCTTCTTGCCAAGAGCTATACATGCCTGGTCAAGCAGACCATTATTCAGACCAATATACTCACGTTCTGCTTCAGAAGCAATCTTGGCTACTTCGAAGGGCTGCAGCGAGATGTCATTGGCCTTGGCAAAAGCCATGACGTATGCTATCAGTACGGCTGCACTACTGGACAAACCGCCAACAGGCAGCGAACCTTGAATAACTCCGGTGATGCCATGAGAAAGATTGAAGCGCTTGCACAGGGCGTATTTGGCGCCACGCGCATAGTCACCCCAATGGCCTTCCTTGACCTGTGAGGGTAGACTTAAATCGAAATCAACAATGCCTTCGAAAGTCCTGGACTCGAGATGGACATGACTGTCATCACGTACGTCGAACCAAAGATCAACGCCTTTGTCAATGGCAAAACCCGTCACCAGTCCATGCTGGTGATCAACATGTGCGCCCAAAGGGCAAACACGGTAAGGGGAGAAGATGTGGTACTTCATGATATAGAATGGCTGATGCCAGATGGAAGATATTATTTTTCACCTATACAGGTATAAACAAAGCCCAACTCCTCTAACTCCTGGCGGTCGTAGATGTTTCGTCCGTCGACAATCACATTACCCACCATCACCTTCTTGATGACATTCCAACTTGGCATACGGAACTGGCGCCACTCGGTCATCAAAGCTAAGACATCGGCACCATCGGCAGCATCGTACATATTTTTGCAGTAGGTCACAGCGTCGCCTATCCTGCGTTTGCACTCGTCCATGGCCACAGGGTCAAAGACCCTTATGGTTGCGCCATCCTTCAGCAATTTATCAATGACAACTAAAGCTGGGGCTTCGCGCATATCGTCTGTCTCAGGCTTAAAGCTCAAGCCTATAATGGTCACTGTCTTACCTTTCACACCGCCGACAGCGTTGATAATCTTGTCATACACAATAGACTTCTGCTTCTCGTTGACACGTTCTACAGCCTCAATCACTTCCATGCGGTAGTCGTTTTCCATACCCGTATGCACCAGCGCCTTCACGTCCTTGGGAAAGCAGGAGCCGCCATAGCCGCAACCGGCATACAGGAATTTGGTGCCAATACGGCTATCAGAACCGATACCCTTGCGCACACTATCGACATTGGCACCGACACGCTCGCAGAGGTTGGCGATATCGTTCATAAACGAGATGCGCGTGGCGAGCATGGCATTGGCTGCATATTTTGTCATCTCGGCAGAAGGGATGTCCATGAAGATCACACGGAAGTTCTGAAGCATCAGTGGGCGATACAGTCGCGTCATCACTTCCTTGGCTTTCTCGCTCTCGGTTCCTACCACCACACGGTCAGGACTCATAAAGTCCTTGATGGCTGCACCCTCCTTCAGGAACTCCGGGTTCGAGGCTACGTCAAACGGAACCTGAACGCCACGCTTATCTAGTTCTTCCTGAATGGCGGTCTTTACTTTCTTGGCCGTGCCTACGGGAACCGTAGACTTGGTGACGAGGATGGTGTATTTGTTGATGTGCTGACCAAACTGACGTGCTACGGCCAACACATACTTCAAATCGGCACTGCCGTCCTCGTCGGGGGGAGTGCCAACCGCACTGAACACTACCTCGACATCATCGAGAACCTCCGTGAGGTCGGTCGTGAACTTCAGTCGCTCAAAGCCTACATTACGCTTCACCAGTTCTTCCAGACCTGGCTCATAGATGGGCATAATGCCATCTTTCAACTTCTGTATCTTCTGTGCATCGACATCCACACATGTAACATGTGCTCCCATTTCAGCGAAGCATGTACCACTTACCAAGCCAACATAGCCTGTGCCTACTATTGCTATATTCATTTCAAAATATCATTAAATCATTAAGTTTTTAGGTCACACCACACCGTATCTCCAATTATTGCCTTCGTCTTCAACTTCTTAGGTCGGCATCAGCTGAGTACAGAAAGGAGAACGCTGAAGAAGGTCACCTGGGAGGGGGACCTTGATATAGAGGCTATTCACGAATTTTACACTAAGGGAACACGAATTAGCGGGTTCTTATTAAAACAAATTGAGGAAAATTAGGGAAAAAGCGTGCTGCGGGGAACACGAATTTTACACTAAGGGAGCACGAATTAGCGGGTTCTTATTAAAACTAATTGAGGAAAATTAGGGAAAAAACGTGCTGCGGGGGACACGAATTGCCACGAACGAAACATGAATTTACACTAATAGTTTTATATTATACCAAAAGTACGAAGACGGACATAGGTCTCGCGAGGACTCATCTTGATGAGTTTGAGAATATTATCTAGATCCGATGCCTCTATCTGACCACAATAGTCGCCTTCTAGCAGAGTGGATAAAAGTACAGGCTTCATCTTTCGACAATCTATGTAACTATCATGGCTCAGAAAGGAATACTTGGAACTAGATATCGGCAAAAAGAAATCTACAAAGTCAGGGCTTATGTAGTCTCTATTAATTTCAGAATCGAAAACAACCCCACCATAAACATTTCCTAAAGCATCAAAACCCAACACGACAAAGTATTTGAGACGAAATAACAAACCATCTTTTGGCGTGATGTTATTCTGTTTGTTGGCCTTAATCCGATAAATCTGGCCTATACCAACGGTCTGCTCTTCCATTGTCACGAAATCAAGGCTTCTTCGAAGGCCATCTCCTCGCGAATGAATTCAACCATCTGCTCTGATGCACCGCCAGAACGAGCAATGTCTTCAGTCGTCATCTTACGACCATTCTCCAATGCCTTGAAATAGTATTCATCATGAGTCATTTGCTCCAACTCGGAAAAACTTTTCACGATGTTCTTGGCAATCGCACTGTCAAGAGCCTCTATCTCTGACTTGGACAGATACCCCATGTCAGCATCACGCAAAGCTCTCACCAGAGGGACATCAGGCGAAACAGAGACAACATCAGACAGGAAACCACCTTTACCACACTTTGCTGCCTTCAGCGAATCATATATTCGGGTAGGTACGGGACCATGGGGCAACGCATAATAATCATCTACAATAATCCTATCGCCCCACTTGGCTAAATGCTGACGCTCTGCCAAATAGAGAATCTTCATTAGGTGATAGTAATCAACCACACCTGTCTTGCCCAGAATATAAAGAAGAACTTCCTTTATTTTCTGATCTTCATATTGCCTGATAGATTCTAATGCCATAGAAGTGTTATTGCTTTTTGGGGACAAAAATACGAATAAGTAAGCAAATATCCAAATTTTTCAGATAAAATTTCCTCTTCCCTTTGTGCTTTCGCTTATCACATACCGCTGCATAAGATTATTGGGCGGCTGAAAGAACACGAATTGCCACTGATGGGACACGAATTAAGTGGTTCTGTTTAACACTAATTATGGCTAATTGAGGAAAAAACGTGCTGCGGGTGGAAGGGGGACACGAATTGCCACGAACGAAACACGAATTTACACTAATTGAAGGAAAATTATAACTAATTGAGGAAAAACGTGCTGCGGGGGACACGAATTTTACACTAGAGGGACACGAATTATCGGGTGCTGATTAACACTGATTGGGGCTGAGTTCTTATTAACACAAATTGAGGCTAATTGGGGAAAATATCGGGTTGTTACTAACACTAATTGATGCAAATTGATTACAGGAACTATATTCTCTTAAGAGGAGCAACGGAGTACACCTTGTCGGGGTTGTCGATTATTTTCACAATCCTATTCTTGATTCGCATAAAATCAAACTGGTATCCAAGCATCTTTATCTCAGGAACCTGTAATTCGTCAATATCGTCAAAATAAATCACCGCCTTATCGGCCATAATAGGGTCATAGGCCGGATAACGTTGTAACAGGAGGCTCTTTATCTCGTTATAAGAATAGTACATTGACATAAAGGCTAGATCCACAAAGTCCTTGGGGCGCTTGCCAGAATTAATGATGGCATGCATCTTCATAGCTGCTATGTCAGCTATGGTGGCAATTATCATACCATCCTGCCTTATGGCGTCCTCCAGCCAAGGAAAAGGGTGATAGATGACATCTATCTTTACGCCATCAACAAATCCAATTAATGTGTTTTCGGCCACTACGGAAGGGATGAAACCGAATTTATCAATCAACAAGGTCTGTACCTGAAGATTATCCAGCAGTTCAACGCTGAACAAATCCAGGTCTACACTCTCACGATGCCCTATCTGAAGACTGAGTGCAGTACCGCCCACCAAACGAGTTGTAGCGAGTAGTGGTTCTGCTTGCAGACTCTTCAAGAGCCCAAGCGTGCTTTCCTTAACTGCGCCTGTTTGTAACATCTTGTGTCTTGTACATTGATATTCAACGCCTTGCACATAAAGTCTAACTCACGGGGGGTGAGGTCGACCACTTCATCGCGGGCAATCTTACGCACCCCCCGGATGCCACCGTATAGGTCGAAAGCTCCGTACCAATCGGAAAGACGACCCATCTTGACAACACGCTCCACCACTACACGGCGATACTTCTGCCAGTCGAAATCCTCCAGACGGTACTCCCACAACAGTGCACTGTTTACCTGATGCTTGCCCTTCTCTACAGAGTATGTTTGAAATATCTTCATATCATTCTTTGACTCGAAATAAACCGATGCAAAAATACGATTATTTTTCGGAACTACCAAAAAAAACGAACAGAAATTGTGAACGCCCTGAACATCAATACTACCGCACCAGTACTAGAAACTCACAATCTATGATGCTTAACACGAATTAACTGGTTCTGATGAACGCGAATAGCCGGCTGATGGGACACGAATTATTGGGTTTATATTAAAACAAATTGAGGAAAATTAGGGAAAAAATACTCGGGTGCTTATTAAACACTAATTGAGGAAAAATTGAGGAAAAATAATCGGGTGCATAACTCGGGAATAGGGGGCGGCCGTCATGCGCTCCTGTCATCAGAATAGTTGGGCGACCCATTTAGGGTCGATGTCACTTGCATCCGTTTTTCCGGGGGTACTGCGTACCCTCGGCTACTGAAAGGAGACGCCTTTAGCGTCTTTTCAACCGTCGATATTATTTCGGGTATTTCCTGACTTAGGCGGGCGTCACCCTGGTTGTGTCAATATCTAGGGAGTGACCATATATAATGGATGAAAGATACAGAGTATGGGGGCCGGGAACCAGGCCAGATTGCTTCTACAATAAACAGTTAATCCTGCAAATATGTCTCGATGAAAGCCATAGGCGTAAATACCTTAATCATGGAGTGATTAGTCATACGCCGTATTTCTCCTGAAGGTATTCGTCTAACATCTGGCTGTCGGTCTCTTGATTGCCATTGCCTTTTAATATTCCCTCCATCTGGAGGAAAGAGGGAGTTTCGAGTCGACTGTTATGAGAAGATTCTGAATATTTATGTTGTAACAACACATATAACTCACGCTGAACCCCCTCATCTGTAGTCTGAAGGAGATTCCAAAATGACTGTAGCTGTACTATTTGCGAGGGTCTGAGCGTTGCTGACATAATTCATAATCCATTTAAGACTGTGCAAAGATAATTCTTTTATCTGGAATATCCAAGAAAAAACGTGAAGACTTTCATGGGCCACAAACCTCATTAGCACCTGCTCCTTAGCTTAACCCTCGTAAGAGAGTGAAACAAGCGTCAATCTGTCATTTTTGGATGTCATCGGGCTGACAATCAATGAAATGAGCCGTGAAGGATGGTGGGGCTATCTGTCATTATCTGTCATTATCTGTCAGTTCAGAATAGTGGCAGTATTTTTCAGAATAGTGGCAGTATTTTTCAGAATAGTGGCAGTATTTTTCCAAACGGCGGCAGTATTTTTCAGAATGGTGGCAGTATTAATCTTCGGTCGCGAATGAAACATGAATGAATCAGGGGTTTCGGGAAGGAATCGTCGCGAAATGATGGGTGATATGACGGAAAATGACGGATAATGACAGATAGAGCGTCGTGCTTTGACCGTTAATCTGCTGGGGTACAGCAGGATATGCAGGAGAATGACGGAATGACAGAAGAAAGGAGCAAAAAACTGCCCTGCCTCCTAGGCAGGCAGGGACAGTCGAACCTTATTGGAACATATATTTACGGGGGGTAAATATCACGTGGGGGAGGGCCGGACGTCGACTTTGTGGAGGCGGAAGAACCGCCTGTCGAGCCGGGTGACGATGGGCATGATGCGGCAGACGGGGCCGCCGTCGTCCCGATGGGCCTGCCAGTATGCCTTAGCGGCAGAGCGGCAGGCGGCAGCGCCCGTGGAGACATAGAGGGCGGCCTGGATGAACGCTCGGTCGGCGGCGGTGACGGAGGGGTTGCCCTCCTGCTGTGCCGACAGCTCCGTGGCGATGTGCCGGCGGCTCTCCACATCGAGGCGCAGGGTGGCGCAGACGAGCATCAGCGCACGGAAGCGCAGGTAGGAGGGGAGGTCGGGCATGCGGACGTAGCTGTAGTGGAAGATGCGGTTCAACAGCTGCTCTTCCGGCTCCTCGCCGACGGGCGGCGCCGACGGCCTCAGACGGTGGTGGAGGACGGTGAGCAGCGCGCTCTCCACATTGTCGATGAAGCGGTCGTTGAGCAGGCTCTCCACGGTGCGGGGGAGGTGGACGTCGTCGAGGCTGGTGTTCTCCAGCACGAGTGTCTTCTCGCCACAGAAGAAGGGCAGCCCGAGGGTCAGGCTGACGCCGCTGGCGGTATGCTGCACGCCGATGACCTTCGCCTCGGCATCCTTGAGGGGACCGCTCTTGATGACGACGGTGTCGCAGCTGTCGATGTCGGTGATGGGCGGTCCGAAGTCGAAGCGCTGCAGGCTCTCGCAGCAGAGGGTGATGAACTGGCGCATCTTCTCGTCGGGCATGGTGATATGCTCGCCGCTGCGGCTGTTGTAGAAGAACAGGTGGAGGCGGCTCTCGCGGTTCCAGTCGCGGTGGACGAGGCTGACAATCTCGCGGGAGCCGGCCCTGATGAACAGGAAGCGGCGGAGGGCCTGACGCAGGCTGTTGGCCTGGCGGGCATCGCTGGCCTGCTGCTCGGCATCCTTCGCATATTTGTCGGGCACGGCACGGGGCAGGAAGGTGTAGGGCACGAAATACTCCAGCAGCATGCTGCCCCGCTGCCCGCGCTGCGCGTTCTCCTGCTGGAGCTTACGCTCTATCTCCTCGGGCTCGAAGTGGAGCATCACATACCAGTGCTTCTGGCTGCGGAAGGTCCTTGCTGTTTGCTTCTGCTTCATACGCGGCATATCTTCTCCTTATCCGTCAGCCCGCGAGGGACTGACGAAACAGTTGTTTTCCAGTTGGTTAGGAGCACTGGCAAGAGTTGCTCCTGCGGACTCTCGATGGATGGCACCTTGCGCGGGCATCCTCGTTCCGGGCAGTGTCCTACCTGTCATCGCCTGGCACTAACGCCAGGACAATCGTGCTGGAACAGCGAAGCTCAAAATGGAAACTGGGGTCAGGTGTTGACCTAAGTATACAAAAAGAGCGTGAACTCTCACCCTGCCCGTCCGTCATTTAGGTCCTGAGAAAACCTCTGCAATAAAACAGACAGAATACATGCTCACGCCTATTAGTATATGATACACCCGTAAAGTGTGCTGAGGCTACACGAGCCTCTAAGCACACTGACGGGGCAATGATATACCACGCCTAAGCATCTCCTCTGCATTGTCTCTGGATTGCAGGTTTTGAATTTCTCAGGTTCAAATGACCAGATACAAAGCGTTGTAAGACGCTATTCCATAATGTTTGCCCACACCTTCACTGCCCTTGCGGGCAAGTATGGCGTGATTGCGGGTGCAAAATTACAAAATAAAAATGGATAATAACATTAATAATATATAAAAAGTGTTTCTCGTTCACATTTTTTGTGCAAACTCAATTGGAAGGGTTGTACTTGGTTCAGCAACGAGGGGGGCACGGTCTACTGCGGAACGGGGAATGGCGGGGGGCTGGTGGCCACGGTTTTACACGGTTTGGCACGGGTATTCTAGATGGTGTTGCCACGGTTTTACACGGTTTGGCACGGGTATTCTAGTTGGGGTGGCCACGGTTTTACACGGTTTGGCACGGGTATTCTAGTTGGTGTGGCCACGGTTTTACACGGTTTTGCACGGTTATTCTAGTTGGTGTGGCCACGGTTTTACACGGTTTGACACGGTTATTCTAGTTGGTGTGGCCAAGGTTTAACACGGTTTTGCACGGGTATTCTAGTTGGTGTGGCCACGGTTTTACACGGTTTTTCTAGTACCTGCGGATGGTAGTACATGGTGGCATCGACCCTGAAGGGGTCCAGCTCAGTAGCCGTAGGTCGGTACGACTTGCGGATAGGAGATACGGGGTAACATCGACCCTGAAGGGGTCGCCGCTCTATTATGAAGGGAAGGGAGGAATGGGCGGTCCCTATTCCCAAACTAAGCTCGTCTATCCGTTGCCTTTCAGGGTCGATGACTGTCGCATCCAACTGTCCGGGGGTACTGCGTACCCTCGGGTATTGAGAGGGGACGCCTTCAGCGTCCATGTCATGAACAGAAAATCCGTAAAGAAGTGCTATTGACGCTGAAAGCGTCACCTTTCAGTAGCCGTAGGTCGGTACGACCTGCGGATAGGAGGTACGGGGTATAATCGACCCTGAAGGGGTCGCCGCTCAGTAGCCGTGGCAACAACAACTTGATTAACCGCCCCCCACCGTGAAAAACCGTGAAAAACAGTGGCAAAACCAACTAGAAAAACCGCCCCCACCGTGAAAAACCGTGGAAAACCGTGGCAACAACAACTAGAAAAACCGCCCCCACCGTGAAAAACCGTGAAAAACCGTGGCAACAACAACTAGAATAACCGCCCCATCGTGAAAAACCATGAAAAACCGTGGCAACAACAACTAGAATAACCGCCCCCACCGTGAAAAACCGTGAAAAACCGTGGCAAAACCAACTAGAAAAACCGCCCCCACCGTGAAAAACCGTGGAAAACCGTGGC
>JAILFU010000034.1 GCA_024697405.1 Prevotella sp.
ACCACCTCGGCGATATCATCGGCAGTGACCTCCTCGCGTACCAGGCGCTCGCTGTCGCCCTCGTTGCCTGCTGTCTGCAGGTCGCTCGATACACGGGCGATATCATCCTCGAGTTGCTTGAGTTTAGAGTAGCGAATCTCAGCCACCTTACCATAGTCGCCTTCACGTTCAGCCCGCTCAGCCTCGAGTTTCAGGTTCTCTATCTCCTGCTTATCCTGTTGGATGCGGTTGATAAGTTGGCGCTCACCCTCCCATTTGGCTCGGAACTGTGTTTCCTGTTGTCGCAGTTCGGCAATCTCCTGGTCGAGTTGGGCAATTTTTGGGGTGTCGCCCTCGCGCTTGATGGCCTCGCGCTCAATCTCCAGCTGGGCCAGTTTGCGGGTAATCTCATCGAGCTCCTCGGGTACAGAGTCGCGCTCCATACGCAGTTTGGCTGCTGCCTCGTCCATCAGGTCGATGGCCTTGTCGGGCAGGAAGCGCTCGCTGATGTAACGCTCAGAGAGTTGCACGGCCGCGATACAAGCATCGTCCTGGATACGTACCTTATGGTGGTTCTCGTAGCGCTCCTTTAGTCCACGCAGGATCGAGATGGCCGAGAGTTCATCGGGTTCATCGACCATCACCGTCTGGAAACGACGCTCGAGGGCCTTATCCTTCTCAAAATATTTCTGGTACTCGTTCAGGGTGGTAGCACCGATGGCACGCAGTTCGCCGCGCGCCAGGGCTGGCTTCAGGATGTTGGCAGCATCCATGGCACCCTCGCCACCACCAGCACCTACGAGGGTGTGGATCTCGTCGATGAACAGGATGATGCGACCTTCGGCCTTGGTGACCTCGTTGATGACGCTCTTGAGGCGCTCTTCGAACTCACCTTTATATTTGGCACCAGCCACCAGCGCACCCATGTCGAGCGAGTAGAGTTGTTTATCCTTCAGGTTCTCGGGCACATCGCCACGCACGATACGTCCGGCCAAGCCCTCGACAATGGCGGTCTTACCTGTTCCAGGTTCACCAATGAGAATAGGGTTGTTCTTGGTACGGCGCGAGAGAATCTGCAGTACCCGACGAATCTCATCGTCGCGCCCGATCACCGGGTCGAGTTTGCCCTGACGCGCCAGATCGACCAGATTCTTGGCGTATTTCTCCAGACTCTGGTAGTTGTCGTCGGCACTCTGGCTCTGTACCTTCTGTCCCTGGCGCAGTTCCTGGATAGCCTTCTGCATCTCCTTCTCACTGCAGCCAGCATCTTTCATGATGCGCGAGGCGGTGGAGTTCACACTGAGCAGGGCCAGTAGGATTGGCTCCACGCTGACGAACTCGTCACCCATTTTCTGGGCGGTGTCCTGGGCTCTTACGAGCACATTGTTACTGTCGTTCGAGAGATACGGCTGTCCTCCCTGTACACGGGGCAGGTGCTTGATTTCCTGCTCCACGAGCAACTCTATCTGCTGGGCATTCACACCGAGTTTCTGGAAGATGAAGTTTGTCACGTCCTTCGCCTTCTCCATCACACCTTTGAGTATGTGCACAGGCTCTATCACCTGCTGACCGTTCATCTGTGCGGTGTTTACTGCCTGCTGAACGGCCTCTTGCGCTTTGATTGTAAATTTGTCTAAAGTCATATCAACCTCCTTCTTTGTTATATTGTTATATTGTTACTTTGCTTTTTTGCTATTTGTTATTTTGTTCTTTGTTATTTTGTTTTTGCTTTTTTTGTTTTTTGTTACTTTGTTACTTTGTTTTTTTTTAAATTTTTAATCATCTCTTTTCACTTCCTTCCCTTCACAAGCTGTGCCGAAGTCTGGCAGGTGACAAATTGTCATAACAAACCGACATAACGACATGATAATCCATATAAATAGGGATTGCAGGTGTCAGAGGAATGTCGTATCTTTGCACTTTAAAAACAAACGTGTAATTTAATAGACATGAAATTTATTAAACCGGTGTTCCTGCTGGGTGCAGGATTATGTCTGGGCGTCTTGCCTGCAGACGGCGTGATAGTTGAGAATAAGGTGCCTGAGGCACTGAATGATACCAGTAAAGTTGTTGATTTGGACGAGGTGACGGTGGTTGCGCAACCTAAGGAACAGGTGCGACTCCGTCTCCAGCCCGTCAGTAGCAATGTCTTCGGCAGTGAACAGCTGCAGCAGCTGAACGTGCGCGACCTCAGCCAGCTCTCCCAGTACGTTCCCTCGTTTACGATGCCTGCCTATGGCTCGCGTCTCACCTCCTCTTTATATATAAGAGGTATAGGCTCGCGCGTCAACAGTCCGGCGGTGGGTGTCTATTACGATAACATTCCCCTGATGTCGAAGGCTGCCTTCAACAACCATTTCTATATGCTCGACCGTGTGGATATCCTCCGCGGACCCCAGGGCACGCTCTATGGACAGAATACCGAGGGCGGACTGGTGCGCATCTATTCCAAGAACCCGATGAACTACCAGGGTACGGATGTCCGACTGGGTATCGCTACGGGCCTCTACCGCAATGTGGAGGTGGCGCATTACCAGCGTCCCTCCGAGAACCTCGCCTTCTCGGTATCCGGCTTCTACAGCGGACTGAAGGGCTTTATCGACAATCAGAACTTCTCTGAGAAGAATGACAAGGCCAACGAGGCGGGTGGTAAGATGCGCCTCATCTTCCAGCCTACGACGAAGCTGAAGTTCGACTGGACAGCCGATTATCAGTATGTCAATCAGAACGGCTTCGGCTATGGGGAATTTGGCCATGCTTGGTATGACACAGGCTTCCCAGGTTCAGATCCGTTTACTAAATTCACGGATGTGATGGACCCTGCCACCACCATCATGAACGGCTATAAGCGGAATATGTTCAATACAGGCCTCTCTATCGGCTATGATACCGAGAACCTGCTCTTCACCTCCACCACCAGCTACCAGTTCCTGCAGGATAAGATGCTGATGGACCAGGACTATATGACCCCCGACTACCTGCAGCTCGAACAGCGTCAGAAGCAGAATGCCATCACCCAGGAGTTCGTGCTCCGCTCCCACGACAAGAGCAGCTGGCAGCATACAACGGGTCTCTTCGGCTCTTACCAGTGGCTGCGTACTGATGCCCCTGTCTATTTCGGGGATGCCATCACCGGTCCTATCGGCCGGGCCATCACCGGTGCGATGACCACTGCCATGAAACAGGCCATGTACGGACGCATGCTCGAACAGATGATTGCGCAGGGTCTGCCTGAAGCTGCAGCCAAGGCAGCTGCCGAACAGGCTGCCCAGGCGGCAGTCGAGAAGGCGGGTATCTCGATGAGTGCCGAGATGGCGGTACCCGAGTCCTTCCACACCCCGCAGATGAGTCTCGGCCTCTATCATGAGTCGAATATCCTTTTCTCTGACCGCTGGAAACTCACCCTCGGCCTGCGCTTGAACTACGACTGGATGAAGATCAGCTACGATGCCCTGGCTTATATGAACATGACGGGTGGAACGGCAGAGCGGCAGGCTACTTATCACTTGACCTCACACGTCGTCGACAGTCGCTCTAAGTCCCACACACAACTTCTGCCAAAGTTCGCCCTGACCTATAACCTCGACGGGAACCTTGGCAATATCTATGCGCTCGTATCAAAGGGCTACCGGGCTGGGGGCTATAACATCCAGATGTTCTCAGATATTCTCCAGACCGACCTGAATGCCAATCAGCAGGCTGCCATGCGTGGTGACTTCGACGTGCAGCATTCTGCTGAGGATTACGACAATATCGAGAATACCATCAGCTATAAACCGGAGGAGAGCTGGAACTTTGAACTCGGCACTCATCTGAATCTCTTCGACAGGACTACCCAGCTCGACCTCTCCTTCTATTATATGACCATCCGCAACCAGCAGCTCTCTATCATGAGTCCGCTCTACAACTATGGCCGTGTCATGACGAATGCGGGTAAGAGCCATTCCTGTGGCATGGAGGCCAGCCTGCGTGGCAAGGCCTTCGACAATCGCCTCGACTGGGGCATTACCTATGGCTTCACCAATGCGAAGTTCGACGAGTACGAGGAACAGGTCATCGATTATGCCTCAAGCGGGCAACCCGGTGAAGCTGCCTATGCTGTCCATAGCTATAAGGACAACTACGTGCCTTTCATCCCGCAGCATACCTTCAGTGTCATGGCCGACTGTCACTTCGGTAAGTTTACCGTCGGTCTCAATGCCAACGGACAGGGTAAGATCTGGTGGGATGAGGCGAATACTTACGCCCAGAAATTCTATGCCCTCCTGGGTGCTCATGCTGATTATGACTTCGGCCCTGTCGTCGTCACGCTCTGGGGACGTAATCTCACCGACACGGATTACAATACCTTTGCTGTCAGCTCCAGTGCGGCCGGAGGCACCCGCTACTTCGCCCAGCGGGCCAACCCCCTCCAGGTGGGCATGGATGTGAATATCCACTTCTAATAAAGGGAAACAAAAAAGCCGCTCTTTCGAGTGGCTTTTTGTTTACATGCGTCGGGGTAAATGTCAAAGTGTGGCAGCAGAGCTGATTCTCTTCTCAAGTGTTTCCTTGATATATGCATTGATGGTTAATCCGGCTTGGCGGGCTAACATTGCTATCTGACGGTGAATGGCTGGGGTTAGTCTTACATTCAGGACACCTGTATAACTCTTGTCGGGTTCAATGCCTTCGTCTTCACAGTAAGCCAGATAATCGTCTACGGCCTCATGGAAAGCTTCTGTAAGTTCTTTGACGCTCTCCCCCTCAAAATTAACCAATCCGTTAATGCCTTCAATCTTTCCGAAGAACACCTGGTCTTTTTCGCTATAGGCCACAGAACCTAAATAGCCTTTGTAAGTCATTGTATTCATAATCAAATCCTCCTTATTTTATTTCCCAAACTGGGCAAAATCATAGCACCCGACAATGGAGGATTTAGACATCATAAAAACAGGGGTTTCCTTACGAGAAGCCCCTGCTTTCATGATGACTAATATCTCTTACATCGTTACTTCTACGACATGCTTCCCGGCAGAGTAGGGGATGACGGTGCCTTCGATAGCTGTACCGTCAACCATCACCTGCTTCACACCCTTCTGCGAACCGTTGGGATGAATCGTGATCTCATACTCTGCATCGCGGAACTTACGGCAGACGGTGTAGTCCTTCGCTGTCTCTGGCAGACACGGGTCAATGCGGATACCGTCGTAGTCGGGCTTGATGCCTAAGATGAACTCCGATACAGTGTACCACATCCAGGCGGCGGTACCCGTGAGCCATGAGTTCTTTCCCTCACCGGGCTTGAAGGCATCCTTACCGGCCACCATCTGACAGTTCACGTATGGCTCCACCTTGTGCAGCGTCTGGTATTTCTCCTCTACATAACTGGGCAGTATCTTGGCATAGTGGCTCCAGGCGTCATTGCCCCGGCCTGCAATGGCCTCACCGATAATCACCCAGGGGTTGTTATGACAGAAGATACCGGCATTCTCCTTATAGCCTTCCGGATACGAGGAGATCTCTCCATATTCATAGATATACTTCGTGAAGGCGGGATTGTTTAGCACCATACCGTGCTCACACTCCAGATACTTCTTACAGCTGTCCAGACTCTTGCCTACCAGTCCGTCCTCGGCACCAATCTCGGCCATCGTGCACCAGCCCTGGCTCTCGATGAAGATCTTGGCCTCCTCACACTCGTTACTGCCAATCTTCCGGCCATAGAAGTCATAGGCACGCAGATACCACTCTCCGTCCCAACCGTCCTTCTTCACGGCGGCTATCATGGCATCGACAGCCTGTTGCATACGGTCTGCCTCGTCGTCCTTGCCAATCTTACGGCACAGGGCCACATAGTCCTTTCCTGTCACCACAAAGAGTCCTGCAATCATCAGACTCTCTGCCTTCGTTCCCTCACTGACGTTCTCTGTCGTCTGGAAGCTCTCGTTGGGATCCCACGAGAAACAGTTCAGGTTCAGACAGTCGTTCCAGTCGGCTCTTCCTATCAGCGGCAACTGGTGGGGACCGAGGTTCTTGATCACATGGTCCATCGATATCTTCAGGTGCTCGAAGAGTGTCACCTCCGTACCTGGCTGGTTGTCGAAGGGCACCATCTCGTCGAGTATCGAGAAGTCGCCTGTCTCCTTGATATAGGCCACCGTACCGAAGATGAGCCAGCAGGGGTCGTCGTTGAAACCACCGCCGATATCGTTATTGCCACGCTTGGTCAGGGGCTGGTACTGGTGGTAGCAGCCTCCGTCGGGGAACTGTGTCGAGGCGATGTCGATGATGCGCTGTCGGGCTCTCGGGGGTATCTGGTGCACGAAGCCCACCAGGTCCTGGTTCGAGTCGCGGAAACCCATGCCACGGCCCACGCCACTCTCGAAGAACGAGGCTGAACGCGAGAAGTTGAAGGTGACCATACACTGATACTGGTTCCAGATGTTCACCATCCGGTCGAGCTTGTCATTACCGGTCTTCACCTGATAGATATCGAGCAGGGCATCCCAGTACTGACAGAGGGCGTCGAAGGCCTGGTCCACCTTCTCCGTACTGTCGAGCTCGGCTATCAGCTGATGGGCCTTCTCCTTGTTGATGACCTGCGGCTTCTCGAACTTCTGGTCTTGCTCGTTCTCGATATAGCCCAGCAGGAAGACGAAGTCCTTCTCCTCTCCTGGCTGCAGGGTCACCTCGATATAGTGCGAGGCTATCGGACTCCAGCCATGGGCATGACTGTTGCGCGGCTTCCCTTCCACCACGGCGTCAGGGTTGCTGAACTCGTTGTACAGGCCCACGAAGGTCTCACGGTCGGTGTCAAAGCCCTGGATGGGGGCATTCACGTGGTAGAAGGCGTAGTGGTTACGGCGCTCCCTGTATTCTGTCTTGTGGTAGATGGTGCTTCCCTCTATCTCCACCTCTCCTGTCGAGAAGTTGCGCTGGAAATTCTCCATGTCGGTGGCAGCGTTCCACAGGCACCACTCCTCAAACGAGAAGAGCTTCAGCTGCTTGGGCTCCTTGCTCTCGTTCTTCAGCGTCAGCTTCTGTACCTCGGCCCATTTCTTCAGGGGCACGAAGAACAGCACACTGGCCTCCACTCCGTTCTTACGACCGGTAATACGGGTGTAGCTCATGCCATGACGGCACTCGTAGAAGTCCAGTGGCGTCTTACAGGGCTTCCAGCCGGGATTCCAGATGGTGTCGCCATCCTTGATATAGAAGTAGCGCCCGCCATTGTCCATGGGCACGTTGTTATAACGGTAACGGGTGATCCTGCGGAATTTGGCATCCTTGTAGAAGGAGTAGCCTCCCGCGGTGTTCGAGATGAGTGAGAAGAAGTCTTCATTGCCCAGGTAGTTGATCCAGGGCCAGGGGGTCTGCGGGTCGGTGATGACATACTCGCGGTGCTGGTCGTCGAAATGACCGTAACGTTTCTGTTGTTCCATAAGAGCGTATTTTTGGTTTTATCAATTGTGGTGCAAAGTTGTTACATTCCCCATACCATGATGGCGTGACCTTGGTAGTCGTATGGGCGGTGCCAGATGCGCTCGTCCCACGTTTTCTCGTTGGTGCGGTCGAAGATGATGAGGTGGCCTTCATCAACGCTGCCACAGAGGTCTATGTACTCGGCGGTCTGCTGCAGTCCTTTCTCGATAAGCTTGTCGAGGTCGCCACGCTTGATTTTCAGTTCAAGCACAATGCGCTGCACAGGGCCGCCGTAATGGTTGGTCAGTGGCTTGCGGATAAGCAGGTCGGTGCGCTTACGGCCCAGCCCGTACTCACGGTCAATGTAGCCACCACCGTTCACCACACGCTGGAGGAAAGCCTGCAGCAGCAGTTGCGGCCCGGCTTCGGCATAGTCGAAGCGGCCTATCCATGAGTCTGCGTTCTGGCGGAAGAACTGCTGGAAGTCGAGCAGCAGTTTCTCCACATTGATTCTGTGGTCGGGGGTCTCATACCACAGCGGATTCTGCGTGAGTCCCGTCTGCGTGGTCCAGGTTAGCTCACGGGGAATAATCTCACGGTAGATGCCGTTGGCAATGCGACGGGGCTTGCCGCGCTCCACCTTTATTAGCCCCATATCCACCACGTACTGTATGTCGTCGCTTGGGACAAGGCTCTCGTCTGGCTCGTCATCATTGGCCAGTATCGGCTCGATGATGCGCTTCACGCGTGGTTCCATAAGCTTGTCGATGAGAATGTCAATATGGGTGTCGCGGCGGTAGATGATATTTTCGATGGCACGGTCTATCATCTCGGGGATGATGCGCACGCTGCGGTCGCGGTTCTCTTTCATCTTCCAGGTTACTTCGCGGCCCAGGGCGTTGACCAGCCAAGGCTGTCCCTCAGTGGCCTCCCATACCATTGGGAAGCAGGCTTCGTCCCATTGCTGCCCAGTCTCGCGGGTATGCTGCATGTATAGCTCGTGGATTTCTTCCTTAGTAAAATTGCCTAATCGCAATGATTCCGACTTGATGTTGAAGGCCGAGCCGCCGGTGACGATGTCCTGGTTGGAGAGCACGATGCGGTAGTCTCTTACGTCGCGCACGCCGAAGAGGACGATGGTCTGTGGGAAGCTATTCGGACGATCCATATAGCCGGAGCGGATCTGGCGGAGCACACTGACGAGCGAGTCGCCCACTAACGCGTCTATCTCGTCGATGAACAGCACCAGTGGCTTGGGCAGCGTCTCCGACAGGCGCCGCAGGTAGGCGGAAAGCATCGAGTCTATAGCTACCTGCCGGACGGTTTCACGAATCTGCCAAGGCAGTTCGACGTCGAAGCCCGACGGCAACGTGTCCAGATTTCGCAAGGTGCCTCGCGTCTGCTCAGCCAGCATGTCAACTACTGAGTTGATGACAGTTACCTTGTCGTTGCGCGAGGCCTGCCCAGCCTCCACGTTAACATAAACTGCAATATAGTCGCCCTCCTTGTTCAGGTAGTCGCGCAGGGCAGCCATACAGGTGGTCTTGCCAGTCTGGCGCGGGGCGTGAAGTACGAAATAACGCTGCTGACGGATAAGCATCAGAATGTCGTCGAGGTCAAGCCGGCTCAGCGGGTCGATGGTGTAGCTGTCGGGGGTCTGTGGTCCTGCCGTGTTGAAGAATCTTTCCATGTCATCGCTCATTTTGCTGCAAAATTACACAAAAACCACGAACTTACCAAAACTTCGTTCATTTTTTAACAAAGATACCTAAAACAACACAAATATCCCTCATCATTGCATGACTACTGATAACAAACAATGTTGCGCGCGCGTATAATACGCGCGAAAAAAGCGAGCTACTCGAGCTACTTTGGTGCCAAACGAATTGATTGTTAATCAGTTGTCTGTAGCTACAGGGATAAAATCGGAGCTACTCTGGTAGCTACAGAGACATTACTGAGGTGATATTGGCCGGGTGACCTGATAATTGGAAACGGCGTTCGCGTTTTTTCTTATACGAACGCCGTTTGGAAAAATACTGCCGCCGTTTGGAAAAATACTGGCGCCGTTTTTTTGTCCCCCGCCTTGGGACATTTGTCCCAAGGCGGGGGACAAATGCTATACCAGTGGTTTCCGTCATCAGCTGCTTCCATTATTTCCGTTGCAAATGCAGTTCCACTGTCGGAAGTGCCTCTGTAGCTACAAAAGTAGCTCCAATTTGAGTCCTGTAGCTACAAACAACGACTTGCAAGCCAGAAGGTTAGACGCCAAAGTAGCGCTTGTAGTGCCAAAAAATCAATTTAAGCTATTCATTATAGCGCCATTCCGTCCAGTAGAGCCATATTTGAAAAAGAATCCCTAGGACAAAGAACACACCAAAGACATTGAGCACATAGCCGACGGAAATCCAATCACCTGTCACAAAGCGAATGATAAAGAAAAGCATGCCCGTGACGACAGCTGCAAAAGCCATAATCACGAACATGCGGAACATGAATAATATATTAATGTGGCCAGGCTAACTGACTTTTTAAAGTGGATTCATTTAAGCTATTCATCATAGCGCCATTCCGTCCAGCATAGCCAAATCCATATAAGGACCCCTAGGGCGGAGAATACGCCAAAGATATGGAACGCCCAGTTAAGTGGAATCCATAAACCCGTCAAAGAACGGATAACAAGCACTAACATGCCCGTGATGGTGGTTGTAAAAGCCAGCATCACGGGCAAACGTCTGATAGAACTTTTGTGTTTAGACATCACAATACAATATCCATTATAGTTTAAAGCCGAGTGAAAGAAACGTAATACAAAGTGCGAATCGCGCTCAAATGATACCGATGTTCACGCTGTCGGAGTACCGCTCATTCACTGTTGCGATAAGACACATCTTTAGTTACAAGGTAACGACTGATAATAAGGCGTAAGCCCCCATAAACATCAATAAACATCGCCGTAGGCGATAAACATCAAATACAACAAAGTGGTATCCTATGTGCGATACAGGTGGTATCCTTTGGTGTGAGAACATCGGTATCATTTGAGTGATATTATCAGTGGGAATTTTCACCTATTGGAGAATTTTACGATATAGGCACATCCTATGGCCAATAAAAGCACAACAGCTACAATCTGCGTGACGATTAATCTTTCCTTTCTTTCCCCTTTCCATTCATCTATCAAGGCATGCAGGTACATGCCGCTGATGACACACGGAGCTATGATTAAGAAGAAAATGAAAGCACTCAGTTTTTCATATAAGGCCAGCTTATAGATGACGAAGTTCAAAATGAACCAAGCTAAGAATACTAAAGAGGTAATACTTCTTCCCTTCATTTAGTTATAAATACAATCTAGGAAAGATAGGACTATAATGGCAACTTCTATAGCTCCTCCAACAGACCTTCGGGCTACTTGTTTTAAGAGTCTTATTGCGACCCTAATTGTTAATGGCTCAGTGACTAATTCCGCTATTTCTGCTAGTCCACTTGCGGCGATTAGACATGGCAATATATCATCAACAACTTCCAGAGAGCCAGTAGGATCGTAAGGTTCAACATTTCCAAGCCAAACATCAACAGCGACAGTGGCTAAAGCTAGTTCATAATCAGTTAAGGATGCTACGATTGCTATATCTGTCGTTGGTATTACACCAGCCATAGCAGGAGCTTGTGCAGCTCTCATTACTTCTTGCTGGAAGGCTCTTCCTCTTACTACAAATGGTTCAAGAATACTATCTGCTTCATACACATTAATGCTATCGGCATTAATCGCTCCGGATCTTGTTATCAAAGAATCTATTGCACCACGTATTTGTTCTTTTTGGGAAGAATCTAATTTGGAAAACTCTAATACGTAATCGGAAGGCTCATTACTACATGAAAAACAAATAAATGCGCACGACAGCACAAAAAGAAACACGATTTTTTTCATAATTGTAAGTTTGTTTAATGAATTGATGAAAATTGATTATGCTAATCCCCGAATGTTCTGTAAATATAACCCCTGTCATCGCGAATTTCCAGCATAAAACCATTAGGCAGGATGGGAGAGATGACATTCAAGAGGTCGTTGCATGTGGCAGGAACGCAATGCTGCTGATAAATGGTTCCCTGCATGTCCATCAAAGATACATAAATGGCTGTCGCATCAACTGCTGGGGTCACTGAGAGTGTATCTGTTAATCCCGTGACCTCTGTGTAAATAGGTGGATTACTGTTTGTCCCCCTTATTACAACTACAATTTCCCTTGCAATAGAGAGCTGTGTTATAAACAGCCCAACTAAAAATAAAAGTTTCTTTTTCATACACAATAAATAATAAATTATACTTTGGGTTGATTGTCGGGTACAAAGTTCGGGAAAAATCCTTTTGTATGCAAACATTCCTGTTTACAAGTGGTTTACAAACCGGATAAAGTAAACAACTTGTTTACAGTTGTAAACAATTGTAAACAATTTCCACCTAATAATCTTTGGTCAATTCCATAAAAATGCGTACTTTTGCAGCACTAAAGACACAACAATGTATAAAACAACAGTCTGGAGAATAGCCAACAAGGCATGTGTGTTATTGGCAATAGTCTTTTTATTTGCCTGTAACCATTCCACCGAACATCCTCATAAGCTAGTGATGGCCGATAGTGCATTCATGCAAGGTGACTTCCAACTAGGTAAAGCTTTATTAGAAGCGTCAAAGAATAAAGTTGAATCCAATGAGATTGAGAGTGTGAAGGAGTACATTCAGTTGCTTCAGCTAGAACAACTCTTCTTGCTAGGCAAAGGCGCCGATATAAGTCTTGCCATTGCAGACAGCTTATGCCATTATTTTTCAAAGAAAGAGAATGCGCAAGATAAATACGCAAAATCCTTGCTCTTTATGGGAGAAGTAATGTATAGAAATAACGATTACCCGGCGGCACTCAAACTATGTCTGGAAGCAAAGGAACTGGCTGAAAAGAATAAAGATAACAGATGTCTCAGTCTGATTTACAGAAAAATAGGAGATGTATATTATTCTCAACGCTTATTTAAAGAGTCTGAACCTAACTACAGGAAATTCTATCAATTAGCAATAGCCAACAAAGATACGCTACGCATGGCTTTAGCAGCTTGCTGTATGGGCGACATGTGTATCTTCAACCAGCAAATAGACAGTATAATTTACTACTTTCATAGATCAATAGATTTAGGCAAGGGATTGCAACAGGAAAAGGATATTGTTCCCTATGTTAGATCAAAGCTTTGCGACATCTACATCCAGCTGGAAGAATATGATAAGGCTCTGGAAATTATGCCGCACGACAGCCTAAACGACGGCAACTGGGCATACTGGCACTATGGGCAGAACCACGTGGACTCGGCTGTCTACTATTTCCAAAAGATACTGGGAAGGTTTAAGTGGCAGGGGGAAGTGGAAACACTCCAGATGTTGGCACGGCTGGAAGAGCAACGGGGCAACCTGAAAGCCTCGCTCGACTACCACACACGGCTGGCTGCTGCTCAGGACTCGCTGAAGGCGCAGCTGCAAAGAGAGGAAACACTCCGGATGGAGGCCCGCCATCACTATGAAAGCTTGCAGCAGGAACGTCAGCTGCTGGAGCAGAAGACCAAGAGCCTGCTTCACCTGGTGGTGCTCATGGTCATCGTTGTCGTCGCGGTGGCTCTGATAGCGGTCTTGATATGGCGGTCAAACAAGCAACGGGAGCGGGAGGCGCAGGCCCGCCAGAAGATGCTGGAAAATAAGAGACAGGAGCAGCAGCGGCTCAGTCAGCAGCAACTGGAGGAGAACCGCCGGCAGCTGGAGACATTGGAACAACAGCTGGCCGAGGCCCGGCAGCAGAACGACACGCAGGCCACTGAGCGCCTGCAGATGGAGACCGACGTGCTGAAGAGCCAGAACCAGAACATAGAAGCCCGCGAGCGGCGCAAAGAGGCACTGCTGGTGGAGCTGAAGCAGACGGCGCTCTATCAGCGGCTGAAGGCACCCGCCAACGGCACGAAGAGGATGGCAGAGGTGGAATGGCACCAGCTGGGCAAACAGCTGGACGACATCTACGACCTGAAGAACCGGCTGCTGTCGCTGGCCAAGCTGTCGGAGACGGAGCTGCGCATCTGCTACCTCCTGAAAATCGGCGTGCCCCCGACGGAGATTGCCGACATCCTCTGCAAAAGCAAAGGAGCCATCTCCCTGGCCCGCAAGCGCATGTACTGGAAGCTGACAGCCAAGAACGACAAGGCAGAAAAGCTGGACGAGCTGATTGCCGACTTCTGACACCTACCGTTGTGACTTCTTCGCGAAGAAACCGATGCGGTGGGTGCGGCCCTTGCGACCGAGGGAGCGCAGCTGGAAAAGGCCGTCGGGCAGGGTGCTGACATCGAGGACGGCAGTGTAGGGACGGGTGGCGAGCGCCTGGCCTTTCATGTCCTCCACGATGACGAAGTCGGCATCCATCACAGCACCTTTGGCGGGCAGGGCTATGGGACGGCCGTCGCTCTTGGCGATGAGGGGCACGGAGTATTCGGGGCCGGCATTGACCAGCAGCTGTGCGGAGGGGCTCTCCTGGCCGTAGCGGTCCATAGCCGTCACGGCATAGTTCAAGTTCCCACAGGGGACATCGAGCGAGGTGGCGGTGAGGTGCGTGGCTACGAGGTTCTCGGCACGGCTGATGTCGACGGGATAATCCTCCGAGGCATATACATTATATAATAAATAGGAGTGGCCGCTGCGGTTGGTGGCTTCCGTCCAGCTCAGCCGGTTGCCCTTCAGCTGCAAAGAGGCGGGGGCTGTGGGGGCGGGCTGACCTGCCCAGATCATGGGGGGAATGAGTGCCGGCGTGGCGTCGAAGCGCTGGCCGAAATCGTAGATGCCCTTTACGTTGTCGGTGAAAAAACGGGTGCGGAAATAGCAGTGGCCCATGCCCAGCTGGCGCACTACATTCATCTGACGCTCCACCATGTCGAGCGTCCAGGGGCCCTCGCTCGGGTCGAGGAAGTAGATGCCCAGACCGGGCACGACGGTACGGCCGTAGCTGCGCTCCTGCCAGTCGATGGCAAAGGGATAGAAGTTGTCGCCCTGGAAATACATCATCGGGTAGAGCTGATCCATCAGCCCCAGCCGCAGCCACTCCTGCGCGTCCTGGCAGACGGCGGTTCGGGCGTTCCACCCTCCGGCACTGTAGCGCGTCAGGTTGTCGTGCTTGCCCACGGGCGAGCACGACAGCTTCACCCAGGGCTTCTCGCTCTTGACAGCCTGGCTGATGGCACGCACGATGCTGGTGATATATTCGCGGCCCTTGGGGCGCGACACACGAATCTTCCACTGCTCGGGGTAGCGGATATAGTCGAGGTGAAGGCCGTCGACATCGTAGTTGTGGACAATCTCGCGGCAGACATCGGCCAGGTAGGTGGCCGTCTCGGGGTTCTCAGGGTCGAGGAAGGCATCCTCGCCGATGCGCTTCACCAGCTTTGGCTTCTTCTTCCGCAGCTGCTGCGCCCCAATCTTGTTCCATTTGCCCACGGGGATGGTCACCACCCAGGCGTGGCACTCCATGCCACGCTTGTGGCACTCGTCGATGCAAAACTGCAAGGGGTCGTAGGAAGGGGCGACACCGGGTTTGCCCGAGAAACCGCCGTCCCACGGCTCAAGGGCGGAGGGATAGATGGTGGTGGCACGCACGCGGGCCTGTACCAACACGGTGTTGATGCCTGCCTGGCGCAGCTGGTCGAGCATGGTCAGCAGCTGCTGCCTCTGGGCTTCCTGGTTGCTGGTCGTAGGCCAGTCAAGCCCCATGACCACCGTCAGCCAGGTGGCCCGTACCTCGTATTTGGGGCTGGGCGTGTCGGTCCAGGGCAGGGTAGGGGGAAGCTGTGCCTGCAGGTGCAGAACGGCAGCTGATATGAGGAGTAACAGGAGGATTTTTCTCATGTTTTTCGTTTTTTGCGTGCAAAGGTACGAAAAAGTTTGGAGATTTCCAAACTCTTTCGTACCTTTGCAGAAAAATAGGAAATAGTAAATAACAAAGATGGTAACTTTTACTTTAAGCTTGATTGCGCTCGTTCTGGGCTATTTCCTCTACGGGCGATTCGTGGAACGGGTGTTCGGTCCGGATGACCGTCCGACACCGGCAGTAGCCAAGGCCGACGGGGTGGACTTCATCGTGCTGCCTAGCTGGAAAATCTTTATGATTCAGTTTCTGAACATTGCCGGTACAGGCCCCATCTTCGGTGCCATCATGGGCGCGAAGTTCGGTCCGGCAGCCTATCTGTGGATTGTGCTGGGCTGCATCTTTGCCGGTGCTACCCACGACTATCTGAGCGGCATGCTGAGCATCCGCCACGGGGGAGCCAACCAGCCGGAGATCATCGGCCGCTATCTGGGCAAGGCCACTAAGCAGGTGATGCTGGTGTTCTCCGTCTTCCTGCTGATGATGGTGGGTGCGGTGTTTGTGTTCAGCCCGGCAAAGATTCTGGGCGACATGTGGGAGCCGGCTGTCGCTACGGAAAGTCTGGGGCAGTACACCTTCTGGATTATAGTCATCTTCATCTACTATCTGATAGCCACGCTGATGCCCATCGACAAGATTATCGGTAAGATTTATCCCCTCTTTGCCTTCTCCCTGCTGTTCATGGCTGGAGCGCTGCTGGTTATGCTCTTTGTGAAGTGGCCAACTATTCCCGAGCTTTGGGAGGGACTGCCCGGCGAGGCGTTGACACCGAAGGCTGTCTTCCCTTGCCTGTTCATCACCATCGCCTGCGGCGCCATCAGCGGCTTCCATGCCACGCAGAGCCCGCTCATGGCCCGTTGCATGAAGAGCGAGCACCAGGGGCGCCCCATCTTCTACGGAGCCATGATTACCGAGGGCATCGTTGCCCTGATTTGGGCTACGGTGGCCATGTTCTTCTTCTACGACCAGCCCACTCCGGGCTATGAGCAGATAGCCGGAGGCGCTGCTGCCGTGAGCGACGCTCCCTCTGTGGTGACCATCATCAGCAAGGACTGGCTGCTCACCTTCGGCAGCATCCTCGCCCTGCTGGGCGTTGTGGCAGCTCCCATCACCAGCGGCGACACGGCCCTTCGCTCGGCCCGCCTCATCATTGCCGACTTTGTGCATCTGGAACAGCGCAGCATCCGCAAGCGCCTCTATATTAGCGTGCCGCTGTTTGCCGCCGTCATGGCACTGCTCGTCTGGCAGATGGCCGACAAGGACGGCTTCACCATGATTTGGAGCTGGTTTGGCTGGAGCAACCAGACGTTGTCTGTGTTCATGCTATGGGCCATCACCGTCTATCTGGTGCAGCAGAAAAAGCCCTACGCCATCACGCTCATCCCGGCATTCTTCATGACGGTGGTGTGCACCACCTACCTCTTCACCGAGCAGCTGTTCAGCCTTGACGGGATGTGGAAGTGGGTGACGGCTGCCGCAGCACTGGGGGTCTCTGCCCTTTGGTTCTTCCTCTGGCGGAGAAAAGCTGAGATTTAATAGTTTGAGATTTATTTTATTATTATAATTATGAAGAAAACAATTCTTTCCCTGCTATGCGCCGTGTTTGCGCTGGCCAGTAACGCACAGGGCTATACACAGCCCTCGCTCGACCGTCCTCCCTTCGGCGAGGGCAAGTTCTACACCTCGGCATCGCTGTCGGGCCTGGATCTCAACTGGAATCAGAAAGACAAATGGCATCTGAACCTGCAGGCCAAGGGCGGCTACCTGTTTATGGACAACTGGATGATTACCGCCCAGTTGGGCTATGACTATCTGAAGCACGGCGCCAACACGCTGGAGGCCGGAGCCGGAGTGCGCTTCTATGTGGAGCAGAACGGACTCTATCTCGGAGCCGGAGGCAACTATGTGCACCGCTGGCATAAGCTGGACGACTTCCAGCCCACCGTGCAGCTGGGCTATTCCTTCTTCCTGAACCGTACCGTGACCATTGAGCCTGAGGTGTACTACAATCAGAGTCTCAAGGACGGTGACTATTCGAACATCGGCTTCCGCATCGGCATTGGCATCTACTTTGAGTAAAACGGCGCTATGTTATCGACTGAAGAACTTGTAGACAGGCTTATCGACCTGTCGTTTGCCGAAGACATCGGCGACGGCGACCATACCACGCTGTGCTGCATCCCGGAAGACGCCATGGGGCGCTCGCATCTGCTCATCAAGGAAGACGGCATACTGGCCGGCGTAGAGGTGGCCAGGGAAGTGTTCCGGCGCTTTGACCCGGAGATGCAGGTGGAAGTGCTCATGGGCGACGGCTCGCAAGTGAAGAAGGGCGACATCGCCATGGTGGTGACGGGCCGCGTGCGCTCACTGCTGCAGACAGAGCGCCTGATGCTGAACATCATGCAGCGCATGAGTGGCATCGCTACCATGACCGCCCGCTATGTTGAGCGGCTGAAGGGTACGGGCACCCGTGTGCTCGACACCCGTAAGACCACGCCGGGCATGCGCATGCTGGAGAAGCAGGCCGTGAAGATAGGCGGAGGCTGCAACCACCGCATCGGCCTTTTCGACATGATCCTGCTGAAGGACAACCATGTGGACTTTTCCGGAGGAATAGTGAACGCCATAGACCGCTGCCATCAGTACCTGAAGGAGAAAGGGCTGGACCTGAAGATAGAAATTGAGGTGCGCAACTTCGACGAGCTGCAGCAGGTGCTTGACCGCGGCGGCGTAGATCGCATTATGCTCGACAACTTCTCTGTGCCCGACACAAAGAAAGCGGTAGACCTGATAGCCCACCGCTTTGAAACGGAGTCTTCTGGCGGCATCACTTTCGACACCATCCGCGACTATGCCGAGCAGGGCGTGGACTTCATCTCCGTCGGTGCCCTTACCCATAGCGTAAAGGGGCTCGACATGTCGTTCAAGGCCTGCTGAACTTTTCAGTTCTCCAGGAGGAAGCGTTCGGCCTCGATGGCAGCCTGGCAGCCAGTGCCGGCGGCGCTGATGGCCTGTCGGTAGACGGGGTCGGCACAGTCGCCGGCTACGAAGATGCCGGGCAGCTTCGTGCGAGGCGTGCCGTCGATTTTCTTCAGATAGCCCACCTCGTCGGTGTCTAGCCACTGACGGAAGATGTCGGTGTTGGGCTTATGGCCGATAGCTAGGAAGAAACCGTCGATGGTGATGTCTACCAGTTCCTCGTCGGGCTCGCCGCGACGCTTCACCAGATGGGCACCTTCCACACCGTCCTCGCCGAAGAGGCCGACGGTGTTGTGCTCGAAGAGAATCTCGATGTTCTCACGGTCGAAGACACGCTGCTGCATCACCTTTGAGGCACGGAGGAAGGGCTTGCGTACAATTAGATAGACCTTCTTGCAGAGGCCGCTCAGATAGAGGGCGTCCTCACAGGCTGTGTCACCGCCGCCCACCACAGCCACCGTCTTCTTGCGGTAGAAGAAGCCGTCGCAGGTGGCGCAGGCCGACACACCCATGCCGTTGTATTTCTGCTCGTCGGGCAGTCCCAGATATTTGGCCGAGGCACCGGTGGCGATGATCACCGTGTCGCAGAGCAGCTCGTTGCCGGCATCATCTTTCACGCGGTAGGGGCGGGTGGAGAAGTCCACCTCCACAATCTCGCCGTCGCGGATGTCGGTGCCGAAGCGCTCGGCCTGCTGTCGCAGGTCCATCATCATCTGGTTGCCGTCCACGCCCTCGGGATAGCCAGGAAAATTCTCCACCTCGGTGGTCTGCGTCAGCTGTCCGCCAGGCTGCAGTCCACAATACTCTATAGGGCTCAGGTTGGCGCGGGAAGCATAAATGGCAGCGGTGTACCCTGCGGGCCCGCTGCCAATAATCAAGCATTTTGTCTTTTCCATTGTTCTATTTCAGCAGTTCTTCTATCTTCTTCTCGATGACCTCCATCTTCGTGGTGGGCTCGAAGCGGGCCACAACCATGCCTTTCTTGTCAACCAGAAACTTGGTGAAGTTCCACTTGATGCTGGGCTTCTCTTTGTAGTCGGGGTCTTCCTTCGACAGCATGTCGTCGAGGATATGGGCGATGGGGTGCTCCATGTCCCAGCCGGCAAAGCCTTTCTGCTCTTGCAGGAACAGGAACAGCGGGTCGGCATCGGGGCCGTTCACCTTTACCTTCTTGAAGCGGGGGAACTCTGTGCCGAAGTTCAGCTTGCAGAACTCATGGATGCTCTCGTCGGTGCCGGGAGCCTGCTGGCCGAACTGGTTGCAGGGGAAGTCGAGCACGACGAACTCCTGCGGGCGGTATTTCTCGTAGAGTTTCTCCAGCTCTTCGTATTGAGGGGTGAAGCCGCACTTGGTGGCAGTGTTCACGATGAGCAGCACCTCGTTGGCATACTCTTTCAGCGAAACGTCCTTGCCTTTCCTGTCCTTGACAGTGAAATCATAAACTGTTCTCATTGTGTTGTTTAGTAATTATGAATTAGTTGAATGTTTCTTTTTGTCGGACAAATGTACGCAAAAAGTTTCTTTCTGCCAAACTTATTAGGAGTTTTTAAGTAAAAACTTCGTTTATAGTCCCCAGGCACGGCGGACATTCTCAATGGGCAGGGTCTCGACGCGGTTTTCTGTCTCGTCGGGGAGGTTGCAGAAGAAATCAATGCCGGTATGCTGCTCCAGCTCACGGATGTTCACCGCATAGCTGGCGAGCGGCTCCATAACGGGGTAGCTGCTCTTGTGTTCCATCCAGAAACCCACTGCCTTGTAGCCTTGGGCATTCTTCATCAGCAGCGCCACAAAGAAATGGCTGGGCACCAGCATCTCGCCCTTTACTTTTGTGGGGAACACCAGACCATTGTCTATGGTTCCGCCCTTCACCACGTAGAGTGTCTCTGTGGTGGTGGCATTAGCCCATGAGCGCACCATGCTTTCCAGGCGGTACCAGGGGCTGTTGTCAGCACCGTTGAACTGGCGGTACTGTGGTTGCATGTTGGTCAGGAAGAAGGTCTGATAGTTGGCTTCGGCCGAATAGAGACGGTCGGCCGAAGGGCAGATATGCCCGTGGTCGAAGCCGCTGTTCCAGAAGCAGTCCTTGCTCAAATACTGGTCGGCGGGCAAGAGAGGATCGAGGGGGTACTGGTCGGTGTCTGAGCGGTAGCGGGTGGTGTTCTGCCGGCAGGTGGCGCTGTTCATCTGGTAGGCCGACCAGCGCTGGGCCTTCTTGTCGCAGTCCCACTCCACGGAGTAGTTGATGCCATACTGGTCGTTAGTGGCGTGGATGAGGACGATGCTGCTGCCTCCCTTCACCTTGGGAAATTCCAGCCGCTGCAGGGCCGGCTCCTGGCTGGTGTCGTTGCGGTTCTCGTTTTTCTCGGTGTTTCCACCCGTGTTCCAGTCATCCTCGTGGGTGTCGTGGCAGGCCCATAGAAAAAAAGGCACACACAAGGTATATGCAACTACCTTGAATGTGCCTTTTATAGTCATCGTTCGTGTGTAAATATCTTATTTCTTCGCAGCCTTACCGTAGCGGCTCATGAACTTATCGACGCGACCGGCCGTGTCGACGAGCTTGCTCTTACCAGTGTAGAAGGGGTGAGAGCTACTGGAGATTTCGACTTTTACCACAGGGTAAGTTTCACCTTCGAATTCTACGGTGTCATTGGTCTTTGCGGTAGACTTCGTAAGGAACATATCGCCGTTGGACATGTCCTTGAACACGACGGGGCGATAGTTTTCTGGATGTATTCCTTTTTTCATTTTTTTGTTAAATATTGATGATAGTTATTTTCGGGCTGCAAAGGTACGAAAAATTTAGGAGTTAGGAGCCAGTAGAAAGGAGTTATTTCACGAGAATTAACTTTTTTTATTGATTTCACTGGTTGGCGTTCATCATCTGCTGGAGGAAAGCAGGTATCTGCGGGGTCTGTGCAGGTGTATTGGGGAAGGGGTTCTTCGGCTGTTTCTTCAGCTTCTCCAGGTAGAATGCCTTGACGTCGGCCCATTTGTAGTAGGGGAACATATCTGTCTCTACGGGCATGGTCACTTCGTTCTCGTTGAGCAGCGCCTTGACGAGGATGTCGCCGGGCTTGTTTTTCACGGGCCTGTAGAAGATGAGCTGGATGTTGCAAGCGGTAGGTATCACCATGTAACTGCGGAACCAGGTGTCCAGCTCGTCCAGGTTGTCAATGGAGCAACCCATGCCTCCCAGTTCCATCAGCGACACGATGGGCAGCACCACGGTGTCGTGGCCGAAACGCAAGGTGGCCTGCTTCTGGGTGACAGTGTCGGCCGTCTCGATGATATTGCGCAGCAGGTTGGACTGTGCCCAGGGCATCACATGGTCGGTCTGGGGCGCATTGGCGTAGTTCAGATACCAGTAGAGGTTGTTGTTGATCCACAGCTTGTAAAGCTCCTCAGCGGTGAAGAGGTCGAGCAGCTCCGTGTCGCCGTCGTGGCTCTGCTGGTTGGTGGCAATGTCGTAGAGGCTGCCCATCAGCTGCCTGGGCATCAGGTTGATATATACCCAGTCCTGATCGGTGAAGAGTACCTTCATCAGTCTTCTGGGGTCTCTCATCTTGGCTTCATATTCGCCTTGGATGGGACGCGCCTTGCCCTCGTTGGCCCGCTGCAGACCGTCTTTCGAGGCATTCATGTACCTCATGTTGGCTTCGTTGGCCTCGTTGTGGATGACGGCTTTCGGGTTGGCTGCTGTCAGCTCCTCACATTCGGCAAGCATCGAGAGGATGGCACGCACAGAGGTGGTGCTACGGGCATCGAGTAGCAGGTTGGGAGCCTTGAAGATTTCGGGGAAGTTCTGCACCATGCGCTTGGCAATGTCGTGGTGCTGCTTCTCACCTACGTCCGACAGGTCGCCGAGCCGTCCTCTTGAAGTCTGCTGAATCTCTTCCAGCTTGGCCAGCACCTTTTCTCCGGTGGCACTCAGGACGCCGGCTTTCTTCGCGTCCCTCAGTGTGGTGATGGGGGCGGAATAGTCGCGCTCATTCAGCAGCCAGCGCGAGCCGTGACGGCCGTAGTGACTCAGATAGAACGGCTCGTAGCCCTTGGGTGCAGGGGTCAGCGCCTTGCGGGGCAGGCGGTCGTAGTCCACTGCATTGCCGCCAGCCAGAAACTTGTCGGCAGTGATTTCCTCCAGCGCACTCTTCTCATACGCTTGCTTGGTCTGGGCCGACAGGGTCAGCGTCAGTGCCAGACTCAGGGTAGTAATAATAGCTCTCATTTCGTAAGTTTTTTTAAAGTAAGGTCGATTCTTAGAAAAGTTTCTGCAAAAATACATTTTTTTTTCCAATTACATGTGATAATCCTTCTTTTTTTTGTACATTTGCACTCAAATAGTACACAAGCTAAAAAAAATGTTATTATGAAGAAACTTATGATTCTGTGTCTGACGCTACTTGCCATGACAGCGCAGGCACAATGGCCACGTCCTGCCGAGCAAACTTCGCCCATGACAGCAAGAAAGTTTACGCTGAACCTGACCGAAGACGGCGCAGCGCAGATGGTGTGTTTCCTGCCCAAGACACCGTCGGGCAAGGCCATAGTTGGCGTGCCGGGCGGAGGCTATTCTGTCCTGTCGAATACGCATGAGGGAACGATGGCCTCAGGCTGGCTCAACGCGCAGGGCATTGCCTACTTCGTGGTGAACTACCGGCTGCCGGAAGGCGACCGCACCAAGCCAATGGGTGATGTGGAGCAGGGCATACGCACTGTGCGCGACTCGGCGCAGGTGTGGGGTATCAACCCGCACGATGTGGGCATCATGGGATTCTCGGCCGGCGGTCATCTGGCCTCGGTCATCTCCACGCACTCTGCCTTCGATGTGCGCCCCGACTTCACCATCCTGTTCTATCCCGTCATCTCTATGGATGAACGCGTGTCGCACAAGTGGTCGTGCCGCAACTTCCTAGGCGAAGAGGGACAGAAAGACCCGAAGCTGGTGCGTGAGTTCTCTACCGACAAGGCTGTGCGCCGCCACCTGACGCCGCCCGCCTGCATCATCATGGCCAGCGACGATCGCCTCGTGCCTCCCGTCACCAACGGCGTGCAGTACTACTCGGCCATGCGCAATGCCGGCAATGAGTGTGCCATGTTTATCTATCCTACGGGCGACCACGGCTTCGGATTCGGCCCCTGGTTCAAATACCACGACCAGATGCTGGCCGAACTGGGCAGCTGGCTGAAGGCCCGCCAGACCCCGAAGCCCGACGCTATCCGTGTGGCCTGCATCGGCAACAGCATCACCGACGGTCACGGCATCGACATGGCGCCGGCCTCTGGCTATCCGGCCTTGCTGCAGAAGAAGCTGGGCGACAGCTACTGGGTGAAGAACTTCGGTGTCAGCGCACGTACCATGCTTAATAAGGGCGACTATCCCTACATGAAGGAGATGGCATGGGCCGACGCACTGGCCTTCAAGCCCGATGTAGTCATCATTAAACTGGGTACCAACGACTCGAAGCCTGAGAACTGGCAGTATGGCAGTGAGTTCCGTCAGGATCTTGAGCAGATGATTCTCACCCTCCGGCCCGACCTTGCCCAACCCGCAACGAAGAAGAAAGGGAAGAAAGCAAAGACTCCTGTCAATGCTCAGTCCAATGCTCCCCAGATCTATCTCTGCACGCCTATCCCCGCTTTCAAGTCGACGTGGAATATCAACGACGCAGTCATCTCGAATGAGATTATTCCCATCCAGCAGGAGGTAGCCCAGAAGTATGGCTTGAAGGTCATCGACCTGCACACCCTTTATGCCGGCGACGGCGACAAGATGCTCGACGACGGCATCCACCCCGACGGCAAGGGCGCCCAGCGCATGGCCGACATCATCTTCGAAGCTCTTCAAAACAAATAAGTAATAATACGCAGGATTTTTTGACTTAACTACCAATAGAACATGAAGCTGAGAACTATTCGTATTATCCTGGCCACAGTATTTTTCGTGGGGCTGACGCTGCTGTTCCTCGACTTCACGGGGACTGCTCACGCATGGCTTTCGTGGATGGCAAAGACACAGGCGCTGGAAGCAATTCTGGCGCTGAACGTGGTGGTCATTGTGGCGCTGGCCGTGCTGACGCTGGTCTTCGGTCGTATCTACTGCTCGGTCATCTGCCCGCTGGGCATTGTTCAGGACATCTTCGGCTGGCTGGGCAAAAAAGCAAAGAAAAACCGCTACTCCTACTCGAAGGAATTGCGCTGGCTGCGCTACGGCATGCTGGGCGTGATGGTGGTGGCACTGGCGGCGGGCATTGGCAGCATCGTTCAGCTGCTGGCGCCTTACTCTGCCTTTGGCCGCATCATGACCATGATTTTCCAGCCGCTATGGAAGCTGGGCAACAATGTGCTGGCCTCGTTGGCCGAGCGCGCCGACAGCTATGCTTTCTATAGTGTCGATGTGTGGATGAAGTCACTGCCCGTGCTCATCATTGCGCTGTTGACGCTGGTGCTGCTGGCCGTGCTGGCGTGGAGAGGCGGCAGGACCTACTGCAACACCGTCTGTCCGGTGGGCACGCTGCTTTCATTCCTGGCCCGCTTCTCCTGGCTGAAAATCCGCTTCGACGCGGACAAGTGTAAGAACTGTTCGCTCTGCACGAAGAACTGCAAGGCATCGTGCATCGACTACAAGGCGCATACGGTGGATTATAGCCGTTGCGTGGTTTGCGGTGACTGTATTGCAAAATGCAAGTTCGGCGCGCTGAAGTATGCTGCTAGTTCTGGCCCTTCTGGAAACTCTGGCTCTTCTGGAGGTTCTGGCGGCACTAGCTCTGAACGCCGGTCCTTCTTGCTTTCCACTGCCATGCTCACCACTGCTGCCCTGGCCCAAGACAAGCTGGTGGATGGAGGACTGGCCATCATCCAGGCGAAGCAGAGTCCGAAGCGACTGACACCGCTGACGCCTCCGGGCTCATTGTCGGCCAAGAATATGGCTACCCGCTGCACGGGCTGCCAGCTCTGTGTGTCGGAATGTCCAAACGACGTACTGCGGCCTTCGGGCGAGCTGATGAGCCTGATGCAGCCTGTAATGGAGTACGACCGAGGATGGTGCCGTCCGGAGTGCACACGCTGCTCCGACGTTTGTCCAGCTGGAGCCATTAAACCCATTGATGTGGAGGAAAAGACTGCCATACAGATAGGCCACGCCATCGTCGTAGTCAAAGAGTGCATCTCCGCTCAGGGCAAAGATGAATGCGGCAATTGCGCCCGCCACTGCCCCACGGGAGCTATTGAAATGGTGCCCAGCGACCCTGCCGACGACCTCTCCCCCTCAGTGCCCGCCATTAATGAAAGCGTATGTATTGGCTGTGGAGCTTGCGAGTATGTATGTCCTGTTCGACCGCTGTCGGCCATACATGTAGAGGGACACGAGGTACATAGGAAGATATAAAAGCCTTCCCTGTCCCCATCCCAAAGGGGAGGAAATACAGATAGAAAACGAAAGAACAGACCAATATGAAAAGAACGGATGAATTAACTGAACGCCTCTCCCGTCGCTCATTTTTAAAGATGTTAGGCGTGGGCGGTGCCGCCGCTTTGGCCGCCTGTGCCGGGAAAAAGAGTACAGAGGCTGCCCAGGACGAGTATAAGAACCAGGTGGAACCACCGAAGGGGAAGATGACCTTCCGCACCAACCCTACGACGGGCGACAAGGTGTCGCTGCTGGGCTATGGCATGATGCGCCTGCCTATGATAGAGGGCACCGAGGAGTTCGACCAGGAGATGATTAATCGGCAGATAGACTATGCGCTGGAGCATGGGGTGAACTATATCGACACTAGCCCTGTCTACTGTCGTGGACTCTCGGAGCGCTGCACAGGCATCGCCCTGAAAGCCCAGAACCGTCTGCCCCGCGACAAATACTTCGTGGCTACGAAGCTGTCGAACTTCGACCCCCGCTTCCAGTCGGCAGAGGGAGCTAAGAAGATGTACTACGACTCCATGTCGGAGCTGCAGGTGGACTATATTGACTACTACCTGCTGCATGCCATCGGCGGCAGCATGGATGAGTTCAACCGGCGTTATGTGGACAACGGCATCATGGACTTCCTTATGGAGGAGCGCAAGGCGGGCCGCGTGCGCAACCTGGGCTTCTCGTTCCACGGGCGGCAGGATGTGTTCGATGAGGTCATCGCCATGCACGACAAGTACCATTGGGATTTTGTGCAGATAGAGCTGAACTGGCTCGACTGGAACTATGCCAACGAGATTAACGGCGGCAACGTCGATGCCAGCTACCTCTACGCCGAGCTGCAGAAGAAGGGCATCCCCGCCGTCATCATGGAACCCCTGCTGGGCGGCCGTCTGGCCAAGGTGCCAGGCTATGTGGCCAACGAGCTGAAGCAGCGTGACCCTGAGAAGAGCATCGCTTCGTGGGCCTTCCGCTATGCCGGCACGCCTGAAGGCGTGCTTACTGTGCTCAGCGGCATGACCTTCATGGAGCATCTGAAGGATAATCTTTTGACATATTGTCCTTTACAGCCGTTATCTCAAGAAGAGCAGGAATTCCTCGACACAAAGATTGCCCACCAGATGATGGAGGAGGAAACCATCCCCTGCAACGCCTGCCAGTACTGCATGCCCTGTCCCTATGGCATCGACATCCCCACCATCTTCACCCATTACAACACACTGAAGATAGAGGGCCGGCTACCGCAAGACGCCGGAGACCCGCAGTACCGCGAGAACCGCCGTCGCTATCTCATCAGCCTCGACCGTGTGGTGCCCCGCGAGCGCCAGCCAGACCACTGCATACAGTGCGGACGCTGCATCCACGAGAAGCACTGTCCCCAGCAAATCAACATCCCCAAAGAACTGGAGCGCATCAGCCTGCTGATAGAGGAACTGAAGAGGGTAAACTAATAATAATAAATAATGAAAGAGAGAATCGCAATAACCGCCTTGTCGCTATTATTGGCAATTCCGTCCTGTCACGCACGGGCATTGACGCTGGCCGAGGCCGACGCCATCATTATCATACTATTATTCGTCGTGACAGTGCTTCTTGTGCTGGGAGGCATCAGTCTGCATCATAACAGGGTTATCAGTAGGCGGAACGAGCAGCTTCTCCGAATACTCAATGCACTGGATGACTACCGGGCCATTGTGGGTGACGGGTCATTGACGCTCGACGAGCAGGAACAGATGACGAAGAAAAAACAGCAGAAGCAGAAGACTGCCAAGGTTGTCCCAATGGACGAGAGCCAGTCCTTCTTTGTGAAGATGGATGCCCGCGTAAATAAGGAGAAACCCTTTACGAATCCAGATTTCAATCAGCAGGCACTGGCTGAGTTTATGGGAGTCGATGTGGAGACGTTCTGCAAACTGGTACCGCGCTATAAGAATGCTGATAGGACGCTTGATTATATCAACTCCCTACGGGCAGAGTACGCAGCAAAAATACTCTTGGATCAATCGGACTGCTCGATGGACGACATGGCCGGCAAGTGTGGCTTCAAGGGGGCAGCGGCTTTCGTCAGTGCCTTCAAATTCGCCTTCGGCGTAACGCCGACGGACTACCTGAACAGTATGAGCCAGATGTTTAAGAAGAAAGGCATGTCACAATAGGAACTGTCACTTCTCTTTTTCCACGATATTCAGCATCTTTATGGTTGCCTTGATGGCGGCCTCCGTCTGGTCGGCGTCCAGACCGCGTGTGCGTAGCGGCCTTCCGTCGGCCATCTGCCAGGTGATGACCGTCTGCACCAGTGCGTCGGTGCGTCCGCCGGGGGGGATGGTCACGGCGTAGTTGGCCAGCAGGGGGAAGGTGCGCCCCAGATATTCCTTGTATATCTTGCGCAAGGCTTTCACAAACGCATCATATTGTCCGTCGCCCGATGAGTGGCCTTCATACTGCTGTCCGTTGATTTCCATCTTCACATTTGCCAGAGGCTTCAGACCGTAGGCCAGCGACACCTGGTAGCTGACCAGCTTCACTTTGTCCTCGGTCACGTCGTGCTTCAGCACGTCGCTCACGATGAAGGGCAGGTCATCCTGCGTCACCACCTCCTTGCGGTCTCCCAGCTCAGTGATGCGCTTTGTCACCTTTTGTGTCTGCTCAGGTGTCAGTTCCAGTCCCAGCTCCTGCAGGTTGCGGGCAATATTGGCGCGGCCGCTGGTCTTGCCGAGGGCATACTCGCGTTTGCGTCCGAAGCGCTCGGGCACCAGCGCGTTGTGGTAGAGGCCGCCCTTCTGGTCACCGTCGGCATGCACGCCAGCCACCTGGGTGAAGACGTTGTCGCCAATAATGGGCTGGTTGGGGGCGATGGCTATGCCGCTGTAGCTCTCGACGAGCCGGCTCACGTCCATCATCTTCTCTTCGTTGATGTTCGTCTTGGCATTGAACTGGTCTTTCAGAATGACCTGCACGCTCGACAGCGGCGCATTGCCGCACCGCTCGCCCAGGCCGTTCACGGTGACGTGCAGTCCATGGGCACCGCTCAGTGCGGCGGCCAGCGAGTTGCTCACCGCCAGGTCGTAGTCGTTGTGGGCGTGGAAGTCGAAGTGCACCTCCGGATAGCGTTTCTTCATCTTCCTGAAGAACTCCACCACCTGCAGCGGGTTCATGATGCCCAGTGTGTCGGGGAGCATGAAGCGCCTGATACGTGGCGATTGGTCAATGGTCAATGCGTCCATCAGCCTGTAAACATATTCCGGCGACTCCTTCATGCCGCTCGACCAGTCCTCCAGGTAGATGTTCACGCCGACGCCCTTCTCGTGTGCGTAGTTCACCACCTCTTTAATATCGCGTATATGCTCCTCGGGCGTCTTGCCCAGCTGTTCGCGGCAGTGGCGCAGCGAGCCCTTCGCAAGCAAGTTGAGCGTGCATGCGCCAGCGTCCACCAGCCAGTCTACCGACGTGTTGCCATCGACAAAGCCCAGCACCTCCACGCTTTCCAGGCGTCCTATCTGCCTGGCGTAGCGGCAGATCATTCTCACCGCCTCCTTCTCGCCCTCGCTGACGCGTGCCGATGCCACCTCGATGCGGTCTACGTTTAGGTCGCGCAGCAGCATGCGTGCAATCATCAGTTTCTCGTGGGGCAGGAAGCTCACGCCGCTCGTCTGTTCGCCGTCGCGCAGCGTGGAGTCCATGATTTCAATAAAGGGAGGGATGCGCTGATAGCTCTCCGTCTTGGGTGTTTGCTCGTTCATCTTTTGGAATTTTGCCTGCAAAGGTACTAAAATAGAAAATGAAGAGCAAAGAAAAACTGCATTTTCTTTGCTCTTCGTTGCGTAAGTTGCTTTAGGGTCAAGCGGGGGTTACTCGCTCTTCTCCATCTGAGCCTTCAGCTGAGCCAGCACGTCGATGTCGCCAAGCGAAGTGGAGGCAGCCACGTTCTCAATCTTCGGCGTGTCGTCCTTCTTCTGGGCACGCGGAGCGGCAGCCTTGCGGGCGGCACGCTTCTCGTCGCGCTGCTCGTCTTCGAAGGTGCGGCTGTGAGAGAGGATGATGCGCTTGCTGTCCTTGTTGAACTCGATGACCTTGAACGGGAGCACCTCGCCCAGCTGAGCCTGGCTCTTGTCTTCCTTCACCAGGTGCTTCGGAGTGGCAAAGCCCTCGACGTTCTCCTCAAGCTGCACCACGGCGCCCTTCTCCAGGACTTCCGTAATCTTGCCCTCGTGAACGCTGCCCACGGTGTACTTCTCCTCGAAGGCATCCCATGGGTTGTCTTCCAGCTGCTTGTGGCCAAGCGAGAGACGACGGTTCTCCTTATCGATGTCGAGCACGATGACGTCGATGCTGTCGCCCACCTTTGTGAACTCTGAGGGGTGCTTCACCTTCTTCGTCCAGCTGAGGTCGCTGATGTGGATCAGTCCGTCGACACCCTCCTCCAGCTCTACGAAGACGCCGAAGTTGGTGAAGTTGCGCACCTTGGCGCTGTGCTTCGAGCCGATGGGGTATTTCACGTCGATGGTCTCCCATGGATCTTCCTTCAGCTGCTTGATGCCGAGCGACATCTTGCGCTCGTCGCGGTCGAGGGTCAGGATGACAGCCTCCACCTCGTCGCCCACCTTCAGGAACTCCTGGGCGCTGCGCAGGTGCTGGCTCCACGACATCTCGCTGACGTGGATGAGGCCCTCTACGCCGGGCTGCACCTCTACGAATGCGCCGTAGTCGGCAATGACGACAACCTTGCCCTTGATGTGGTCGCCCACCTTCAGGTCGGCGTCCAGCGCATCCCAAGGATGCGGTGTGAGCTGCTTCAGGCCGAGGGCGATGCGCTTCTTCTCCTCGTCGAAGTCGAGAATGACCACGTTGATCTTCTGGTCGAGCTCCACAACCTTCTTCGGGTCGTCGATGCGGCCCCAGCTGAGGTCGGTGATGTGGATGAGTCCGTCTACACCGCCCAGGTCTACGAACACGCCGTAGCTGGTGATGTTCTTCACGATACCCTCCAGGATCTGGCCCTTCTCCAGCTTCGAGATAATCTCCTGCTTCTGAGCCTCCAGTTCGGCCTCGATGAGGGCCTTGTGGCTTACGACAACATTGCGGAACTCCTGGTTGATCTTCACAATCTTGAATTCCATCGTCTTGCCCACGAACTGGTCGTAGTCGCGTATGGGATGAACGTCAATCTGCGAGCCGGGCAGGAATGCCTCGATGCCAAACACATCGACAATCATGCCACCCTTCGTGCGGCACTTGATGAAGCCCTGTACCACCTCCTCGTTGTCCAGAGCGGCGTTCACGCGGTCCCAAGCCATGCTCAGGCGGGCCTTCTTGTGGCTGAGCAGCAGCTTGCCGCTGCGGTCTTCCACGCTCTCCACGTAGACTTCCACAGTGTCGCCCTCTTTCAGGTCGGGGTTGTAGCGGAACTCAGTAGCGGGGATGATGCCGTCGCTCTTGTAGCCGATGTTCACTACCACCTCTTTCTTGTCGACGGAGATGACGCGGCCGTCTACCACCTGGTGGTCGGCCACCTTGTTCAGGGTTTCGGCGTAGGCCTTGTCCAGTTCTTCCTTGCTTACGTTGGCCACGGTGCCGTTTTCAAACTCGTCCCAGTTAAAGTCCTGGAGCGGCTGAACGTTCTTTGTTAATTCTGACATGTTCTTGCTCCCCTATCACTAGGGGCTATGCTTGTCTGAACAGGCGTATCAGACGGGGTTAATGGGTTGATAATCAGCTGGCATGCGGCGCCTGTTCCACCTGCCAGTAGCCCTTCGTGGGCATAAAACGGGCACAAAGGTACTCAAAAACTTTTAGATTAGTGCTCTCAGCCAGCCCTGTCTCCTATTATTTATGCTTTTTTAACGGAAAGGCAACGCTTTAGTGTTGCCCCTCTTCCTCGTTATTCAGGCTCGCCTGTCGGTTTACTCAGCCGTGCATTATTTCCACCTGCAGAATTGAAGTACATGTAGAGTGTCTCGATGGCGTCAGCAGGAGTGATACTTCCGTCGCCGTTCAGATCGGCAGCATTAACGTTGAAACCTGATTGAGCCACGTTGAAGTAATGGTAGAGGATCATGATGGCATCGGCAGGCGTCACCCTGCCGTCGCTATTGACATCGCCGGGAACAAAGATGTTCACTCCGAACGAGAAATCGTCGAAGTCTACTTCTTTTTTATCCGTGTCACTGAAAATAATCTCTTCTACTGTAGCGTTATAATTGCCTTTGCTGGCATTGGCGTCACAGCTGATAGTGATCTGTATGAGTTCACCGCTATTCCCCTTGAACGATTTGTTGGGGTAGGCATATCCGAGGAAGTGATAGTTTCCGTCTTCGGCATTCTTACTGACATCCAAATTATGTCCGTTCGAGCGTTCTTCGTTGAATGATGCCACGAAAAGGTCGTTCTCGTCGGTCACTATGCTTATGCCGTCGGGAAAGGTTATGTCGAATTCAAAGGCAATATAATCCTTATCAGGATTGTTCAGCTCGATAGAGATGGTTTTCGTCTCACCTGCTTTTATAGCTACATTGCTGACAGTCAGTTCATCGGCCGAGGCATTGCCCACTACCGTGAGCAATGCCATCAACAACATTATTCTTATGTTCTTCATCATTTCACAATTACTTTTTGGTTGTTTACAATATATACACCCTTGGCTATCCCTTGAGTGGATGTAGCATCTTTCTTCACCAGCTTGCCATCTACCGTGTAGATGTCTGAGGGCTTGGCGAACGAGGTGCCAACGGTGGCGATGCCCGTTGTGCCAAGCGTAGTAGCCTCGAAGGCTACTGCCTCTTCATCGGTGTCGACGAACACGGTCTCTTCCACCTTGACATTACCGCTGCCGTTGAGCTGGAGCTTGATGGGGCTGTCGCTACTGAACGTTGCATTATTGTTGGAGAACACCATCACCTTGTATCGTCCGTCGGCTATGCGTGTGAATTGAGACCTGTGGGCCTTGTCGGTCACCACATCCTGTAACACTGTGCCGTCTGACAGCGATACCATGAACTGTGCTGCCACATGCTGGTTGGCAAAAGGAACGTTCATCGCAATGGTCTCGTCGTCGCTCTTCGACAATTCCAAAGTGCCCATTTGTCCTTGTGCCGATATGGCAGAAGACTGTTGGGGTGTGGACATAATAAGGTCAATCAGGTTCACAAGGTCCATCACGTTCACCTTTCCGTTACCGTCAAGGTCTACTGCAATGAAGTTAAAATTGCTTGGGTTACGCCCCATGATATGACTCACTACCTTCACTACATCAATCACGTCAAGGTGATTGTCGCCATCAGCGTCGCCAGGAGTATAATCTATTACAGAGATTTCGAATGAGCTGTCAGTGAATGTCAGCTTCTGCTCATTCTCGTCAGAGAAGATGATGCTCTTTAATGTAGCAGTATAAGTGCCCTCCTGCATGCTGCCGTCAGAGACGATAGACAGCGTGATGAAGTCGCCGGCATTGCCCTTATAGGCTCTAATGGGGTTGGAATAGGAGAGGAAGTGGTATAGCCCGTTGCCTTCGTCGGCCACTGCCAATGTGTGGTTCACGCGACGTGCGCTCACTATTTCAGTAATAAAGTCGCCGTTTCCATTTTTCTCAATGCTGAAACCAGCGGGTAGCTGCAGGCGGAAGTCTGTTGCTATCAGCGACTCAGTGTTGTCCAGCTGTAGGGCAATGGTCTTCTTGTCGCCAAGCCGAATCGTTGCCTCGTTGGCATAAAGGAAGTTGTCGGGCTTCACCTCAACTATCTCTTTGAACTCCTTCCATACATTAGCTGTTTCGTAATCAGCTTTGCTACCGAAAGGAACATATAGGGTTGTCTCCGACGTATAGTCGAAAGTCCTATCTGCAATAGATATGGGTGTTGCCCTCATCAATGTTACAGACCTTAATTTGGTACAATTTGCGAAGGCATACTCATTAATCTCAGTTACGTTCTTGGGAATGACAATACTTGTTAAAGAAGAACACTCACAGAATGCATAACCTCCGATTGACTCCACGCTTTCCGGAATCTCAATAGCAGCAAGACTCCTGCGTCCACGGAAGCTGTCATCAGCTATTGATTTAACCGTGGATGGGATAATCGTGTTGTTGCTACCCATAACCAATACTGTGCCATCCTTATTCGTTATAGCGTTTGTTCCTGCAGCTGAACTATAATTGGCGTTTCCATCTGCCACTGAGATGGAAGTGATTCCGCCACAGCCTGCAATGGCAGACCCATCTACAAACTGAACACTTTGGGGGACATGGAACTCTGTAAGATTGTCACATCCATTAAAGGAATAACGTCCTATATACGTAAGGCCTTCTGGGAATACTATTTCCCTCAATGGGCAACCGTAAAATGCATTAAATCCTATTCTTTCCAAACCTTGTGGGAGGTTAATGTGCTCAATATTCATCAATTCAAAGGCACCATCTGAAATACTTTTTATTTCACTTGGGATAATCGTAGACACACAGCCTTGAATTAATTCGTTTGTGCTTTTATTTATGATAGCGTTACAACCATTCCGAGAATCATAGACAGGATTGTTGGTGTCAACAACAATGGTTGACAGCAGGCTGTTACCTGCAAACACATAGTTCCCAATCGATGTAACATTAGCCGGGATGGAAATTGTCGAGAGACCGCAATTGGCAAACGCAGCTTGAGCAATAGTCTGTACATTATTCGGAATTATTATCGACTGAAGTTTACACTCCATAAAAGCTCTAAGTCCAATACTTTGCAGATTCTCAGGAAGTACGACTGAGTGAAGAGATTTGCAAAAATAGAATGCTTCTTCTGGTATTTCGGTCAAGCCAGTGAAATAAGCCAACTCTTCGAAACTGGTAATTGTACTGTTCGACTTGAACACCAGTCCTAAGTCAGTCACTGCTGCGGCCTCCCCATACGACAGCTCACCATCCTTGTTGTCATCCCAGTTCTCCACGCAGATGCGCTTCACCTCAGCATCGGCGAAGTCGATGGGGGCATTAGGATCTGGCATCATCTCCACAATGTTCTTGAAGCTTTTCCAGCCATCAGTTTGCTCATAAAGGATCTTTTTGCCAAAGGGCACGTAGAGGGTGGCATTCTCTTTCACAGCATTATTTCCCCAACCGTTGAAGCAATTATCGGAAATGGAGTAGGGGGCTGAGATGTGCACTTTTACGACTTCAATATTGGATGACTGATAGAACGCTGAGCCACCGATCTTGGTCACTGTACTAGGAATCTCTACACTCTTCAGTTGATAGCAATATTCAAACGAGCTAAATCCTATTTCTTTCACACCTTCAGGTATGACAACACTTGCCACGTTGCTTTCGTAAAAAGCATAGCCAGAGATTATTTCCACTCCACTTGGAATTGTCCCGGCAATACTGCCGCGTATGAGTGTATTCGTAGCTGTCTCAATAATAGCATTACAATTGTCCCTGGAATCATAGAATTCGTTTGCGGGGTCTACAGAAATTGTAGCCAGATTTTCTACTCCATTGAAAGCTTCACGACTAATCGTCCTTACTGAAGCTGGAATATGAAGCGCGGTCATGGCTGTGTTCCCCCTCAAAATACATCTTTCTATATTAACCACGGAAGATGGTATTTCCAGACTTGTCCTGGCATTATTGGGAGTTCCGTAGAACGCCCCACCTCCTATGGAGGTTACTGTATTAGGAATGAATGCGTCGTCAGTTCCCACAATAAGCCTGTTGGTAGCCGTTTCGATAAGCGCATTGCAATTCTCCCTGGAGTCATAATACTCATTCTCATTGTCAACCACTATAGACTCTATAGGACACGCAAAGAAAGGCTCGATGCCAATTTTGGTCAATGTCTTGGGAATGACTATCTGAGTAAGCCCGCCATAGAAGAAAGCGTTAGTGCCAATCTCCTGCAAACTCGACGGGAAATCGATAGTCTTCATTTCATAACAGCTATTAAAGGCTGATCTTCCGATCGTCTTTACACTATTAGGAAGGACAACATGGCTGACTGTGCTATAGCTAAATGCGGCTTCGCCTATAGCACTTAATCCATTGAAGTATTGCAGCTCGTCGAACGAAGATATCTGCGTCCTCTGGAAAACCTTCCCCAGATCTGTCACTCTCGCGGCCTCAGCGTAAGACAGCTCGCCATCGCCGTTGCCGTCCCAGTTCTCCAAGCAAATGCGCTTCACCTCTGCATCGGCAAAGACAATGGGGTCATTTGAGATCTCTTCTTCCATCTCAAATATATTGGTGAAGTTTTTCCACACGTCAGCCGCTTCGTATGCCGTTTTGCTGCCTTTGGGGACATAAAGCGTGGCATACTGGAACACATTGTGAGAAGATTCGTCGAAGACACCGTTGTCCAAGGTGTATGGAGTCTTACTTAAGACCTTAAATGCATTGAGGTTATTACAACTGCCAAATGCTATTTGACCAATACTTTGAACACTTGCAGGAATAACAATTTCCGTAAAAGTTGCCCCATAGAAAGCATCTCGTGCAATTACTACGACATCGTTAGGAATAATAGTTGTACTGCAACCAACCACCAAGGTGTTGGTTTCTGTCTCAACTATAGCATTACAGTTGTTGCGAGAATCAAATTTAGAATTTCCATCTGCAACGACGATTTCGCGAAGATTGGTACAGCTTGAGAACGGATTATCGGGGAACGATTCTTCGAAAGTGAAATCGTCAGTCATTGCAGAAGGTATTATTACGGACGTGATAGTAGAATTCCCGTGGAATGCATTTCTCCATACTGTAGTAACATTGAAAGATTCTCCAAGTTTCTCAACGGATGAACTGATATTAAGAATTCCGTTAGCTTCTCCATATAATCCCACAACTTCTGCTTTATGTTGGTCCCAAGAAGAAATGTGATAAATAATTCCATCTTTTCTGACGTAACTGAAGAATTCTTTCCATCCGTTTGCATTGAAATAATTATCCTCTGCTCCAACTGGCACACTTAGTGTTGCTTGATGGTAGGAATCCTGTGAGAAACTCAAGCTGGTGAGCAATGCCGGCTGGGTACCTAAGGCAGTAACATTTGTTAAATACCATCCATAGCAGGCATATTGACCTATTGTCTCAATAGTGGCAGGAATAGTAATACTTGTTATGCTTCTTCCATATAGGGCAAGATCCCCTATCTCGGTTACTGTGTATTCTTTTCCATTAACAGTTATTTTGTCCAATATTACAACATTTCCACTCGCATTGGGAGAGCCTGATGTCCAATTGGTTCTGTCTCCAGCCTTTACCTTTGCTGTTGTACCCGTGGTCGTATAAACATATACCACATTTGATGTAGGATCGGTGTATTCTAAGGTCATTTCCTCCTCTTCATCCATCTCCACAATGTTCTGGAAGTTCTTCCAGCCATTGGTCGTTTGGTAAAGCGACAGCTTTCCATATGGCACGTAGAGCGTAGCCGTCTGATAGGTAGATGCTGAGAAAGTGTTGTCATTGATGGCATAAGGCTGCTGTATATTGCAGGTGACAGCGGTCAGGCCTGTACAGCCAGCAAAGGCTCCCTCGCCGATGGCTGCTACAGCAGTGGGAATAGCTATAGTTGCCAAACCTATATGTCCCTCAAAGGCGTAAGCGTCAATGCCCGTCACCGTTGCGGGTATTACCGTGTTCTTACACCCGAAGAGCAGGACATTGTCTGATGTGCGGATGATGGCGTTGCAGTCATTGCGTGAGTCGAAGACACTGTTGCCATCCTCTACGCGCATGGTGCGAATCGTGGCACAGTAACTAAAGGCTCTTTGGCCAATGCTAGTGACAGGCTGGGGAATGACCACATCGTAATCATCATCGCTGGCTGCATAGCCAACGATTGTCAGCACAGGGCATGAGGGATAGTCGAAACCGTCAATGTAAGGACACGAGAACTCCGTCAGACCTGTACATCCCTCAAAGGCGGTATTGTCAATGGCATAAACAGCGATTGGGATTTGAATCTTACCCACCAATTTGCAACCATAAAATGCATACTTACCAATGAAGGTCAACGATTCTGGTAGCCAAATGGCTGTCAGTTTATCACAGTTATAGAAACCATAGTCGCCAATGCCCACAACGATATACGTCTCCCCGTCTATAACGATTTCATTGGGGATTGTCACCTCGCCTGCTGTGTCTTGACTAATGCTTGGAGCAATTCCGTTGCCCACCTGAACCCACTTTTTCTCTGCATCAATCACTTTAAAGGTCATCTTCGCCCCTTGGAAGACTGTCCAAGTAACTGTTCCGTCAGGCTGTAGCTCCCCATCGCCATAAGCCATGGTTCCACCTCCTTCTACTTCTACTATTCTTGAAAAACGATTCCAACCCTCTGTTGATTCATAACTAGCTTTTGAGCCAACGGGAACACGCAGCTCAGCATTGGCATAAGAAATATTAAAGGCATCTGTGGCAATAGGATAAGCAGTCGTTGCTTTTGAGTATACTACTACTAAGTCCTGACAATTTTCGAAAGCGCCATTCTCTATCCATGTCACTCCTTCAGCTATCGTCACCTCTGTCATGCCATATGCTCTTTGGAATGTGTCATAGGCAATGCTTTTTAGGGAAGCAGGCATGACTGTAGCCTTGCATCCTGCAATCATGCGACTTGTGGCTGTCTCAATAATAGCATTGCAGTTGCCACGAGAATCGTAAACGGGATTGCCTGCAGCCACAACGATGCTTTCCAAATCGTCCTCCACACTAAAAGGATTGTCATCTCCCGGATATAGGCTAATCATGCTGGCCGGTATATTGATTGACCGTATGTGAGGGCACTGGTCGAAAGAGTTATAGCCAACGCTTTCTACGCCGTCTTCAAAAGTTAATGAAGTGATGCCATCATTATTTTGGAAAGCTTCATTTCCCACCTGCTTCACTCGATATGTCACCCCATTGTAGGTCACATTAGCAGGTATAACCAACTCGCCAGAAACATCATTACCGCCAGTTACTTCTACCGTTTGTTCATCAGCGGAAATCAGACTGTAGTTCAAGTTTCCAACACTGAAACTGGATGCTACTTGTGCTCTCGCAGAAGTGCCAATCAACACAAATAGACAAAACAACATCATAGGAAAATCCATTTCCCATGAATGAAAATGCAAGTTTAATCTTTTCATATCTGTTAATGTTTTAGTATTTGTTTAAGAAGTTACAAAATTACAATAAAAACATGAGAACCCTTTTATTCTTTTCGGAAATTTATCGCCCAATCCCATAATTTCACTTGTTTAAGTGAAAAGAAGAAAGGACAATTGAGCATGCATTGCCAATGCCGTTCTAGATTTAATACGATTACGTGGACCATTTGTGGGCATTTGTGTTAAACCGTTAACAAAGAAAAAAAGAACAACTTTATGTGTCGAGATACTTGCGCCCCTTGCTGATGAGCTGAATCACGTTGTGGGCATTAAACTTCTTCATCAGGCGGTGGCGGTAGGTGCCGATGGTGTTGGTGGAGAGGAAGAGGCGGTCGGCAATTTCCGAGGTGGTCATGCCTTCGCTGATGCACTGCAGCACCTGTTGCTCGCGCTCGCTGAGCTGGAAGGCGGGCGAGCTAGCCATTTTGTCGCTGGGCTTCTCTTCGGAGAGGAGTTCCAGCTGACGGAGGAAAGCTTCGTTGTAATAAGTGTCGCCTTGGCGGATGACGCTGATTGCCTCCACGAGCGTGCCTACGGGACAGTTCTTCGAGACGACGCCCTGTATGCTGAGACGTGCCAGGCGTGCCAGTATCCAGGGCTCTTCATGCATGGTGTAGATGAGTATGGCTGCGTTGGGACATTGTTGGCGGATGGTCTTCAGCGCTTCGAAGCCATTGGCGTCGGGCAGTTCGAGGTCAAGGATGAAGAGGTCGAACTGGTTTCCACCTTCTAGCAGGGCAAATAGTTCTTTGCTGCTGGTCGTTCCTTCGACGTGGTAGGGTGGGGTGGCAGATAGCAGATGGGTTATCCCCTCAAGTACCATTGGATGGTCGTCAAGTGCCAGTATGTGGTATGTAGGCTCTGGTGTTTGCATAAATCTCACTCTTTACTGTTTAAGGCATGCAAAGATAGCAAATAAAACCGACAAGCATGCACTCGGCAGGCTTTTTCTGCTATGGTGCCCTGCGAATATCACTTATTCAGGTGATATGTTCATGCTGAAAACTCCAGTTCGAAGTGGTTTTCTCCGTTGGTCTGGTAGCTGCTGCCATGGGCTTTGATGCTGACAATGCGGTCATTCTGCGTGCGACGGCCTAATCCCTCGGTGGCGGCTTGGTTGCTTGTGCCGCTGGGACGTCCGTCGTCAACGATGCTGAGCCGATAGTGCCCTTCTGCTGTCTGTTGCAGGCTGACGGAGAGCTTGGCAGCAGTGCCGCCTTTGACAATGTTTGCCACATGCTCTTGTGCGATGCGATAGACTTCATGGCTGACCTCTGCTGGAATCTGCTTCCACATGCCGTTGTCGGCAGGAAGGGCCTGATAGCTGGCACGGAGTGTGGTGTTCTGGCAGAGCATGTCGATATGGTGCTGCAGCAGCTGGTGCAGGCTGAGGTGGGTGAACTCTGGAGGCATGAGCTGGTGCGACATGTGTCGGGCCTTCTGGCGTAGCGTGTTTAGCTGTTCGGAGAAGCTGTCTTTGCCACTGCATTGCATGCGTATCTCCAGTGCAAGCATGTCGTTGCAGAGTCCGTCGTGGAGTTCTTTGGCTATTCGTCGGCGCTCATCCTCTAGGGTGGCGATGCGCATCTGGGCCTCGTGTCGTTTGCGCCGCTGTCGGGAGTAGACCCATAAGGCAGCTATCGTCAGTACTGCCAGGGTGACGGCAATGCCTATCCACATCCGCCAAGTGCGAAGACGGGCTATCTGCAGGTCTTTTTCCATCACCTGGTACTTGACGTTGAAGTCGGCCATCTGTGCCGTCAGCCTTTCCGACGCCAGCGTGTCGGCTTCGATGCGGGCACTGTCCATTTGGAAGTAGGCCTCTTGCCATCGGCCGAGATGTGCATAGCAGCGGGCCATTTTCTCGTATACTGCAGCCGTTTTCACTCCTCCCCCTCCATGACCCATGATGGTCTCGAAGTCACTGACGGCCAGGCTCCACTGCCCTGTATCATAATAGTGATTCGCGCGCGAGGTGACGAATCCTACTGCTGTGATGCCCTGTTGCGGCAATAGCGGAAGGATGGCATTTCCGTGCTCCATGCACACCTGTGCCGAATCGGCCTTTCCCAGTTTGTCGTACATCGGCATCATCGTGGTCAGGCAGCGCAGCTGCCAGTCGGGCGACTCGGCCTCAGTGGCCATCGTGTAGGCTTCCTTCAACAGCGGCTCGGCCTCGTTCAGCTTGCCAAGTGCCACCTTTGCCGCACCTAAAGTCTGCAACAGGCATAGCTCAGTGTAAGGGTCGTCGACCTGTCGCACATATCCCAGCCCCTGCTGCAGGTAATACTCCGCCTCTGTGAAATGGCTAAGGTTGTAGTGGAGGATTCCCACATTGGCCGCGATGGCTGCCTGCCACTCCAGATTGTCTTGCCGGCGCGACTCGTCCAGGGCATTGTTGTAGTAATAGAAAGCTGAATCGGTCTTTCCCTCGCGCCGGTATATGACGCCTAGCTCCTGTGGAATGATGATGCTCATCTCCTCCCAATCGTCGAAGGGCAGTTCCTGAAACAGCTGAAGACGGTTCTCCTTCCAACGCGCTATGTCGCCATTCCCCATGAAGTAGGTGCCCTCATGGAAGCGCATCATGGGATAGAACTTGGCACTTTCGACGCCTTTCAGCGCGAGTGCCTGTTGTATCAGCTCGTAGCCTTCATCCAGACGTGTGGCATCGTCGAGGCACTCGGAGATGCGGTCGTCGAGGCGGGCGAGCAAAGTGTCTGTCTGTTCGGCGACGTCGGTCCTTCCCCAGCTGGAGGCAGTGCTGAGAGCGAGAAAAAGGGTGATGAGAAATAACTGCTTGTTTTTCATACGTGCAAAGTTAAGAATTATTTTCGAGACTGCCAAAAGAAATTGTGAGAAAGTGCCAGAATGGTGTTGACATTCTTATAGGTTTAGTCCATCAGGACGGTGTAGGTGACCTGGCCTTTCAAAGCGTTCCCACTTCTTGTCGTCCTCAATCTCAGTCTCATCGATGACCACCTCTACGTCTTTGCTGATATGCCCATGAGACTGAGTAATTACGGCTTATCACCATTTTTTATGCGATTTCCATGAAAACCCTGCAACCCTGCATTCTTTCTGTTTAAGTGTTTGCCTTTCAGAATATTGACAGGTGTACACTTTGCTGCAAACCCTGCACTGAACCCTGCATTCTCCGGCTGGAGGGAAAGCCTGCCGGGTAGGAGGGCAAGACAATAAAGATGAAAGGTTGACAGCTTATTTGTCCCAAGCCTTGGGACGAAAAAATGGCGTTCGTATTTTTCCAAACGGCGTTCGTATTTTTCCAAACGGCGGCAGTATTTTTCCAAACGGCGGCAGTGTTTTTCCAAACGGCGGCAGTTTTCATCGGCAAGATAAGTAAAGACGAATCGGGAAGACAATTTCGGCGATGAGGACTTGGGTGTAGGGTTTGGGGCAAAGTGTACACCTGCTTATTTGCTGTGATACAGCAAAATACAGAACAAAGGTGCAGAGTATGCAGGGTTGCAGGGTTTTTCCAGAGTAAGTATATTATAATGTATAACTCAGTTTCCACATATTGCTGGTAGGACAGAAATAACAATCCTTGAACAATAACACAACAGTTTTAGCAATATTTTGCAAACTCTGCTTTGCAATTCGGGATTTTCTTTGTACCTTTGCAACCGTTTATAAACGAATCATTATTTTTAGGTATTATTTCATTTGAAAGATGAAGAGATCAAAAATTGAAAAACTGTTGGTTACAATTGCTTGGATGGGCTTGATTGGTGGCATCCTCTTTACTTTTCTCGTGAGCAAGGGAATATTTGAATCTCATCAGGAGATGAGTTTTCCGGAAGCTGTCGTGACGTTCGTAGGGGGTGTGTTTATATCAGTTGCAGGCTGGGCATTGCTTTTGCAGATTATCAGTCTTTCTGACAGAATCACAAAAATTGAAAATTCTTTGAAAGAATCAAAAAAATACTAATTAATAACTTCTAATACATTAATTTAACAAAATGGCTAAACAAAAGAAATTTATCACCTGTGATGGTAACGAGGCTGCGGCTCATGTGAGTTACATGTTCTCTGAGGTAGCTGCTATCTACCCCATCACCCCGTCTTCGCCTATGGCGGAGCATGTTGACGAGTGGGCTGCCCGTGGTCGCAAGAACCTGTGGGGCCAGACCGTCATGGTTCAGGAAATGCAGTCGGAGGCAGGTGCTGCCGGTGCCGTTCACGGTTCGCTGCAGGCTGGTGCCCTCACCACTACATTCACCGCTTCTCAGGGCCTGCTCCTGATGATTCCTAACATGTACAAGATTGCCGGTGAGCTGATTCCCTGCGTGTTCGACGTGTCGGCCCGTACGCTGGCCAGCCATTCACTCTGCATCTTCGGCGACCACCAGGACGTGATGGCTTGCCGTCAGACAGGCTTCGCCATGCTCTGCGAAGGAGGCGTGCAGGAGGTGATGGACCTTACCGCCGTGGCCCATCTGGCTACGCTGGAGACCTGCGTACCGTTCGTGAACTTCTTCGACGGTTTCCGCACTTCTCACGAATACCACAAGATTGAGCTCATGGACCAGGAGGACATCCGTCCCCTCGTGAAGGAAGAGTTCATCAAGCGTTTCCGCGACCGTGCCATGTCGCCCGAGCGTCCTGTCACACGCGGTACCGCTGAGAACCCCGAGACCTTCTTCACGCACCGTGAGGCCTGCAACCCCTACTACGACTCAGTTCCCGAAGTGGTGGAGAAGTACCTGGGTGAGATTTCTAAGATTACCGGTCGTGAGTACCACCTCTTCTCCTACTACGGAGCTGAGGATGCCGACCGCATGATCATCCTGATGGGTTCTGCTACCGACGCTGCCCGCGAGGCCATCGACTACCTGAACGCTCAGGGCCAGAAGGTGGGTATGATCTCTGTTCACCTCTATCGTCCGTTCAGCGTGAAGCACCTGCTTGCTGCTGTTCCCAAGACGGTGAAGAAGATTGCCGTGCTCGACCGCACGAAGGAGCCCGGTGCTACCGGCGAGCCGCTGTACATCGATGTGAAGGATGCCTTCTATGACGTAGAGGACCGTCCGCTGATTGTGGGTGGCCGCTATGGTCTCGGTTCTCACGACACCACTCCCGCTCAGATTATCAGCGTGTTCAACAACCTCGCTATGCCCGAGCCGAAGAACCACTTCACCATTGGCATCGTGGACGACGTGACCTTCACCTCGCTGCCTGAGGTGGAAGAGATTGCCCTTGGCGGTGCCGGCATGTTCCAGGCTAAGTTCTACGGTCTGGGTGCCGATGGTACCGTAGGTGCCAACAAGAACTCCGTGAAGATCATCGGCGACAACACCGACAAGTACTGCCAGGCTTACTTCTCTTACGACTCCAAGAAGTCGGGCGGCTTCACCTGCTCTCACCTGCGTTTCGGCGACACGCCCATCCGTTCTACCTATCTGGTGACCACGCCTAACTTCGTGGCTTGCCACGTTCAGGCTTACCTCCACATGTACGACGTGACCCGTGGCCTGCAGAAGAACGGCCAGTTCCTGCTGAACACCATCTTCGACGCCGACGAGCTGGAGAAGTTCATGCCTAACAAGGTGAAGCGCTACTTCGCACAGAACAACATCACCGTCTATACCATCAACGCTACCAAGATTGCACAGGAGATTGGTCTGGGCAACCGCACCAACACCATCCTGCAGAGTGCATTCTTCCGCATCACCGGCGTTATCCCCGTGGAGCTCGCTGTTGAGAAGATGAAGGCTGCTGCCCTGAAGTCTTACGGTGCCAAGGGTCAGGACGTTGTTGATAAGAACTATGCCGCTATCGATCGTGGTGGTGAGTATGTTCAGCTGACTGTGAAGCCTGAGTGGGCTAATCTGCCCGACGATGCTGAGAAGGCTGACGACGCTCCCGCATTCGTTAAGGAGGTGGTTCGTCCTATCAATGCCCAGGCTGGTGACCTGCTGCCCGTCAGCGTGTTTGCCAAGTACGGCACAGCCGACGGTTCTTGGGAGGTAGGCACTGCCGCTTACGAGAAGCGTGGTGTAGAGGCCTTCGTTCCCGTCTGGAACAAGGACAACTGTATCCAGTGTAACCAGTGTGCATATATCTGTCCTCACGCAGCTATCCGTCCGTTCGTTCTCGACGAGAACGAGATCAAGGGCTTCGCTGCTGCCGACGATACCATCGAGATGAAGGCTCCCGCAGCCATGAAGGGCATGCGCTTCCGCATCGAGACCTCAGTACTCGACTGTCTGGGTTGCGGTAACTGTGCCGACATCTGCCCGGGCAACCCGAAGACCGGTAAGGCCCTCACCATGGCTCCGTTCAACCCCGATGCTGC
>JAILFU010000037.1 GCA_024697405.1 Prevotella sp.
CCCTAGTAACAAATGACATGGATTATGAGCAGGACCATGAACTGCTTAGGGCACAGAGAAAGGCCAGAGCGGCATGCCTGGCCAATTAAGGAAAGTTAACTAAATTTGTTTGGAGAAAAACATAGGAAGCTAAGGAGGGGAGTCTCTTATGGTTCGCCCAGATAGTGAAAAATTGAGGCCACCATCTTGGGGGTGAATGATCGCTGACTGGGGGTGTAGCCTAACTCCCGGAGCTGGGCGGTGAGTTCCGTGTTCAGGTTTATCCACCGCTTCAATTTCTTCCAGGCTGCTTCTGCCGTAAGATCAGGACTGTATAGCTGTGCCAACTCTGTCCTGCCAAATGTTCTTGTTGCTATTTCCATACTGCAAATATACTAAATAATAATGAATTACGCAAACTTTTTAAAGTAAATGTTTATCAATATTTGCGGGATGGAACCAGACTGCGATTGATGCGGAATCGGACTTTAATTCGCGGGCAATTGGAGTTTAATTCGGTGCAAATCGGAGTCTGATTGCGCAGCAGCTCCCCTCCCATCGTAGGGGAGGGGCAAGGGGTGGGGTCAGTATTCAGAAATTCAGGCAGATGTAAGGTATAAAAAGAAAATTACACTCCCCACCCCTAACCCCTCCCCTTCAGGGGCGGGGAGTTCCTTGGCCGAGATAATTAAAAGACTATAACAGTAAGCATTCGGGCATAAGCGGACGGAACCGTAAATGCAAGATGCAGATTTCGTATCTTTGTAGCGTAAAAAGGAACCCCTTGCGGGAACCTCTGGAACTTTTTGTTTAACCTTTAAAATGTTTAGTTGTTATGATTTTCTACAAGTTGATTCAGAACAAGAACGAGGAGATGCCTAAGGCATTCAACAAGTGGTATGCTCGTCCGGTGGTGACGGAGACCATCGACCTGGACTACATCGCGGAGCGCATCCAGCGCAACTCTACGGCGAAGAAGAGCGACGCCAAGGCGGTGCTGACGGAGATGGTGGAGGTGATTACCGATGCCCTGCAGAGCTCACAGAGAGTGAAGATAGACGGGTTCGGAGCCTTCAAGGTGGGCATCAGCTCGCGTGGTGCCGACTCCGAGGAGGACTACTCTACCGCCGAGCATGTGCGCGGCCTGCGCATCATCTTCCAGCCTGAGACGCAGACTGATCCAAGTACCCACAAGCGCTCGAAGAAGATGTTGGCAGGGGCTACGCTCAGCGACATCAATGGACTGGTTGCGAAGAAGGAGGAGCCCAACCCTTAATTCATTCGCTACTGTACAAACAAAAAGCCCTTCCCTTCTATTAATGAGGGGGAGGGTTTTTCTATTCCTGCTTCTTCAGATAGTAATACCAATAGGTGTTGCCGTAGGTGTCGCGGATGGCCGACTGACGGGTGGTCTGGTCGGGATAGCGGCGCTGGAGCTTGCGCAGGTCTTCGTAGTCGGCATCGAGCACGCTGTCGTGATAGGTGAGCAGACGGTGACTGCGCAGATGGGTGTAGAGCACCAGGGCCTCGGCATAGTGACGGGGCACTCTGACGGAATCGATGTCGTAGAACTTGGTGATGTCGCGGGCAAAGGCATCGAGGTCGCGGGCAAGGAGATGCTTTGAAAGAAGACAGTCGTTGCGGGTGTGGCGGGTCTTGTTCATCAGTCGTATCTGCTTGGGCGGCAGCAGCAGCGTGCGCAGGGAGTGGCCGTTGGGCTGCATCACCTCTGCCCCACCCACGATGGGGTATTCGAACAGATGGCTGCCCAGCTGGCCGGTCTGGGCCAAGGCATAGACGCGCAGCATGGTGAGGCTGCTGTCGGCTTCGGGCGACTTCTGCCCTACGAGTGCCGCCTGCTGATAGTCTTTCTGCAGGATGAGCCTTTCGGCCTTGAGGCGGTTGTGGAATATCTCGTTGTGGTTGCTGAAAAGGCAGGCAAAGAGGAACATGATGACCATGGTGAGCATGTTGACCCACATCTGGCGCGAGAACAGTCCGGGATTGTCCTGACCGGGCTCGTAGGTCTCGAACTGCTTGCTCACCCATGCAAGGGCGATGAAGGCAAGCAGTAGCAGCGGTGCAATCCAAGCCCAGTAGAGGGGAATGTGCCCGTCGGCGGTGACATCGGTGAGGATGGTGAGCAGCAGGATGGAGGGGAAATAGGTAAGGGCGTGGCCGCGCTTGTAGAGACGGGTGATGCGATAGACGGCATACTGGATGAGCCAGAGCAGGGCAAGGATGATGATGCCGCCGATGACGCGGTCGTAGCTGGTCTTACCTCCCGACAACACATGCTGGAGGTAGTAGAGGGTGTCTGCCTGATAGTTGAACAGGAAGCAGACGGCAAATGCAAGGAAAGCAATAGCACACATCACTTTCACGGTGACAGTGCTATTGCGCAGGGATGTTTCTTTCAATTCTTCTTAAGGACTACAGCACTGCGTGCCGGGATGTACAATTTGAGCCACTCCTTGTGGTCTTCCACGTAGAGCGGGTCGTAGTTGGTCATGTGGGTCACGGAGTCGTCGGCAAATCCGAAGCCGCCGAAGTCCTTCGAGTCGGTGTTGAGCACCACGTCGTAGCTGCCGGTGGGCACCAGGAAGCCATAGTCGGTGAACGACTGCGTGGGCGAGAAGTTGAACACGAAGACGAGGTCGCCGCGCATGAAGGCCAGCACCTGGTCGCCGTCGTTGTGCCAGATTTCCTGTACGGGAGTGTTCTGGAAGTTCTTCTGACTCTTGATCACACGGAGCATCTCGCGGTCGAAATCGCCCAGCCAATGGTAGCAGAGGTCTTTGTTGTCGACAAGGTTCCACTGGCGGCGGGCATACTTGTAGCTCCATCCGTTGCCTTCGCGGGGGAAGTCGATCCATTCGGGATGTCCGAACTCGTTGCCCATGAAGTTCAGGTAGCCGCCGTTGATGGCTGCTGCGGTGACCAGACGAATCATCTTGTGCAGGGCAATGCCTCGCTCGGCCACTCCGTTGATGTCTTTCTTGGCGAAATGCCAGTACATGTCGGCATCGATGAGTCGGAAGATGATGGTCTTGTCGCCCACCAGCGCCTGGTCGTGGCTCTCGCAGTAGGAGATGGTCTTCTCGTCGGGACGGCGGTTCTTTACCTCCCAGAAAATGCTGGATGGCTTCCAGTTCTCGTCGCTCTGCTCCTTGATGGTCTTAATCCAGTAGTCGGGGATGTTCATGGCCATGCGGTAGTCGAAGCCGTAGCCGCCATCCTCGAACTTGGCTGCCAGTCCGGGCATTCCCGAAACTTCCTCGGCAATGGTGATGGCATTCTTGTTGACCTCGTGAATCAGGCAGTTGGCCAACGTGAGGTAGCAGATGGCGTTGTCGTCCTGATGACCGTTAAAATAGTCGGCATAGTTGCAGAATGCCTCTCCCAGTCCGTGGCTGTAGTAGAGCATCGAAGTCACACCGTCGAAGCGGAAGCCGTCGAAGTGGAACTCCTGCAGCCAGTACTTGCAGTTGGAGAGCAGGAAGTGGATGACGTCGTCCTTGCCATAGTCGAAGCAGAGCGAGTCCCATGCGGGATGCTCGTGGCGGTCGCCGGGATAGAAGAACTGATTGGGATCTCCACAGAGATTACCAAGGCCTTCCACCTCGTTCTTCACGGCATGTGAATGCACGATGTCCATGATGACGGCCACCCCGTTCTTGTGGGCCTCGTCGATGAGTGCCTTCAGTTCTTCGGGCGTTCCGAAACGGCTGCTGGAGGCAAAGAAACTGCTCACATGGTAGCCGAACGAACCATAGTAGGGATGCTCCTGGATGGCCATGATCTGGATGCAGTTGTAGCCGTCCTTGATGATGCGCGGCAGGATGTTCTCGCGGAACTCCGTGTAGGTGCCCACCTTCTCCGCATCCTCACCCATGCCGATATGGCACTCGTAGATGAGCAGCGGGTTCTTCTTCGGTTTGAAGCCAGCCTTCTTCCATACGTAGGGAGCCTTGGGGTTCCATACCTGCGCAGAGAAGATCTTCGTCTGGTCATCCTGCACCACACGACGGCACCAGGCAGGGATACGCTCCCCCTCGCCGCCGTTCCATTTCACCTTCATCTTATAGAGCTGACCGTGCTGCAGGTCCTTATCCTTCAGTTTCAGCTCCCAGTTGCCCGTGCCCTCGATGCGCTTGCAGCGGTATTTCTCGTCCTCTTTCCAGTCGTTGAAATCACCGATGAGATAGATCTCGGTAGCGTTCGGTGCCCACTCCCGGAACACCCATCCACGAGCCTGTTTATGCAGACCATAATAGAGATGACCGCTGGCGAACTCGCTGAGCGTCTTCTTACCTTTCTGCGTGAGCTGTCCGATTTTCCACAGGGCATGCTCATGACGGCCGCGGATGGCGTCCTCGAAGGGTTCCAGCCACGAGTCGTTCTGAACCAGTCCGATGTGTGCCGGCTTGGTGACCACTGCTTTCGCAGTCTTCTTCGCAGCCGTCTTTTTCACTGTCTTCTTAGCAGGTGCCTTCACGGTCACCTTTTTCTGGGATGTTTTCTTTTCAGCCATGGTGTTACATCACTTTTACTTTGAATATTGCTTTTTTAATCTCGGGATTCATAGAGATGCAGGGGGCGTGTCCATCCTGCGGGAAGAAGATAGCGAACATGCCAGGTGTGCAGTCGATGAAGCTCTCAGCCATCCCCTCGTATTTCGTGATATCCTTCTCGGCATTATAAGGCGTGTCAGGAAGGCGGCACAGGGGTGTATAGCCATAGGTCTCGGAGGCATCGAGCGGGATCTGGATATCGATCATCTTGATGTGCGTCTCCAGGACGGCCTCGTCGGG
>JAILFU010000045.1 GCA_024697405.1 Prevotella sp.
TCGTTAGGTTTATAGTGATTATTATTTTCTCTTTGCTGTCTTTGCTGTTTTACGTTTCAGCCGCAATACCTGGGCACTGCGAGCGGGCAGGTAGAGTTTGAGCCAGCCCAAGTGGGCATCGGCATACAGGCCGTCATATTCAGTCAAGTGGTTCACACTGCTGTCGATGTTGCCATAGCCGCCATAACGGGTGTCATCGCTGTCAAACACACCCTCATACTCGCCCTCGGGGGCCAGCATCGGATAATCGACATGCGACTGGTTGGGGCTGAAGTTGAACACGAACACCAAGTTGCCGCGCATGTAGGCCAGCACCTGGTCATCGTCTTTGTCCCAAAGCTTGTGTACAGGCAGTTTCTGGAAATTCCTCACGCCCCCAATGAGATGAATCATGTCGTTATCCCAATTGTTAAGGAACTGGTACTTGAGGTCCTCACGGTCCACGAGGTCCCACTGGCGACGGGCATACTTGTAGCTCCAGCCGTTACCCTCGCGTGGGAAGTCGATCCACTCAGGATGACCCCACTCGTTGCCCATGAAGTTGAGATAGGCACCATTGATGAGCGAGGCGGTGACAAGACGTATCATCTTGTGCAACGCCATGCCACGGTCTACAGTGCCGTCATGGTCGCCGGTCATCATGTGCCAGTACATTTCCTTATCGATGAGGCGGAAGATGATGGTCTTGTCGCCCACAAGCGCCTGGTCGTGGCTCTCGGCATAGGAAACGGTCTTCTCGTCGGCACGACGGTTGGTCATTTCCCAGAATATCGAAGTGGGCTTCCAGTTCTCGTCGCTCTGCTCCTTGATGGTCTTAATCCAGTAGTCGGGGATGTTCATAGCCATGCGGTAGTCGAAGCCGAAGCCGCCGTCCTCGAACTTGGCGGCCAGACCGGGCATGCCTGAGACTTCCTCGGCAATGGTGATGGCTTCGGGGTTCACCTCGTGGATGAGCTGGTTGGCCAACGTGAGGTAGCAGATGGCATTGTCGTCCTCATGGCCGTTGAAGTAGTCGCCGTAGCCGCCGAAGGCCTCGCCTAGTCCGTGACTGTAGTAGAGCATCGAGGTGACACCGTCGAAGCGGAAACCGTCGAAGTGGAACTCCTCCAGCCAGTACTTGCAGTTGGAGAGCAGGAAGTGGATGACGTCATCCTTGCCATAGTCGAAGCAGAGGGAGTCCCATGCCGGATGCTCGTGGCGCTCGCCGGGATAGAAGAACTGGTTGGGGTCGCCACAGAGGTTACCCAGGCCCTCCACCTCGTTCTTCACGGCGTGGGAGTGCACGATGTCCATGATGACGGCGATGCCCAGCTTGTGGGCCTCGTCGATGAGGGCCTTCAGCTCCTCCGGCGTGCCGAAGCGGCTGGAGGGGGCGAAGAAGCTGGACACATGGTAGCCGAAGGAGCCGTAGTAGGGATGCTCCTGGATGGCCATCACCTGTATGCAGTTGTAGCCAGCCTTGGCCACACGCGGCAGCACATTGTCCTTGAATTCGGTGTAGGTGCCCACTTTCTCGGCATCCTGGCCCATGCCCACATGGCACTCGTAGATGAGCAGCGGGTTCTTCTTGGGCTTGAAACCGGCCTTCTTCCACACGTAGGGCACGGCGGGATTCCAGACCTGGGCAGAGAAAATCTTCGTCTGCTCGTCCTGCACCACACGGCGGCACCAGGCGGGAATGCGCTCGCCCTCGCCACCGTTCCACTTCACCTTCATCTTGTAGAGCTGGCCGTGCTTGAGGTCTTTCTCCTTCAGCTTCAGTTCCCAATTGCCGGTGCCCTCAATGCGCTTCATCTTGTAGTGCTCGTCCTCCTGCCAGTCGTTGAAGTCGCCGATGAGATAGATTTCCGTGGCATTGGGCGCCCACTCGCGGAACACCCAGCCGCGCGTCAGCTTATGCAGGCCGAAATAGAGGTGACCGGTGGCGAAATCGCTCAGTGTCTTCTTGCCGTTCTTCGTCAGCTGGCTGATTTTCCACAGAGCGTGGTCGTGACGCCCACGGATGGCATCCTCAAAGGGTTCCAGCCAGGAGTCGTTTTTTACGAGGCCAATATGGGACCTACTCCCTTCCCCTCCGGAAGAGAGCGGCTTTTGATTACTTTTACTACTGCGTTTCACCGTCTTTCCTGTAGTATTCTCTTTCTTTGCCATTGTGTTATTGTTTTTTATTTGTTATTGTCTGTCTGAACTGCCCCTCCCCAGAGAGGACTCGGCAGTGTGTTCAAGCCTTCACCTTGAATATAGCTTTCTTGATTTCAGGAGCCATGGTGATGCAAGGGGCATGGCCATCCTGCGGGAAGAAGACGGCGAACATGCCAGGCTGACAGCCGACAAAGCTCTCAGCCATCAGGTCGCCATACTTGGTAATGTCTTTCTCAGCATCGTATGCTGCTTCTGGCAGACGGCAGAGGGGCGTGAAGCCGAAGGTCTCAGGGCTGTCGAGGGGAATCTGGATGTCAATCATCCGGCGATGGGTCTCCAGCACGGCAGCATCAGGTGTGCGTCCCTTGGCCAACTGGATGTTCACGAAGAGGTCGTCTCCCTTGATGGCATACTTGCCGGGCTCCATCTTACTCAGGTCGTTGTCATGGAGAAATTTCTCCACGTCGGCGAAGAGCGGGTTGATTCCCACATACTTGCCGAAGTTGTCAAGTGTATCGATTACCATAGTTTTAAGTCCCCTAGGCTAGGGGGATGGGGTCTGAACAAGCGGTCATGCAAACCCGGTTTTATCTGTTATTATATGTCATACAGGAGGAAGGCGGTCTGCGCTTGTTCAGCCCCCCTCCCCCCTAACTTATGGCGTTTGGAGCTTACGAATGCCATTGATGTAGGTGCCCTTGGCGGTGACGTTGCCGTTGCGGTCTTTCTCCACAAAGTCACCGTCGCGCCTGCCATTGCTGTAGCTGCCCTCAAAGCGGACGCCTTCTTTCGTCTCCTCAATGGCAAACCCGTGGCGCAGCCCGTTCATGAATGTGGCCTTGAACTTCGAGCCGTCGCTCATGTGACCTATACACTCGCCGTTAGGCTGGCCGTCCTTGAACTGTCCTTCTACAGTATCACCCTGCTTGGTCGACAGCTTCCCCTTTCCGTTGGGCTTGTCGTTCTGCCACTGGCCCTGATATTGTGTGCCGTTAGCCCACACCACAGTGCCCTGTCCGCTCTTGTCGCCATCGCGGAACTGCCCTGTGTACTGGTCGCCGTTAGCATATTTGATGATGCCGGTACCCGTGCGTGCGCCTTTCACGTAATCGCCCTCATAGATATCACCGTTCTGGAAACGGTAGATGCCTTTGCCGTGCTGCACGTCATCCTGCCACTGCCCCACGTAGAGGTCGCCGCTGGCATATTTGTACGTGCCCTTGCCGTTGCGCTTGTTGTTGGCCCACTGTCCTTCATAGTTCGAACCGTCGCCCCACTGGAAAATGCCCTGTCCGTGCTTCTGGTCGTCCTTCCAGTCGCCTTCGTACCATTCACCGCTGGCAAAGGTGTATTTACCCTTGCCCTGCCGCTTGTCGGCATGCCAGTTGCCGTCGTAGACGTCGCCGTTGTAGTAGTGCATCACGCCGTGCCCCTGCTGGTAGTCAGCATACCAGAGGCCCTCGTAGCGGTTGTTGTTCAGGAACCAGTAGGTTCCCTGTCCGTGCTGATGGTCGTCCAGCCACTGCCCTTCGTAGCGCTCGCCGTCGGCAAAGACGTAGGTGCCGTTGCCCTGTCGCTTGCCTTTTACGTAGTCGCCCTCATACCAGTTGCCGTTTTTCCATGTCGTTTTACCTTTGCCGTGGGGCTTGCCCTGAGCCATCTGGCCGTTGTATTCACCACCGTCGCGGGTGGTGCACGACCCCAGTGTGATGCTTTGTGCATGGGTCATGCAGGGCAAAATAAGAAGTGATATTGTAAGAATTATCTGTCGGAATTTCATGCGTTATCGTGTTTTAACCTCCAAAAGTACAAAAAAAACAGCACGCGGGCAAAGATTTTAAGATTTTCAGCCATAGAATTAAGAATATTTTGTAACTTTGCAGGAAAAACAAGACAATAGCCATGAAGTTTATAGGCATCATACCAGCGCGCTATGCATCGACGCGCTTCCCCGGCAAGCCGCTGGCCATGCTGGGTGGAAAGACCGTCATCCAGCGCGTTTACGAGCAAGTGGCCGAGGCCCTCAGTTCTCAGCGCTCAGTTCTCAACTCTCAGTTTCCCCCCGTCTGGGTGGCTACCGACGACGAGCGAATCTTCCGTGCAGTGGAGGCATTCGGCGGGCAGGCTGTGATGACACGCAGCGACCATCAGAGCGGCACCGACCGCATAGAGGAGGCAGCCGAGAAAATTGGCGCCGACGCCGATGTCATCATCAACGTGCAGGGCGACGAGCCTTTCATCCAGCGCTCACAGCTGGAAACGCTGATGCACCTCTTCGACGACCCCGAGACGCAGATTGGCACTATAGGGAAGCCTTTCGAGACGATGGAGGCTGTGGAGAACCCCAACTCGCCGAAGATTGTCACCGACGTGCGAGGCTATGCCCTCTACTTCAGCCGCAGTGTCATCCCCTTCTGCCGTGGCAAGGAGCGCAGCGAATGGCTTGACAGCTATCCCTATCTGAAACATCTGGGACTCTATGCCTACCGCCGCGAGGTGCTGGCCGAAATCACGAGGCTGCCACAGAGCACACTGGAGAAGGCCGAAAGCCTGGAACAACTGCGGTGGCTGCAGAACGGCTATCGCATCAAGGTGGGGCTTACCGACGTGGAGACCGTGGGCATCGACACGCCGGAAGACCTTCAGCGTGCCGAGGAGTTTCTTGCAAAAATCTAGAAATCAGACATTTCCCAGATACACATACTGCAGGCCTTCGTCAAGGGCGATTTGCCTCGCCGCACGCAAGGTCTGGACAGGTGTGGGCGGGAGATTCAACATCTTGTAGCGGGGAAAGAAACGGCTGAAGTGGAGGGGTGTCTTCGCAAGACCGTTAGCGACAAGCCAACGGCACATACGGCGAATCATGTCCATGTCGTCATTCACAGTCGGGATGACAAGGTTGGTAATCTCTATCCACACACCGGCATCGCGCATGGCGAGGATGGTGTCGAGAACTGGCTGGAGATGGCCGCCACTGACGCGCTGGTAGATGTCGTCGCTGAACGACTTGAGGTCGATGTTGGCGGCATCAAGCCAGGGCAGCAGGTCGGCAAGTGGCTCTTGACAGACATAGCCCGCCGTAACGAGGATGTTCCACAGACCATTCTCATGGGCCAGGCGGGCGCAGTCCTTCACATATTCTATATAGGTGAGCGGCTCGGTGTAGGTGTAGGCAATACCGGGACAGCGGTGCTTCATGCAGAGGCTGACCGCCTGTTCGGGAGAGAGGGTGTCTTCGGAGAACACGCTGTCCACGGATGCGGCCTGCGAGATGTCGTAGTTCTGACAGTTCAGGCAGCGGAAGTTACAGCCCGTACAAGCGATGGACAGGCAGGTGGTGCCAGGATGGAAGTGGTAGAGGGGCTTCTTCTCAATGGGGTCGACAGCCAGCGCACAAGGTCTTCCATAGACCTCGCTCATGAGAACGCCGTCTTGGTTGCGGCGACTGCGGCACCGTCCCGTCTTTCCTTGAGGAATGCGGCAGTGGTGCGGGCAGAGCCGGCACTCCACCATGCCGTCATCTAACCGTTGGTAATAGCTGCACTCGTGAAATGATTCCATATTGGTGCTGCAAAAAAGCCAAGGACTCAGCTACGGCGCATCTCTTCAAGCAGCTGTCTCTGCCGCTCGCTGAGTTGCGTGGGTAGCGTGACATTATAGGTCAGGATGAGGTCGGTGCCGCCCTGCCCCTTGCCGCGCAGCCTGACTTTCTGTCCGGGCTGGGTGCCGGGTTTCACCTTCAGCTTCAGCTTCTGGCCGTCGCTCAGGCCAACCATCACCTCGCCGCCTAGCAAGGCGGTGTACATGTCGAGGTTCATGGAAGCCTGCGTCTCATGGGGCTGAGCCTGCTGACGACCGAAGCCGCCGAAATTGCTGGCGAAGCCTGAAGCGCCGCCACGACCGCCGCCACCAAAGAGATTCTCGAAGAACGAGCTGAAGCCGCCACCGCCCTGGAAGCTGCTGAAGTCAAAACCCTCAAAGGGCGAGCCACCGCCGCCACGGAAGCCTGCCCCACCCTGCTGGAACTGCTCTGCCTCGCGCCACTGCTCACCATACTGGTCGTACTTCTTCCGCTTCTCCGGATCTCCGATGACATCGTATGCCTCGTTCAACGCCTGGAACTTGGCCTTCGCCTTCGGGTCGTCGGGGTGCAGGTCGGGATGAAACTGCTTGGCGCGCTTCAGGTATGCTTTCTTCACATCCTTCTGCGCTATGTCCTTGGGAACTCCCAAGATTTTGTAGTAATCAATAAATGCCATATCTTCTATCTCCTTTCTTTATTTAAGATACAGCAAATATCATGCCGAAGCCTAGTCGGGGATGAGGAAATTGATAACTTCCGGCTCTACAGTGACGGTATATTGCCCTACGGGCTGCTTCATCAGCCGTCCGTCGATACCCACGAGGGCATGGCAGGCCTCCTCGACGATGAGTTCCCGTGTACGGAAGGGATGTACGGAGCGATGGTTGAGAAAACGGCCAGAGATGAGCAGCCACAGGCCGCTGAACAGCTGCAGCAGCTGGGGGTCGTAGACCACTGCCAAGTCGAGCATACCACTGTATGGCACGGCACTGGGTGTCTGTCCGTAGCCCAAAGCATTACCCACGCAGACGGTCATCACGCGGCGGTCTATCGTCTCGCTGTTCACACGAAGGCGCATCTTGTAGTCCTTGCGGCGGAAGATGTTCAGCACGACTGACACGATGAACGACAGCGTGCGCGACCAAAGCAGACGGCGGGTCTGCTGACGCAGGTTCATGATATCGGCCGTGGTACCAATGTTCACGCAGTTCAGGAAGTAGCGGTGCTGCTGCTCGCCCAGCTTGTCGGTGAAGCGTATGCAGCCCAGGTCCACCTTTCTGACACGTCTCTTGTTCAGCCAGTCCACGGTCTGTGCGTCGTCATCCTCATTGAAGCCCCAGAAACGGGCAAAGTCGTTCAACGAGCCGTTGGGCACTACACCCAGCATCACCTGCTCGCGCACGCCGTGCTCCTCGTTCATCAGGCAGTTCACGGCATCGTTCAGAGCCGAGTCTCCCCCCACGATGACAATCATCTTGTAGCCGTTGCGGATAAGCATAGTGACCAGACGCTCCACGCTGCTGCTGCTCTCACTCTGCACCATGTCGTACTTCACGCCCCGTGCGTCCAGCTCTTTCTGCAGCCGTTCCCAGCGCTTACGCTTGCTCTTTATGCCGTTTCGTGGGCAGTAGAGTATGCCCCAGCGTGTCTCTTCCATTTTATCTGACAATTTACGATTTATGCTGCAATCATTTCGAGAATCTGTGCCACCTTCTCCTCCATGGGCAGGGTGGCGTCAATCCAATGGATGGTGAAGCCACGGCGCTCCATGCCCCGGAACCAGGTCATCTGCCGCTTGGCAAACTGGTGGATGGCAATCTCCAGGCGACGGAACATTTCGTCGTAGCTGAGCAGGCCGGTGACATACTCCGTCACGAATTTGTATTCCAGCCCGTAGTAGGTGAGGTCTTCTGCGGGAATGCCCTCGGCAAGCAGTCCGCGCACCTCGTCAATCATGCCCTCGTCGAGGCGGGTCTTCAGCCGACGGGTGATTTTCTCGCGACGCAGGTCGCGGTCGATGTTCACACCGATGATGCACGAGGGTACTGCCGGCAGTTCCCTCAGCGGAGCGGGGTGCTCCAGGTTGTAGGTTTCTATCTCTATGGCACGGATGGCCCGCTGACAGGAGTCGACATCAGTGGTGTTGTGCATGTTCGAGCCATTGCGGGCCTTCAGACCGATGAGCATCTGTGTCAGCTCGTCGAGTGTTTTCCCCTCCAGGCTTTGGCGCAGCTCAGGATTCTGGGGGACAGGCGAAAGCTGGTAGCCTTTCAGCACGGCCTCGATGTAAAGCCCCGTGCCGCCGCAGAGGATGGGCAGCGCCCCCCGGCTTCGAATCTGCTCGTAGGCATCGAAGAAATCCTGCTGGTACTGGAAGAGGCTGTACTTGGTGCCCGGCTCGCAGATGTCGATGAGATGGTAAGGGACGGCGAGGGGGAAACCCTCGCCCACGGACACAGGGGCGGACACAGGGGCGGAAGGTGCGGACACGGAGGGGGAGGAAGGCGCAGCGACGGGAGATGGGGCAGCAACGCCATAGTCGCTGAGGTCTTTGCCAGTGCCTATGTCCATACGGCGGTAGACCTGACGCGAGTCGGCGGAGATAATCTCACCGCCGACCTGTCCGCCGGCGGTAGGGGGCAGGGCACGGGCTACAGCTACGGCCAGCGGGGTCTTCCCGCTAGCGGTCGGACCCAGTATGGTGATCATTGGTCTCATTTTCTTCCGCGAGTAGTTCCCCGTCATCAAGGGGAGGAGTCAGGGATGGTGTCTCCAGTCCTGTCTGGGTTAAGGATAGGGTCTGTGATTCTATCTGTGGGATGTCATCAATATCTGTAAGCTGCGGCAGGGGGTTCTTGTCGCTCTGCCTGGCACCAAGCTTGATGAGCTTGGCACTGGTCTGGAGAATGCTCTGACCGGTGGGCTGCAACTTGCGGTCGCCATCCTCGTATGCTTTCTGCGCCGTCTCCAGCGCCTTGCCCAGCGCCTGATATTTCTTCACGAACTGCCCCACGCGGTCGAGCATCTCAGCGGCGAGGGCGTAGACCTTCTCATGGTTCTGCGCCTGGGCAATCTGCGTCCAGGTGAGGCTGATGATACGCAATGCGGCGAAAAGCGTCTGCTCGTCGGCTATGAAGACATTGCGCTCCATAGCCTTCCGCCACAGGTCGGGCTGGGCATTGAGCGCCGCCCAGAGGGCTCCGCTGTGGGGTACGAACATGATGACATAGTCCATGCGCACCTTTGGCGGCTGGATGTAGGATGAATAGTCTTTGGTGGCCAGTTCCTTCACGTGCTGGCGTATGCTGTCGACATGCAGCTTCAGGCAGCGGTCGCGCTCCTGCTCGGTCTCAGCGTTGACATAGTCCATGAAGGCGGTCATGGAGACCTTCGAGTCGATAATGACCTCGCGTCGCTGGTCGAGGTGGAGGATGACGTCTGGCCGCATCATAGCCCCCTTGTCGTCGGTGACGATATTTCCCTTGGTGTCGCGGATGTAGGTCTGCACATCGTAGTGCACGCCCTGCGTCAGTCCCTGACCGTCGAGCAGCTCGCTGAGCACACGCTCGCCCCAGTCGCCCTGCACCTTCGAGCCGTGCTTGAAAGCCCGTGTCAGTTCTTCAGCACTGCGCCGTGCGGCCTCGCTCTGGCGTATCATCTGCTCGATGTTAGCTTTCAGCTGTCCGCTCAACTCCGTCTGGCGGAGGGCACTGTCGGCCATCGACTGTTTCATCTTGTCGATGGTCTCGCGCAGCGGTGTGACAATCTGTCCCAGGTTCTGCTGGCTGCTCTCGGCAAACTCTCGCTGGCGTTGTCGAAGCATGTCGTCGGTAGTGCTCTTCACCTGCGCCGACACCTTGGCCAGCGTCTCGTCAAAACGCTTCTCCTGCTCGGCCATCAGCCGCTGGCTCTCCTCCCGCCATTCCTCCTTCTCTTCCTTCAGCCGCTCCTGGCCCTCGGCCTTCACGCGATCTAGCAGCTCGCGTACATGTGCCCGCTGCGCCTCCTCGCGGCTCCTGGCCTCCTCCAGCTGAGCCGCCTCACGCCGCTTAGTCTCCTCCAGCTGAGAGCGCAGTGCACTAGCCTCGGCCGCCAGCCGCTGTCTGGGCCCCCTCTCATAGAGGATGCCTATCACCAGCCCCACAACCAAGGCCACTATCGCAGCAAGTGCCATCTCCATCATTACTATATCCTATATTTGCTCGCAAAGGTAATACTTTTCTCCGACATTCGCAAATAATGCGAACTTTTTCTTTTCTGGAAATATGCCCCGAATAATCTAAAATAATCATAAATCCCAGAGTGGAATGATGTCGCTATGGGATTTATTTCGTATATTTGCCGAACAAAAGCACTAAAAATACAAGTAAGATTCTGATGATTACAAAACAACTAACGCTAACTATCATTACCGCGCTCCTCTCTTTGGGCATGGCGCAGGCACAGAACAATGAGGAGATGTCCACGTTCAGAACCTGGGCGATGACTCCGCCAATGGGCTGGAACTCATGGGACTGCTACTACTCTTCAGTAACCGAGAAAGAGGTGCTGCAGAATGCGCAGTATCTGGTGGATAATGACCTGGTGAAATATGGCTGGGAGTATGTGGTGGTGGACATCCGCTGGTACTGCAACCATCCGTCCTTGGGCGGCGGCAACTACAACCAGCGGGGCGACCAGGAGTATGTGCTCGACGAGTACGGACGCTACCTGCCGTCGCCTTCGCGCTTCCCATCGTGTATAGTCGATGGCAGGAACGAGGGTTTCAAGGCGCTTGCCCAGAAGATTCACGACATGGGGCTGAAGTTCGGAATACACATCATGCGTGGCGTGCCGAAGAGCGTGGTGGGTTCGTCTTTCAAACTGAAAGGCAGCGAGAGCACGGCATGGAGTCTGGTGTATAACGGCACCACCTCGCCCTGCACGTGGCTAAAGGACAACCTGCTGGTGCGCAACAACGAGGCTGGACAGACCTATTACAACAGCATCATGGATCTCTATGCCGAGTGGGGCGTGGATTTCCTGAAGATTGACGACCTCTCGCGTCCGTTCTATGCCGACGAGATTCACATGATCCGCAAGGCTATCGACCAGACGGGCCGCCCGATGGTGCTGTCGCTGAGTCCCGGAAAGACACATTACCAGTATGCACAGGAGTGTCTCGACAACGCCAATATGTGGCGCATGATGGATGACCTGTGGGACAACTGGAGCGCCGTCGATGCCGTGTTCAACGAAGCCCATGCCTGGGAGACCGTGACCCGACCCGGAAACTATGCCGACTGCGACATGCTGCCCTTGGGACAGATTGCCATGACCATCGGCGATGCTGGCTACACCGCTGCAGACAAGGGTCGATGGACCAACCTCTCGCAGAACGAACAACTGACGATGATGACACTCTGGGGCATCTGCCACTCCCCGCTGTTCTTCGGCGGCGAGATGACGAAGAACGATGCTTTCACCCTCTCGCTGCTGAACAACGAGGAGTATCACCAGATGCATAAATATGGCGAGGAGGCTCATCAGGTATTTAATGACGAGGATAATGGCCGTGTGGCGTGGACATCACACATCGGCGACACCCGCTACCTGGCCCTCTTCCAGCGCGACAACACCCGCTGGGTGGTAGGCAACAAAGCACTCTACAAGAGCGAGGTAGTGGCCTACACCACCGACGGCCATGCCGTTGATGTGGACATAGAATGGCCCGATGGCGAGAAGACGCTCGTGCTAGTGGTGGATGACGGTGGCGACAACTACAACTACGACCACGGCGACTGGATCAACCCCACGCTCGTACTGCGCGACGGTACGGAGGTTCCCCTCACTGGCACCTACAAGACCCGCGACTACACCAAGTCATACTTCAACCGCGTGTATGAGAACAAGAACGTGGACAACGGCGGCAAGATGAAGGTGATGGGCGTCACCTACGACCGCGGCTTCTCTACTGATGCCAACTCCGCCATCTTCTTCCAGATTCCCGATGATATGGACGTGGTGCGCTTCAAGGCGATGGCCGCTGCCGACGACTCCGGCATCGGTCAGCAGGGAGCCACGACGAGCATCCGCTTCATGGTGTTCGCCCAGAACCCGCTCACCGACGAGCAGGACGATGCCGCCGCCCGCTCAGGACTCATCTGCCGCACAGGTAAGAAGAGCAAGACCCTGGAGGCCGATGTCACAGGTGCCGAGCAGCTGAAGATTGTGGTAAGCAACTGGGGCGACGGCTTTGCCTACGACCGTGCCGACCTCATCAATCCCGTGCTCATCGACGCTGAGGGCAACGAGACCTCGCTGACCACGCTGAAGCAGACCAGCTACCAGTCGGAGTGGGGTTCACTCCACGTGAACAAGAATGTGGAGGGCGGCACGCTCAAGGTTGATGGCCAGAGCTACACTACCGGGCTCGGCATGAACGCACAGTGCACCCTCATCTACGACCTGCCCGCAGGACACTCGTGGAAGACCTTCCGCGCTCTCTGCGGCTACGACTCCTCATGCGACACCGACAATGGGTCTTCCACTGGTACCACGATGGAGTTCATCTTCTACGTCACCAAGAACGAGGCTTACGACTTCGATCTCAAGCTGCTGGGCTACGGCGACACGGAGTCCGTTCCCGTCTATGACATCTGGGCTGGCGAAGACCTCGGCACCGCCACTGGCATCCTCAGCACCACCGTGCCCAGTCACGGTGTAAAGCTGTTCCGTCTGGGTGACAAGGCTACTACGGGCATCAACAGCCCAACCGCCCCAGCAGTTCAATCTTCAATCTTCAACCATCAACCATCAATCTACAACCTACAAGGACAGAGGGTTGGCGCTGGCTGGAAAGGAATACAAATACAAAACGGAAAGAAACGGATTCCGTAGCAGAACGGAACCGCTCGTGATGGCGATTTCAAGCAGCAATCAGAAATCGGTTGTACCTTTGCACTATGCTAACCGCAAAAAGACCTACATACCTACATGGTGGCAGATAATTTCATGTATAACAACGCATTACGCCATGTATGCCACCTGCATTTTTCCGCCCAAGCCTACACGGTTTTGGAAGCATCGCATGTCGAGCCACCCATTACCCGCCATTAACTCTCAAATTCTCTAGAGAATCTGAGCAAATACGCACGCTATTTTTCAAAACGGCGTGCGTATTTTTCAAAACGGAGTGCGTATTTTCCCAAAAAGCGTTCATTTTCTGGGAGACAATGGCATCTTTCAAGTAAAGTGTCCTGCCTACACCCGTCAGTGTATGTTCACATTCAAAAATGCAGGCAACCTACATGGCAAAAACTGTTGAGCATTAACCGTTTAGTGGCTGTCGTGTAGGTATGTAGGGGGGAAGAAATAAAGTTATAACTTTGCAGCGTCCTAAACCTCATGAATATGCAATCAAAAACAAGCGCAGAGTGAAGAAGAAAACCCCAAAGGTCTAAAACTCTGTTCAAAAGGAAACACAGTTTAGCATTTTCCTGTCACCCTTCTGTCACCCTTGTCACCCTAGATGACAGGCCGCAAGCCCTTTGTAGCAGGGCGTTCTGTCACCCTGTCACTCTTGAACGCAAAAAAACTGTATCTGTCAACGTTAAAACAAATCGTCCAAAGTAAGTTCTCATTAGATGCTTTCTGAATGCTCATTCCTCTCAATACCCAGCGAGGATATAAGGGAGTGGAATCGGACGGAACCGCTTCCATAATGGTAGGAGCGGTTCTTTGGACTGTTAGAAAAATATGCCGCACTCATAGTGGAAAAGTGTTTCTCGTTTAAACTCGAAAGCACTTTCCATCTTATTGTTAGCGAATCGTATTTCTATGTATTCCCTAATTAGCCCGCCAAATTCAGTCCAGAAGCAACATGACACATAATAATTCCCGTTACCAATGTAAATTTCTGGATTTAAGGTGTAATTATACAATATTGACTTGTCTATACTTCTGCTCCCAAAATGTCTGATGTTAGCAATGTCATCCTTGGTATAGATATAGTCTCGACGGTCATAGTTAGCGTGCCACCATAATGGGAGACTATGCCAGAGTCTTGTTAATAGATATGCCTGCCAGGCTCCCATAGGTGTATCTTCAAATTCCAAGTTCTCAAATATATTATAATTTTGAGAGCCGTCACTGTTCTTGACAAAAAGCCTACTTACGGCTCCTGAACCTTCTTGCTTACACTCTTGAACATCAAGAACCATGCCAAATGGCACTTTGACCTTGCTTA
>JAILFU010000061.1 GCA_024697405.1 Prevotella sp.
TCCTCGGCGGGAGCTGCTTCGGCGGTCAGGGTGCTGTCGGCAGGAGTTGCTTCAGGCTGAGCCTCTCCGCTGAGCTGCTGGATGTAGGCTGCCATCAGGTTCTGCAAGGAGGGAACAATCTCCTCGGCGCTGAAGGTCTCCCAGAACTCCAGGTTGGCACTGCTCTCGAGGAGCTTCAGGATGCGGTTCTTATCTTTGACACCGGGCAGCTCGACCATGATGCGCGACTGGCCTTCCAGGCGCTGGATGTTGGGCTGCACGACGCCGAACTTGTCGACACGGTTGCGGACGACGTTCTCGGCGTTTTCAATGGCCGAGGCCACCTCCTCTTTCAGCGCCTTGCGCACGTCGGAGTTGCTCGACTGATTATTCACTTTCTCACGAAGCTGCTGCGTGGCGAAAATCTCGCGCAGCTGGCGGCCGGAGATAGCCTTCTCCCACGTGTCGCAGAAGATGTCGACGAAGTCGCCCTGCGTCTCCTGCTCTTCCTTCTTGGCCATGTCGAGCACCTTCAGGTAGTCGGCATCCTGCTTGTGAGCAGCAAGCATGTCGACGATGTCGGGCACCGACACTTCCATAATCACGTTCAAACCGCCTTTCAGGTCAAGGCCGAGGCCCATCTCCATCTCACGACACTCTTTCAGGTTCCACTGCCAGAGCCACACTTTGTTGGTCTCTACAGAGTCCTGGAAAGCCTGTGCTGCCTCCTCGCCCTGCGTGGCAGCAATCTGAGCTATCTTGCTCTCGTAGTGTTTGGTCACGAACGAGAAGGAAAGATAGAAGCAGCATACCAGCACGAGCGCAATGGCAATAAACTTTACAATTCCTTTGTTTTGCATTTTGTTTTTTATGTTATTTGTTGTTTAATGTGCGCAATTTGACCTGCAAATATAGTGATTTTTTTACACTGCGAAAAATTTTCGGCCATTTTTCGCTTTTTTTTTAAGGATTATAATGAAAAAAAGGCACTTTTGGGCCATGATTGTTCTAAAACTGGTGGAAAACGCAAGATAAAACGCTGTGTCAGGCGGTCTCTTTTATCCTGCTGCAGACGAGGGGAGATGCAGATGTCGGGCTGTTCTGTTTTTTTTACATTTACTTCCTGCTCAGCCAGCACAGCACGGGGTAGTGGTCGCTGCCCCGGACGTTATTGTCGACGTAGCAGCGGGAGGGGAAGAAGTGGTTGGAGCACAGGATGTGGTCGATACGTACGAAGAAACCCTTCTGCTTGTAGGAGATGCCCGGCCCCCTGCCGCTTTCAGCGTAGCAGTCGGTCAGCCCGTCGGCGATGGTGCGCCGCACGTAGGAGATGGGGGAGTCGTTGAAGTCGCCGCAGACGATGAGCGGATAGTTGCTGTGGGCCTGTATATAGCGGTGGACGGCCTCAGCCTGGACGGCCCTTTCGGTCATTGCCTGGCTGAGCTTGCTTATGAGCAGGCGCGTCTCCTCCTTGGCATCCTGCCGGTTCATGTCGCCGCTGATCATGTCCTGATAGCGCTGGCGGTCATTGCCGGAGAGGTGGGTCGTCTCCAGGTGGTTGTTGATGACGATGACCGTGTCGGAGCCTATCTGCAGGAAGTAGGCCACAGAGCCATTGGCCAGCGACGGATAGTCGATGCGCTCCTTGCGCAGGATGGGAAAGCGGGTGTGTATGCCAATGGCATTGATGAGGACCAGCGACGGGGAGCTGATGTGCACCGTGTCGTTGTAGGGGTAGATGTCGGAGAAGTCGGCAACGTCGCCCTTACGGATGATGTCCTCCTGCAGACATACGATGTCGGCGTCCTGATGGCGCAGATAGCTGAAGATGGAATCTTTGGGATTCATCTCACGCTTGTCAAACTGGTAGCAGGCTACGTTGTAGGAGATAATCTTGATGCTCTCAGCCGGTGGCTCGGTGTCCATGTGGAGGGGGAGGTAGATGCGGATGGAGGGATAGGCCACGACAAAGGCCAGCAGGGGAATCCACGACCTGCGCCAGCTGACCATGATCCACAACATGAGCATGATGAGGTTGGCGGCCAGGAAGAAGGGGAAGAGCAGGCCGGCGCAAGCCAGAGAGGGATAGTCGTCAGGATGCAGCCGGTCGCTATAGGCCACGGCCACCATGAGCAGCGCAATGGCGGCGCTGGCTCCCGTGAGGATATTCAACAGTATGCTTCTGACAATCTTCACCTCTCAGTTCTCACCTCTCAGTTCTCACTTCTCAGTTCTCACCTCTCAGTTCTCACCTCTCAGTTCTCACCTCTCCCGGCTGGCCTCGAAGAGCCGCTGCTTCTCCTCCTTGGTCAGGCTGTCGTAGCCGCTTTTGCGAATCTTGTCGAGAATGGCATCGACCTCCGCCTGGCGTTCCTGCTTCTGCCGGTTGTACTCCATGTCGTCCTCACGGGTGGGGCCGTAGCCGGTCTGCCTAGTCGTTTGGTTGTTTGGTTGTTGGGTAGTCTGGCTGCCGCGCCGGGCATCGAAGCTTCGCTTCATGTTCTCGAAGAACTGCCTGCCGCTGCTGATGTTGAAATTGGCCGGGTGGCGACGCCAGTAGAGAATGAGCAGTAGGCCGAAGAGCATGCCGCCCAGATGTGCCATGTGGGCCACATGGTCGCCGGTGCTGCCGTAAGCTGCAAACAGCTCGATGGCTGCGTAGATGCAGATGAACCATTTGGCCTTGATGGGTATTGGCAGCGGGAACACGAAGATGTGCTCGTTGGGGAAGGTCATGCCAAAGGCCAGCAGGATGCCATAGACAGCTCCCGACGCGCCGATGGTGCCCAGCTGGTTGAGATACCAGCCCACGGGCACGTGGATGTCGCCCATGTTGGTGGCCACGGTGAATGGCGTGAGGTCGTCATCGCTCAAGGTGGACAGCCCCTGCGACACATATTCTATATATTGTACAGCCTCCTGACACAGGCCGGCGCCAATGCCGCACACCAGATAATAGATGAGGAACTTCTGCGGCCCCCATACCCGCTCAATGACACACCCGAACATCCATAGGGCAAACATGTTGCAGAAGATATGCCAGAAGTCGGCATGGAGGAACTGGTAGGTGACGAGCTGGTAGAGATGGAAGTCCGACGCCAGGAAGAAATGGAGATTGCCATACTCGGTCAGATGAATCTGGTTGCTCAGGGCCAGTGTTGCCAGGAAGACAACAATGTTGATGAGCAGGAGATTTCTTGTTATGGTAGGAATGTTTCGGAACATTTTACTGTTTTTTTATGAATACTACTTTGTTGCGTAATTTGGGCGCAAAATTACGAAAAATATCTGTTTTTCAGTACAAAATAGGGCTAAAACCAACTATTTTTTATGAAAATAGTGATTTTTTCCGATTTTTTGTTTGTTTTATGAAAACTTTCACTTATATTTGCACCGAATTTGCGAACAAAAGATTAAAAACCTATTTTATAACCACTTAATTATTTAAACATTATCATTATGAACAAGACAGAATTGATTGAGAAAATTGCTGCAGGTGCAGGCATTACAAAGGTAGACGCAAAGAAGGCTCTTGACGCTGCCGTGAGCGCAGTGAAGGATGCTCTTGTCGCTGGTGACAAGGTGTCTCTGATTGGTTTTGGCACGTTCAGCGTGAACGAGCGTCCCGCTCGTAAGGGCATCAATCCCGCCACGAAGGAGGAGATAGCCATTGCTGCCAAGAAAGTAGCAAAGTTCAAAGCTGGTGCCGAGCTCGTTGATGCTCTGAAGTAATCTTTTTTTGCATCCAGAAGAAACGTCGAAGGACAACCGCTCTCGGGAAGAGAGTGTGTTGTCCTTTGCCGTTTCCTGTCTCCTTTCATTTCCCGCCCCATTCGCTGTAGGGGTGGGCGCGCAGGTGGGAATTGTAGTAGCGGCGGTCGCCAGTCACTTCCTGTCCGATGAAATCCGGTTTGTCGTAGCGCTCGTCGGGAGCCGACAGTTCCACCTCGGCCATCACCAGCCCCTGGTTGTCGCCGTGGAACTCGTCCACCTCGAAGGTGTGCTTCCCGCAGCTCACCAGCCAGCGTGTCTTGTCGATGATGCCCGGCTCGCAGAGCTGGAACAGGCTATGCGCCTCGTCGGGGGTGATGGCTTTCTCAAACTCATACCGGCTAAGCCCCCCGTCGAGCGACGGTCCCTTGATGGTCAGGAATGCCTCCTCGTCGCGCATGCGCACCCTGACGGTATGTCCGTGGCCGCTGCAGATGTATCCCTGTCGAATGTGGCTGCTGGCATGCGCCTGCTGCTTGTAGGAGCTGTCTTTCACCAGGAACTTCCGTTCTATCTCCATTCCGCTCATAGGCAGATGGCACTAGAAGTTTGTTGCAACGAAAATCAAGTAGAAAGCTGCCAGTGCGATGAATGCGCCGATGATCCAAGCCACCACCTTCTTGCCTTTTTCTTCCTGCTTCTTAGCGTAAGCCTGCTGCTTAGCGTTCATTTTCTTTTCTTTTTCTTTCTTTGCCATATTCTGATATTTTTAATTAGTAATGAGTAATTAGCAATGAGTAATTATGATTAGTTTAGCCTCTGAGAAGCCTCTTAAAAGTACGATTTTTCAATTACTATTACTTTTTACAGTTTTTGTTATACTAGTCAATATTTTAATAATCTCCTCGCAGTCATTATTCATTGAGTCGAATTCTTTCTCTGTCAAAGATTGTCCGACGAACAAGCGTCTAAGCCAGAAGTGTGTCTCATTAGCTTCTTTCAGAGCAATGGTAAGCTTAGTAAGAAAATCTGCCCTGCTTTGGGCATATTGGCTTTCTGCCGTATTCGCTCCGATACTTGTGCCACTCCTATATATCTGTTTTAGCGCATCTCTGTCATCATTATTCTTCTTAGACAGATATTTACACATCTTGGTTATTCTGTCTGCAAACAATTCTGTTTTTACGACAATCACATTCTCCGGTCTTTCCATCATAGCAATAGGTAATCATAATTACTAATTATTAATTACTCATTACTCATTAGAAGACGGAAACTCCATCAAGTAGGCCTTGATGAAGCCGTCGAGGTTGCCGTTCATCACGCTGTCCACGTCGCGTGTCTCGAAGTTGGTGCGGTGGTCTTTCACGCGCTTGTCGTCGAAGACATAGCTGCGAATCTGTGAGCCCCATTCTATTTTCTTCTTTCCAGCCTCAATCTTGGCCTGTGCCTCCAGCCGTTTCTTCATGGCCCTGTCGTAGAGCTGGCTCTTCAGCAGCTTCAGCGCGCGCTCCTTGTTCTTGGGCTGGTCGCGGGTTTCGGTGTTCTCTATCAGGATTTCCTCCTGCTCGCCCGTGTCGGGGTCGGTGTACCAATAGCGCAGGCGCACGCCGCTCTCCACCTTGTTCACGTTCTGTCCTCCGGCACCGCTGCTTCGGAAGGTGTCCCACGACAGTTTGGCAGGGTCTACATATACCTCGATGGTGTCGTCGACCAGGGGGCTGACAAAGACGCTGGCGAACGACGTCATGCGCTTGCCCTGTGCGTTGAACGGACTGACGCGCACCAGGCGGTGCACGCCGTTCTCGCTCTTCAGGTAGCCGTATGCATACTCGCCGCCCTCTATCTGCATGGTCACGCTCTTGATGCCGGCATCGTCGCCGTCGAGGATGTTGGCGATGGTCACCTTGTAGCCGTGGGCCTCGGCCCAGCGCATGTACATGCGCATGAGCATCTGCGCCCAGTCCTGTGCCTCTGTGCCTCCGGCGCCGCTGTTTATCTTCAGCACGCAGTCCATGGGGTCCTCTTTCTGGCGCAGCATGTTCATCAGCTCCAGCTGCTCAATGGCAGTCAGAGCCTGTTCATAGTCAGCGTCCACCTCCTGCTCCGTGACCATTTCTTCCTTGTAGAAATCGAAGGCCAGCTGCAGCTCGTCGGCTCGCGTGCGTACATTATTATATCCGTCTATCCACCGCTTGATGCCGCGCACTTTCTTCATCTGCTCCTCAGCGCGCTTGGGGTCGTCCCAGAAGTCGGGAGCCTGCGTGCGCAGCTGCTCCTCTTCCAGCTCCACCTGCCGCTCGTCGATTTTCAGATAGTGCTTCAGCTTGTCGGCGCGGTCGAGCACGTCTTTCAGTTGGTCTTGCGTAATCATGGTGCAAAGGTACTAAAGAGTTAGGAGTTAGGAGAGAGGAAACAGAAGTTTTTTGCCCCTCTTTATCTTTTTTTAACTCCCCGAACTAAAACGCTCGAGCCCCCTCGCTCGGCTTTCTTGCCTTGCAAGCGGCCAAAGGTGGAGCGGCCGCTTGGCTCGGTCTAAGAACTTAGGGGGCTCGAACGTCTGTTGAGGTGTACTATAAAAACAAGCTTTATCGAACTACCACCTTCTTTCCGCCGCTGATATATATGCCGGGCCGAAGCTGTTTGCCTCGCTGAGCGATGCCCTGCAGGTTATAGACAGGACTGCCGTCTGTGGCGTCATCCAGTTGTTCAACCACCTCTGATTTGGAGGGGTCGGTAGCGAAATACTTGCAGGACCACGGTAGCGTAAACAAAGCCCCAAACTCATAGTTCCTGTTGTAGTCGAGATAAAAGAAATACACCTTGTCAGGACTGAACGAATGCTTGTCGTAAAAGAATGTGTAGTGTCTGGTTTCTCCTGGTGCAAGATTCAGATAATACATGTGTGCTATTTTCGCCAGGGAGTTGGCCGACAAAAGATTCCCATTCTCATCTTGTTCGTTTTCGCTTAAGGATGTCTCCAGCCAGCTGTTATAGCTCTCTTCTCCTACGTTTGTGATGTCGGCCTCAATCTTCAGGCTCTCATAGATGCCGATTTCGTGTTCCCATGTCTCGTCGTAACTCCAGATATTCTGAACCGAGCCATCGTCGGAAGTCTCTTTCTGAAGGTACATTCCCTTAAATCCTTCCAACGTGACATTCGCTTGCAGCTCCACTACGCGAGGGGGTGTCACCTCCAGCGTGGTCTCGTAGAGGACGTTTTCGCCATCCCAGTCGGATGTGACGCGCATGGGGTACGTTCCGGGCTCCTGGGGCGTGGCAAAGCACACGACTACATCGCCGGCTTGCCCTGGGCTGACATACGAGCCGGCGCCACCCTTCAAGACATCTCCCTGCCACAGGAAGAGGTTGTTCTCATAGGTCTCTCCTGCATTCCGATGGTTGATGATGGCCACTGTCTTCTGTCCGGCATAAGGATTGTAGAACTCCACGCTTTCTATTTCCAGCTTGCTCAGCTTGCCAGTCATGTCTTCTCCGTCGGTGAGGTCCTGCAGGGGCAGGGTGCTGTCGGCAGGCTGGAAGCCGAACACTGCCCATTGGAACACATTGTAGCCACTGAACTCCACAGGGCTGGTTTGGAGCTCACAGTCGTTGATGACATGCAACTTGCAATAGAAGTTCCCCTGAAAATAGCCGTATTCTCCCGTTACAGCATGGAAATATCCGCGACCGTCATAGCCATCAATGATGAAGCTGTGGCTCTGTTGCAATACGGCCCCGGCACTATACGGTACTGGGCGTCCTGACGCCAGCTCATTGTAAACCATCTGCTCCCATGCAGCGCGTGGGTACTGCCCGGCATACAATACGCGGGCATCGCTGCGATAGCCGAAATACTGGGCTATGCGGGCAACGTCGAACACTGAAGCGGAACCCATTGAAGAGTATTGCATTTCCAAGGCACAACCGGCATACTTCAGCAATTTCTGTACAGCCTCCAATTGCCCGGGTGTATAGTTAGGTTCAAAACTATCCCAGACATAATAGTCGTTCATGAGGTCGTAGTTGAATGTCGTGGGAGGCAACGCGGGCATTTCTATTCCATTCTGGGTGGTATAGGCCGGTATCGTGACGGTTGTCTGCACAGGGTACTTATAGTATTTCATTAGTTGAGCCAGCGTAAGAGCCACACAGCCCACCAGGGTGGGATTTCCCGAATTGGGGTCGGTAGGACAGAAATGATAGTATGGGTCATACTGGTTCCAACAGGTGGTGATCATCGGGCTGACAGGCTCGCGGTCTTGCTCCTGAATCTCCGTGTCGTTGCGTGCTGTGAAGAAGGGAGAGGCAGCCACGGCGGCAACCTCGCCATTGAGTCCTGCAAGTATGTCGTTCAATGCCTCGTTGCCTTGCTGGCTGTCATACGAGCCGCTCTCGCTGTAAGCCAGCACGGCGTCCGTCTTGTCGTCAGCCGAGACTACCACAAAGCCTCCGCCCTCCACATTGTTAAAGACATAGAGATGGTCGAAGCCGGCATCGACCTCCCGCAGGCTCATTTCAGAAGAACAGACACTCTGGCCCCTTGTCCGAGCAGGCGAAGCCAAGTTGAGAAATGATGCGGCTTTACCCCGGGCTTTGTCGATTCCGACAGGATCGGCCATCATCGAAACGGCTATGAGAAGGAAGGTTAGAGTAAATACTTTTTTCATAATCAATAATTATTGGAATGTTCTGTTTCTCAGAATTTGCTCACTTCAGGAATGTTGGCAACCAATCAAAAAAAAGACAAACAAGCGGCCTCAACGGGTAAGTACGCTTTTCTTGTTTTTTATATGAGAGTTACACATTCTCCTCCTGGAAGTCGAGGTCGGCCTCGGCGATGAGCCGTATCTCCTGCGCATCCATCTTCTGGCCCAGCTCCTGGTCGGCGAGGCTGCACACGTACTTGGCCACCTCGTCCATGTCGATGTCCACCTCGTCGCTGGTGCTCTCCAGGACGCCGCTCTCGTAGTAGTAGGCGGCAATGGCGTCGAGCACCCACGCGAGCCGTTCGTCCGTGTAGCTGTCCTTCATGTCGCCGGGCAGCTGCTCACGGATGAACGCCATCTCACGTTTGGTCTCCTGCTCGTCGAGCAGCAGTTCTTCGTCGATACTCATGGTTTCCTCTGAGTAAAGTCTGTGTTTGTCAAAACGGCTTATGCCAGCAGGGCCTCGAATTTCTCCTCGAACTTCTGCTTTGCCACGGCACCGACGAGCTTGTCGACCACCTCGCCGTTCTTCATGAAGATGACCGTGGGGATGTTGCGGATGCCGAACTGGGCGGCCAGCTCCTCGCTCTCCTCCACGTCGCACTTGCCGACGACAATCTTGCCGTCGTACTTCTCGGCCATCTCCGAGATGATGGGAGCCACCATGCGGCAGGGGCCGCACCATGTTGCCCAGAAATCAATGACCAGGGGCTTCTGCCCGCTTTTCAGGGTCTCGAAGTTCTCACTTGTGATTGTTACTTCCATAATTTTGAAATTTTTTTTGCCCCCAAGTATTTGGAGGGTGGGGTCAGAACGATGGTCCATTGCCCCGGATTAAACAATAATATAATAGTCTTTCTACGAATCTTCCTGCAAATAGCGTGCCAAAGCACCTGTTCCGCCGTCCCGATGGCTCCAGCCCGCTGGTTCGCTGCCGAAGCGTCGCACAGGGCGTTGGGGGGTCAGTTTATTTTATAGTCCAGCGCCTCGGTGCGCTCTATGTAGTCGATGAGGCTGTGTTTCACGTCGACATACATGCTGTTCGAGCGCAGCAGCACGTGGTTCTTCCCGCTGGAGTCGCGCAGCTGGAAGAAGAGCTTCGTCTTGCCAGGATGCTGGGTCACCAGCTCGCCCAGCTCGGTGACGATCTCTTCGTTCAGCATGTCGCTGTTCAGCGAGATGGTGATGCGGTCGATGGCCTTGTCCTTTACTGACTGTAGGAACTCTATGTTGCCCACTTTCAGCTCTTTGATGTTGCTGTCGCGGAAGCGTGGTGCCATCTTGCCGGTGACATAGACGGAGGCACCCGTCGTGAGCCATCCGTTCCAGTGTGCCCAGTCCTCGCCGAAGAGGGCCAGCTCGCCCTGGCCGTCGAAGTCTTCGAGTGTGACGATGCCGAACGGCTTTCCGTCCTTTCCGAATTTTGTCACCACATTGGTGACGATGCCGCCCAGCGCCACGTCCTCGCGGTCCTTGAGGGCCGCTCCCCGGTCGGCCAGCTCGTCGCAGCGGGCGTTGCAGAGGTTTTCGAGCACAATCTTATACTCGTCCAGGGGGTGGGCTGAGAGGTATATGCCCACGAGGTCGCGCTCCTTGTTCAGCCGCTCGATGTCGCTCCAGTGCACGTCGGTCTTGGGTATGGGCGGGGTGGCAATCTCCACCTCGTCGAAGCCTCCGAAGAGTGAGTTCTGCGCCTCGCTCTTGGCCTGCTGGTACATCTGTCCGAAGCGCACCAGCGTGTCGAGGAACACCTCGCCCTTGCTGTTCTCGGCGAAGAAGCACTCGCGGCGGATGCCGAAGCTGTCGAAGCCGCCACTCAGGGCGAGGCTCTCATAGCCTTTGCGGTTGATGCTGGCCGAGGACACACGCTGTGCAAAGTCGTAGATGTCCTTAAACGGGCCGTTCTTCGTGCGCTCGTCGATGATGGCCTGTGCGGCGCCGTCGCCCATGCCCTTGATGGCTGCCAGTCCGAAGCGTATCTCCCCCCTCTGGTTCACGCCGAACTTCAGGTACGACTCGTTCACGTCGGGTCCGAGGGTGGCGATGCCCATCTGCTTGCATTCGTCCATCAGCTTGGTGATTTCCGTTATCTGGTCGCGGCGGCGTGTCATAATGGCAGCCATGTACTCGGCAGGGTAGTTGGCCTTCAGGTAGGCCGTCTGGTAGGCCACCCATGAATAGCAGGCGGCGTGACTCTTGTTGAAGGCATAGGATGCGAACTTCTCCCAGTCGGCCCATATCTTGTCGAGTATCTTCGGGTCGTGGCCGTTTTTCTTTCCGCCTTCGATGAACTTCGGCTTCATGGCGTCTACGATGTCCTTCTTCTTCTTACCCATGGCCTTACGCAGGGCGTCGCTCTCGCCACGGGTGAAGTCGGCCAGCTGTCGGGAGAGCAGCATCACCTGCTCCTGATAGACGGTGATGCCGTAGGTGTCCTTCAGGTATTTCTCCATGCAGGGGATGTCGTACGTGATTTCCTCCCGTCCGTTCTTGCGGGCGATGAACTGCGGGATGTAGTCCATGGGGCCCGGCCGGTAGAGGGCGTTCATGGCTATGAGGTCCTCGAAGACGGTGGGGTGCAGCTCGCGGAGGTATTTCTGCATGCCTGCCGACTCAAACTGGAAGGTGCCGACGGTGCGTCCCTGCTGGTAAAGCTCGTAGGTCTTCGGGTCGTCGATGGGGATGGTGTCCAGGTTGATGTCGATGCCCAGCGTCTGCTTGATGTTGGCGCAGGCCTCTTTCAGCTCCGAGAGTGTCTTCAGGCCGAGGAAGTCCATCTTGATGAGGCCGGTCGACTCGATGACGTGTCCGTCGTACTGCGTGCAGTTGGTCTTCGTGTCCTTGAAGTCGGGGTCGTCGGCGGTGGAGACGGGCACCCAGTCGCTTATGGGGTCGCGGCAGATGATGAATCCGCAGGCGTGAATGCCGGTGCCTCGGACGGTGCCCTCCAGCATCTTGGCATATTTGATGGTGTTGGCCTGGGCGGGGTCGCTGCTGGCCTCGGCCTCCTGCAGCTCGCGTGTACATTTAATAGCATTCGGCAGATTCATCTTCAGGTCTTCGCCTGTGCGGGGGTCTTTCAGCCGGTCGGGGATGGCCTTGCACCAGGCGTTCGACAGCGCCAGGGGCACTTTCTCCACGCGGGCCACGTCCTTGATGGAGTTTTTCGTGGCCATCGACGCGTAGGTGATGATGTGTGCGCAGTTCTCGTGGCCGTATTTGTCCTCCACCCATTTCAGCACGCGGCCGCGGCCGTCGTCGTCGAAGTCGGTGTCGATATCGGGCAGGGAGATACGGTCGGGATTGAGGAAGCGCTCGAACAGCAGGTCGTACTTCAGCGGGTCGATCTTCGTGATGCCCAAGCAGTAGGCCACCACGCTGCCGGCGGCACTTCCTCGGCCCGGCCCCACCATCACGCCCAGCTGGTCGCGGGCGGAGTTGATGAAGTCCTGCACGATGAGGAAGTAGCCGGGGAAGCCCATCGTCTTCATGATGTGAAGCTCGAATCTCACTCGGTCGTCGACCTCTTTGGGCAGTGGGGAGTGCTCGTCGCCTTCACTCTTGCCATAGAGGCGCTGTGCACCTTTGTAGGCAAGCATGGCCAGGTAGTCGGCCTCGAACTTGATGCGGTAGAGCTTGTCGTAGCCGCCCAGCTTCTTGATTTTCTTCTCGCCCTCCTCGCGGGGCATCGGGTTCTCGCCGTTCTCGTCGCTTGTGAATTCACGGAACAGGTCTTCCTCGGTGAATTTCTGCCGCCACTGCTCCTCTGTGCCGAAGCTTTCGGGAATGGGGAAGAAGGGCATGATGGGGTCGTGGTCGAGGGAGTAGAACTCCACCTTGTCCAGAATCTCCAGCGTGTTGCTCAGGGCTTCGGGCACGTCGCTGAAGATGTCGTTCATCTCCGCGCGGGTCTTAAACCACTCCTGTTTCGAATAGAGCATGCGCGTAGGGTCGTCAAGGTCTTTGCCGGTGGAGAGGCAGAGCAGGTGGTCGTGGGCCTCGGCATTGTCCTGGTCCACGAAGTGCACGTCGTTCGTGCAGATGAGCTTGATGCCGTATTCGCGGGCCAGCTTGATGAGTTCCTGATTAACGGGCTCCTGCTCCTTGAACGTCTCGCGGTTGGCGCGTATGGTGGGGTCTTTCACCTCGTGGCGCATGAGTTCCAGGTAATAGTCGTCGCCGAAGAGGTTGTGATACCACTCGATGGCCTCGCGTGCACCCGCCATGTCGCCGTTATGAATCTTCTTGGGCACCTCGCCGGCCAGACATGCCGAACAGACAATCAGGCCTTCGTGGTAGCGCTCCAGGTCTTCACGGTCGGTTCGCGGGCGCATATAGTAGCCCTCCGTCCAGGAATTCGACACCAGCTTGATGAGGTTCTTGTAGCCCTGGTAGTTCTTGGCCAGCACGATGAGGTGGTAGCCGCTCTGGTCTTCCTTGCCCCGTCGCAGCGACTTTGAACCGTGGCGCGAGACATACATCTCGCAGCCGAAGATAGGCTTGAAGGGTTCCAGCCCCTCTTTCTTGCGCCCCTTGTTCACATCGTTGCAGATGTCGTGAAACTCCTTGATGCCGAACATGTCGCCGTGGTCGGTGACGGCCATGCCGCGCATGCCGTCGCCGATGGCTTTCTTCACCAGGTTCTTAATTTTTGACTGGCCGTCGAGTATAGAATAGTACGTATGTACGTGAAGATGTATGAAGTCTTCCATGTCTTTTCGTTTTTAGCCTCCAAAGTTACGCTTAAAAGTTGAGATTGCCAAAGAATTGTACAAAAAGTTTGTTAATTGGTGAAAATCTGTCTCCAGTAGAAACGGAATCATTTTGGCTATACTCCACGATTTCTACCGGCACTTTGGTCGTGTTTTGGAGTTTTTTGGTGATAAACGGCAAAGAATTTCGCAAAAACTTTGTAAATTTCCAAAAAAGCATTACCTTTGCAGGTTGAAACAGAAAACTACTGGAAACAATCCATGGGAAAGAGAATAAAGAAACTGAAAAAGATACGCATCCACCGTGAAGGCACCAACGAATTGCTCTACAGCATGTTTGCCATTGTGGCCATAGCGGTGATACTCTGGCGCTCGTTCGATTCGTGGATTCCCTTCGCAGCGTTCCTGGCTGTGTTCGGGACTGTGTGGCTGTTGGTGCTGAATTTCTACCGTTGTCCTATCCGTTACTTCCCCGACGATACCGAGCGGGTGGTCGTGGCTCCTGCCGACGGCAAGATTGTGGTTATTGAAGAGACGGAAGAGACCGACTACTTCCACGACCGGCGGCTGATGATTAGCATCTTTATGAGTCCGCTGAACGTTCATGCCAACTGGTTCCCCGTCGACGGACAGGTGAAGTTCGTGCGCCATTTCGACGGCAACTACCACAAGGCATGGCTGCCGAAGGCCAGCGAGGAGAACGAGCATGCCGACACGATGATTGAGACCCCCGAGGGCTATAGCGTGCTGGTGCGCCAGATTGCCGGTGCCGTGGCCCGCCGCATCGTCACCTATGCCAAGGACTTGGAAGAATGCTATATCGACGAGCACCTGGGCTTCATCAAGCTGGGTTCGCGCGTCGATGTCTACCTGCCACTGGGCTCCACGCCCTGTGTGAAGATGGGCCAGAGCACCACCGGCGACCTCACCGTCATCGCCAAGCTGCCTGTTCCCCCGTCGGCTAACTCCTAATCGCCCCCTCCCTATTCCTCCCCCTGGGGAGGCCAGGAGGGGCTAAAACTCCTAACTTCTAACTCTTAACACCTAACTCTTGAAAAAGCACATCCCCAACGCCATCACCTGCTGCAACCTGATTTCAGGCTGTGTGGCCATCACCTTCGCCCTGGGCCATGCCTATAAGTTGGCCCTGCTGGCCATCGTCGCCGGCGCCGTGTTCGACTTCTTCGACGGCATGGTGGCTCGTCTGCTCCATGTGTCATCGCCCATCGGCAAGGAACTCGATTCGCTGGCCGACGTGGTGACCTTCGGCGTGGCACCCTCCATGATGCTGTTCAGCTTTATGACAGACCTCAGCTATATCTCGCTGGTGAAAGATGCCGGCGCGTCAGGCATCAGTACCCTGGGCGGCTGGATTGTCTATGTCCCCTTCCTGGCGTTCCTTATGGCCGCTTTCTCAGCACTGCGCCTGGCCAAGTTCAACCTCGACGAGCGCCAGACCATGGGCTTCATCGGCCTGCCCACACCGGCCAATGCCCTCTTCTGGGCTAGCTTCATAGTGGGGTGGGGACATTCCCTGCTCACCTATCCTACCATTATGCCCATCCTGCTGGTGCTCCTGGTGCTGAGCTGCTACCTGCTGGTGAGCGAGATACCGATGTTTGCCCTGAAGTTCAAGACATGGGGCTGGCGAGGCAACGAGGTGAAGTGGGCGTTCCTCGTTACTTGCATCCCGCCGCTGCTCTTCTTGGGCTATGGCTCGCTGGCCGTCATCATCGCCTGGTATATTGTACTCTCCGTCATCACCCATAAACATACAGAAAACCAGCCCCCTAACTCCTAGCTCCTATGCGCTTTTTCCTCTCTCTCATCGGATTTGTTTTTCTGCTGTTCACGGCAGGCATGGCAGTTCTTGTCTGGAAGGTGAGCCGGCGGATGAAGGACTTCCGCAAGGTGATGCAGGACAATATGGACGACGAAACCTTCCGCCGCATGGCCGACAAGAACTACTATCGCAAGGGCGGCGGCAGGAAAGCCTCTCCCTTCGACGACGACTATTTCAAGGGCACCCCCAAGGGCGAGAAGCAGCAACCATCGACGCGCCGCACCACCCACACCGCCAGTGGCGTGACCATCATCGACGACCGCAGCCCCGACCAGCGCGACAAGAAAATATTCTCCAAGGACGAAGGAGAATACGTTGACTACGTCGAGGAAGGGTGAAAACGTGATAGCGATGTCAACAAAGAAGAACGGAATGGCATTCGAGATGCTCCCGACGCCCGCCAAGGGGAAGGACGGGAAGACATTGTACTATCCCCGGCCGCTGGGCGGGAAGAAAATATCGATGAAGGAACTCGACGCCTACTGTGCCCGGAACTACGGGCTGAGACCCTTCGAGCTGACACGAGCCTTCGAGGCTTTCATGATGGCTACGGGCTACCTCATCGCCGAGGGACACAGAATAGAGACACCTATCGGCTCGTTTGCCCCGCGACTGCGCGTGGAGCGCGAGATTACCGACCCCGACGACGTGGAAAACCGCGACGTGCACTTCGACGGGGTGGAATACAACTCCGGCAAGCTGTGGCACGAGGCCGTGGGGAAATGGCTCCAAGGATTCCACCACAAGCCAGGAACCAACGTGCAGGAAATCATGGCCGACCGGGAACGACTGGAAGCGAAGCTGCACGACTGCATCAACAAACACGACGGCTATGTCACCGTGAGGCTTTTCAAAGGCTGCACCGGACTGACTTACTACTCTGCCAAGAAGCTGCTCGACCAATGGACGGAAGGCGAGAGACCCAAACTGCTGAAAACCAAACGCGGACAGGAGTATATATACACGGAAATCTGAATAAATATGCTATTCCTGCTATCGGCTGACGCAACATTCTGAATGTCAGTCTGCTTATGAGTATATGATATGCAAAATAATATGCTATCGACCACCTACCGAACCTCCTACCGCCCTGCACTATGCAAAATAGGTGCCATTTGTTTTGCGTAGGTGAGAAAATAATTTTGCGTAAACGCAAAAGATTTTTTGCGCCTACGCAAAACAATAAAAACCACCACTGTACAACGCCATAGCTTTAGAACAACCAGATATGAAGATTACAAAACTTAAAACAGACTCGGGAACATTCGGCGCGCCGGTCACTACGGAACTCAGCGCCATCGTGGAGCGCATGCGCTCGGAGGAAACGAAGGAAACGGCAGAGCGTGTCGCCAAATTGGCGCTACAGTCGCGGCTGGAAATGGCGCAGGGGCTGCCGCATTATCACCTCGCCGACGCCGACAAGCTGCCCTACCTCGTCTTCGCGGCCACCTTCGGCAAGAAGGGCCTCGACCATCCGAAAACATTCACAGGGCTGCTGCTCCTTACCATCTCTTGTCCGCAAGGCCGGCGGCAGGTGGAAGAGATGAAGCGCCGCGTGCAGCAGATGCACTACACGCTGCTGGCCTTCGCGGGTGTGAGCGGCGTCACGCTGAAGGTCGTCGTCAGATGTCAATACGACGGCACAGACGCTGACGACTACCTGGCGTTCCTGAAAGATGCGCAAGCGACCGCCGCGCGCCTGTACACGTCGATGGCGGAGTGCGACCTGCTGGCAGAAGAGCTGACATGGGTCAGCGGATGCAGGATGAGCCACGACCCGCTGCTCTGGTTCAACCCCGACGCGCATGTCATGCCGGTGGTGCGTATGAAGAAAGACCCGCTGGCGGCCTACAAGGAGACACGCACCGACGAAGACGGCACGGTGGTGTGGTTTCCCGACTCCATCGAGACAGAACACACAGAGATGGCCTTCCAGACCTGCCTCTCAAAGGCCATCGACGACTGCGAGGGCAACGCCGAGCGCTGCCTGCAACTGCTGGCAGACTATTGCACGACGGCATGCCTGCAGGAGGAGGCCTGCGTGGTGCGCGCCTCGTGGAACGCCTTCTTCAAACCGCTGGGCATCGACCTCATACGCAAGACCTTCCGCAATGCCTACAAGAAAGAATACAAAGGCAAGCCCGTCACCCAGATGAACGAGAAGGAGCGCATCATGCGCAGCATAGAGGGCTTTCTCGCCCGGCGCTACGAGTTGCGCTACAATACGGTGAAGCAGCTCACCGAGTTCCGCCCCAACGACCTGCGCTTCAAGCAGTGGGAGCCGATGACCGACAGACAGCTGAAAAGCATCGTCGTGGAAGAGATGAAAGAGGGCGGCGAGAGCTGGATGAACGACATTCGCACCTACATAGAGAGCGCACACGTCAGGGAGCACAACCCCATTCACGAGTTCCTCGCCGGATGCGGAGAGTGGGACGGGAAAGCAAACTACATCGAGGACTTCGCCCGCCGCCTGCCCACCGACTACGAGCACTGGCCCAAGTACTTCCACCGCTGGTTCCTCGCCATGGTGGCACAGGCGCTGAACATCAACCGCGACTTCGGCAACTCGATGGTGCCCATGCTCATCGGCGGGCAGGGCATCAAGAAGTCGAACTTCTGCAAGAACATCCTCCCGCCGTCGATGCGCGAGTACTATATGGACGACATCAAGATGGACAATGCCGAGCAGGTGGAGCGCGTACTCGGCCGCATGTGGCTCGTCTGCATCGACGAATACAACGCGAAGACAGGCCGCGAGCAGGCGAAGATCAAGCGGCTGCTCACCGAGAAGGACGTGCAGGTGAGGAAGATGCGCTCCGACCAGTACACCATGACGCCGCGCCTCTGCTCGTTCATCGCCACCACCAACGACAGCACGCCACTGCCCTCCGGCGACGGCTCGCGCCGCTATCTCTGCGTAGAGGTGAAGGGGCAGGTGGACCTCCCGGCCCTCAGCCCTGCGGGCAGCGTCCTCCAGGCAGGGAAGCAGGGGAAGATACCATACCGCCAGATGTACGCCCAGGCCGTCAGCGAGCTGCGCCAACCCGACTGCCTCTACTGGTTCACCTCTGAGGACGAGCGCGAGATACAGCAGCACAACAGCAAGTATCAGGACATATCGTCGCTCGAACAGGTGCTGCAGAGCCTCTTCGAACCCGCCAAGGAAAACACCACAGACACGCTCTGGCAGGTGCTCGCCATTCAGAAAGAGCTGAGCAAGCACCTGAAAAGCACTGATGTTCCCAACCTGCAGAACCTTGGCAGGACCCTCAAGAAGCTCAGATGGCCACACGGCGGCAAGGATGGCAGGAAAGGCTATCACCTCGTCCTCAAGGAATAGCATATCGGTAGCAGGTCGATAGTAGGATAATTGTCTATCCTACTATCGATATTCCATTGAATACCAAAATATTCAAAACCGAATAGCAGGAATAGCAGGAATAGTAGGATGTTTTCTGCTAATTATTAAATGATTACAAAAACTCTTCAGAATGAAGCAGATTGAGAAAATCTTTCAATGCTATCACGTCAACGACTGGAAACTAATCTGACGGAGAACATCATAATGATGGCCATTTGTGACAATGTAGCGAGCATTTGCTTGAATGGCACAATCCACAAACTTGTTGTCGTCGGGGTCAACAGTAATCAGGTTGAAGTGGTAATGGGCGTGAAACGTTCAACGTATTTGCTCTCTAAGATAGCATCGATAACAAGACAGGCACTTTTGGGCGAGATGCTCTGTATAATTTATCTATTTCAAATAATTCATAGCACTTAGGGCGAACGAGTCGCCCTAAGTGCTCCACGTCGGCGAGAATCTGTGCGGTCAAGGCTCACTTTTACACTTTTTTCCCGATTTGTTTGGCAGTTTCGATTGAAAAGTGTAATTTTGCAACGCAAAATCATATTGAAAAGTGCAGTTTTTGACTGCCAAATATTATTGAAAAGTGTAAACAGACATGCTCTACAGGAAGATTACAACCTACATCGAGGACTATCTGAAGTCAGATAATGACAAGATCCTGATACTGGAGGGAGCCCGCCAGATAGGCAAGTCGTTCAGTATTCGTGAGGCGGGTACACGTCTCTACCCGAACTTCGTGGAAATCAACTTCGTGGAGGATGACGAGGGTGAGCAGTTGTTCAAGAACATCCATAAGAAGGAAGACTTCTATCTGACTCTCAGCATGGTGGCAGGCGACAAGCTCAATAACCGCGATGATACACTGGTGTTCCTCGACGAGATTCAGCACTATCCGCAGTACCTCACCATGCTGAAGTTCCTGCGTGAGGATAACCGCTACCGCTATATCGCCAGTGGCAGTCTGTTGGGTATCAGAATGAAAGACACCACCTCCATTCCAGTAGGCAGCATCATCAATAAGGATATGTTCCAGCTCGATTTTGAGGAGTTCCTGATTGCCAACGGCTTTGGCACCGAGGCGATTGACATGCTGCGCAAGTCCTACGAGAACCGCCAGAGTCTTTCGGAAGAGCACCATAACCATGTGCTCGACCTGTTCCGCCGCTATCTGCTGGTAGGCGGACTGCCCGATGCCGTCAACACCTATCTTGACACGCATAACATTGTGAAGGTGCGCGAGGTACAGGATGGCATCCGTAGCCTTTATGCCAGCGACGCTTCCAAGTACGAGAAGGAGCACAACAAGAAACTGCTCATACGACGTGTCTACGAGATGATTCCCTCGCAGATGGAAAACAAGAAAAAGCGTGTGGTGGCCCAGAACATACGTGGTAAGAAGGGTGACCGTTTCGACCAGTATAAGGAAGAGTTCGAGTACCTGATCTCGTCAGGAATTTCCTTGGCCGTCAATGCCATCACCAACCCTCATTTCCCCTTGAGTGAGTCACTCCAGAAGAATCTGCTGAAGCTCTATTTGAACGATGTGGGGCTTCTTACCGGCATTCTCTACCGCAATAACATTCGTCCAGTTCTTGATGATATTCGCAGCATCAATCTTGGTTCCGTCTATGAAAACGTGGTAGCCCAGGAACTTCGCGCACATGGACACAAGCTCTACTATTACGACAACCGCAAGCAGGGCGAGGTGGACTATCTGGTTGACAATCACACAACGATGAGTGCTCATCCTATAGAGGTCAAGTCGGGAAAGGACTACACGGATCATAGTGCGCTCAACAATCTTCTGAAGAACTCTGAGTACAATGTCCTTGCTGCCACTGTCATTTCCAACGAACGCAAGATCTGTCAAGACGGCAAGGTCACTTATTTGCCCGTCTATTTCGTGATGTTTATGGAAGCTGACACGCCTCAGACAGACGAAGAAGATTATATTTTTTAAGGGTATTATATACCTGTTGACTCTTGTCTTTATAAAACAAGTCACACATCCTTTTTACGTAACGCTTTGTTGGTGAGAAATCATATTGAGACCAAAAGACGGCTGCATCTTTTCCATATTGTTGTACGGCATTACTATACGCAGACATTTCTGTTCATAACATATAATTACTCATACAATTTTTATAATAACCTAAAAGTGATGTAATACATGCTGTGCGGTTGAAATGACGCTGAAAGCGTCTCCTCTCAATTACCGCAGTGTCCGAAGAACCTGCGGCAGGTCTGAGTGGAGTGAATGCACTCCGGAAGAGTGCCCCATCAGTCAAGCAGGGCGCCCCCTCCTGGGTCGATGTACTTCCATCCGCTCTCCGGGGGTGCTGCGCACCATCCGGTTATTGAGCGTTGACCGCGTTGCGGTCATACTACCGTTCAACCTCATAGCTCGAAAAAAATCAAGATAAAATGAATAAAATCGTCAACGTAAGACCCGTCAGTAATATGAAGCACGGCGATAAGCGTGCTGCCATTCCTGATAGTGCCCATCAGGGTGAGGAGCAGATGGCCATTAGTGGACAACCGGAAATGTGGGGCATTGAGAGAAAGAATTGGTCAGTAGGCTCCACCTCCGCTGGATGCAGCAGGACGGAGAAAGAGCAGGTGACAATCTTCATGCTGCCAAGGAGCGCATTTTTCTGTAAACGAGTGCGAATAGTGCTTAAATTTGCATAAAGAATTTGTGAGGGCGTTGTTTTCTGCCTATTTTTGCAGCGAAGTTTTTGAAAATGACCAGAACTGTTCTGTTTGTTATCATGCTGCTGGGCACGCTGCCTGCCTTCTCGCAGCGGCAGCTCACGGTGGCCGACGTGGAAACCCTGCTTCCCGTGGCCGGTGTCAGCGTGCAGGGCAAAGACCGCACGACGCAGACCGACTCGCTGGGGCGCTTCGCCTTGCCCGACAGCAGCCGCACGCTGGTCTTCTCGCATGTGAACTACGAGAGCCGCATCGTGAACATGGACGAGGTGGCCTCCGACACGGTGTTCATCATCTCCAAGCTGCTCAGCGTGAAGGAGGTGGTGGTCTTCGGAAAGGTGCACTACGAGGACGACGGTCTCGACGAGCTCCGCAAAAGCCTGCGCATCAAGCGCACTGAGGCACAGCTGCTGGCTTCCGACCCCAGCAAGCCGGCCGGCATCCCCTTGGGGCTGTTGGGCAAGCTCATCCCCAAGAAGTGGCGCAGCAGCTACAAGAAGGAGCAGCGGAAGAAGCGGCACGAGGAGATACTGAGAGAATATTGAGATAATGAGAGATTGAGAAAATGAGATAATGAGAGATTGAGAAAATGAGATAATGAGAAAATGAGATAATGAGAAATTGAGATAATGAGGAATTGAGATGCAGTGGACCGACAGGATTCGCCAGGTGAAGATCTGGCTGGTGGTGGCGGCAGTGCTCATTGCCGCAGCATCGCTCTTTGTCAGCCACCAGCTGGTGAGCGACCTCAAGGCCGAGGAGCGCACGAAGATGGACCTCTGGGCGAAGGCGATGAACTTCGTGCAGGAGGCCGACGGCGATACCGACCTCTCGCTGGCCCTGGCTTTCATTGAGGGCAACACCTCCATCCCCGTCATCGTCACCGACGCCCAGGGCAGCGTGCTGGAATACCGGAACATCGACGACACGCTGGGCGTCGACGGCTATGCGCGGCAGATGCGGCAGGCGGGCGACACCATCAGCATCGACTTGGGCGGCGGCGACCACCTGCTCGTGTGCTACGACGAGTCCACGCTGCTGAAGCGCCTCACGCAGTATCCCTACTGGCAGCTGGGCATCGTGATGATTTTCGTCGTCGTGGCCATCTTCGCCCTCCTCTCCAGCAAGCGTGCCGAGCAGAACAAGGTGTGGGTGGGACTGTCGAAGGAGACGGCCCACCAGCTGGGCACGCCCATCAGCAGCCTCCTGGCTTGGACGGAGATGCTCCGGGAGAACCATCCCGACGATGAGCTGATACCCGAGATGGAGCAGGACGTCAGACGCCTGGAGCGCATTGCCGAGCGTTTCTCAAAGATAGGCTCGCTGCCCGAGCCTGTCGACACCTCCATGCAGGAGGTGCTCGACCATGTCATCGCCTATATGGACAAGCGCACGTCGCGGAAGGTGACCATCAAGGGCCACTATCCCAGCCACGAGGTGGTGGTGAAGATGAACGCCTCGCTCTTCGAGTGGGTCATCGAGAACCTCTGCAAGAATGCTGTCGACGCGATGGAGGGGCAGGCGGGGCGCATCGACCTCTGGCTGCTCGAGGAGGACGACATCGTGGCCGTGGAGGTGGTGGACACGGGCAAGGGCATCCGCAAGAAGAACGTGAAGAACGTGTTCCGGCCGGGCTTCACCACGAAGGCGCGCGGCTGGGGCCTGGGCCTCTCGCTGGCCAAGCGCATCGTCGAGGAATACCACCACGGCCGCATCTACGTGAAGCAGAGCGAGGTGGGACGCGGCACCACCTTCCGCATCGAGCTCCGCAGGCAGAGATGACGGGTCAAAATAAGTCGAAAATGTTGAACCAGACGTTGATGCCGAGCGTCCTGCAGACTTCGCCAACAGCCAGGATGGCAAAGACGACTGCTCCCGACTCGTGGGCAGGCAGTCCGATGAGACTGCCGAAATCTCCCATTTGGAGTGTGACATTTTCCACACCCTGCTCCTTGAGGAAGGCGTAGAGGTTGGCGGTGTTGGCGGCAGGCACGGTGATGTCTTTCGTGTGATGCACCAGCGAGATGCGCTCGTCCTTGCGGGGATGCCAGCCAGCACAGAGGTTATCCCTGTCCATCGCCTCCAGAAAGCGTTTCGACACGTCCGACTCCAAGTCGAGCATCTCAGGAGTCACGAACTGGGCGATGACGTCGGTACCCAACAATTCGTCGATTTCCTCGCGGGTGTATTTCTTACTGAGCACCCACTCGTCAATATTGCTCAGCAAAGGTTCGATGAAGATGTCGGAGCGGGGAATGTCCAGCTTGAAAAAGGTGTTATAGGCCAACAGCACGCTAATGACGGTGGAAGGCATGCCTGTATTCTCGGTCTGAAGAAACTGGCGGTAGGTCTCGGGAATGTCATACGAGCCGCCGCCCGCAAAGGTATGGGTGATGCGTATTTCAGGGTATTTCTCAGTAAGCATGCGCACCACACCCATAGCCGTATGTCCGCCCTGGGAATAGCCTACGTTAAAGAGAATGTCGTCGTTCCACGAGTAGCCCAGAGTGGGCAGCAGCTCCTTGGCAGCCAGGAGGGCGTCGATGCTGGCCTGTGCGTTGATGTTGGAGATGCAGTAGGCCTGCTGCTTGTCCTCAGTGATGCCGAAACCGTAGTAGTCGGCAGAGATGGTAATCAGTCCGCTGCCTGGTATGAGCTTCTGCACCTTCAGTTCACCCCTCGACGGGCACTCGTCGGCACGATAGACGGTGAAATGGTTGTAGAGCAGCAGCCCCGTGGCGGGAGCATCGGCCGTCACCTCGTCGCCAATGGTGATGGTGCCTGAGAGCATGGCCGGCCTGCCAAAGGGGTCGATAGACGGGTACTCCATAATATATACCGTCAGGTTGGCCTCATCAATATGGTAGACAGAGTCGACACGGGCATGGGTAATGGGGATTTCCTCCTCGATGTAGGGGTTGTCTTCGTCCGCACACGAGGTGAAAGCCGCAGCGCCGCAAACGGCAAGGATGGCGGCAAACATCCATAGTCTGAATTGTTTCATTATTGTGCTAGATGTCTATGAACCATAATCCGCTGCAAATTTAGGAAAAATTTTTCAATTACAAGCTGGTCGGGAAAAGATTTTTTAGGAAAATCTTTGGCGGTTTGGAAATTGTTTCGTATCTTTGCACTTTACAAGTAGGAGCTGCAGGACATTCCTGCGGTGGTACCTGCTGCAATGGAATCTTAATTCAAAACTATAAAGTATGAACACAAGAAACAATCAGACCTTAATGGAGAGAGCCATCTTGACGCTCTTCGCCCTTCTTTCCTTCCTCACGGAGGCCAAATCCCAACATACACTCACAGTGTATAAAGACGGTAAAGAAACAAGCACATTGGTGCCCATTTGTGGCAGTGAGGTTAACAGCTCCTAGGAATGCGAGTTTGTCATACCCCAAGACAAGCTGTCCGCGATGAAGGACCAGTACATTTCAAAACTGACGTTCCATCTCTCCTCTCCTGCCAGTGACAGTTGGGGCGATGCCCGTTTCCAGGTGTTCCTTAAGGAAGTGGATAACACCACTATCAGCACGCTCTCGGGTATAGCATCTGCCACCGTTGTCTATGAGGGGCCCCTTGACGGCACTCAGAGCACGATGGATGTGGAGTTCAACAATGATTACAACTATGGAGGGGGCAACCTGCTCGTTGGGGTGTACCAAGTGGTGAAAGGCGACAACAGTGCTGCGGAATTCTATGGTGAAAAGGTCGAGGATGCATGTGTACGCTCATCTGAAAACAGCATCCTTGGAAACGTGTTATTCATTCCCCGAACCACCTTTACCTACAATAGCTGCGCCATGCCCGATAACCTTTCGGTGGGCAGTGTTAATGACAGGTCGGCCACGTTGACCTGGAGCGTAGGCAGCGGGGAATATAATGTGGAGTACAAGAAGTCCTCCGACGCCGAATGGACGACAGCCGTCAACGGCTTGACGAGACTCAGGAGTTGGAAGCTGAAGAACCTTGCAGCCGGCACGGCCTATAAGGCCCGTGTGCAGTGTGTGTCTGGCAGCGGCAACAGCGGCTGGAAGACCGTAAGCTTCTTCACCGACTGCGGCGGTGCCATCACCAGCTTCCCATGGTCGGAAAACTTCGAGGGCTACGCATCAGGCACGTTCAATCATCCCTGCTGGGTGAACGAGCATATCGAAGGCACTGGGTCATCCCTCTTCAAGATTAATACTTCTTCCAAAGGTTCCAACAGCACCCACCAGCTGTATCTGCCCGACCAGGCAGCAGGCACCATGACCAAGCTTGTGCTGCCCGCCATGACACTGCCGACGGAGAACTACGTTTTCTCGCTAGATGTCTACCGCACCCATAATTATACAGACCAATTCACAGAGGGCATACGGGTGTTTGCCAGCGCCAACGGCGAGATTGACGGTGCCACGGAACTGGCTTTCATCCCCCGTGAATATGGAACGGGAAACGACATAATTGCGTCTGAAAGCACTGCCGGCTGGTATACCTACGAGCTGCCCATCCCGATGGACGGCACCTGCTACATCATCCTCCGTGGCGAGAGCAAATTTGGTGCTGCAACCTATATGGACAACTTCATGGTGAAGGATGCCTCCGACTGCGATGTCATTACTAGCTTCCCCTGGTCGGAGAATTTTGAGAACTATGCTCAAGGCGACTTCACCCATCCCTGTTGGGTGAACAAGCATCTCGAAGGCGACGGAACCGCCGTCTTCAGGGTAGCCACTTCCGCCATTGGCGACAACGACACCCACCATCTATTTCTGCTCGACCAGGCTGCCGGCACCATGACCAAGCTCATGCTGCCAGCCATGTCACTGCCTTCTGACAATTATATCTTCTCACTGGATGTCTACCGCACAAGCTCGTTTGGCAACCAGACGACAGAGGGCATCAGAGTGTTTGCCAGTGCCGACGGCCAGATTGACGGTGCCACGGAGCTGGCCTTCATCCCCCGCTACTGCTATGTGGAAAGCGGCGTGATTCCCGCAGAGAGCACACAAGCCTGGTTCACCTACGAGCTGCCCATACCGATGATCGGCACCTGCTATATCATCCTGCGTGGCGAGAGCCAAAACGGCGATATGACCTGTATGGACAACTTCGTGGTGAAAGAGACGGGACCCTGCCCCATCAACCTCAGGGCCACTGACATCACCGACACCAAGGCCAAACTGAGCTGGACGTCCCAAGGCAGCGAAAGGGCGTGGCTTGTATATTACAAGAAGGCAACGGAAAGTGAATATACCGCTACGCGATTCAATAAAACCTCAGGCACTTTGGAAAACCTCTCTCCGGAAACCACCTACAATTGGTATGTGAGGCCAGCCTATTCACAGGATAATATCGGAGAACCTTCGGCGATAAGCACTTTCACCACCACCCCTGTGCCCGAGGCGGTCGCAGCCACTGGCTGGCGCGATGACTTTGAGGGCACCTCTTGTGGCTGGCAGCTTATCAACGGCACTCTCCCCAATGCCTGGTCGTGGGGCACCGCCACCAGCAAAGACGGCACGCATGCCCTCTACATCTCCGACGACGGGGGCGAGACCAACGCCTATTCCAATTGCGACAACACGGTGTATGCTGCCAAGTTCCTCAGTTTCACTGGGGGCAAATACACTTTCTCCTACAACTGGAAGGCCAACGGCGAAGAAGATTTTGACTATCTGAGAGTGGCTCTGCTACCCAGCACGGAAACGCTTACCGCCACTTTCTCCACCCCAAATGACTTCGGCCCTGAAACTCTTCCCTCTGGCTGGATAGCCTTGGACGGCGGCAGCCACCTTTGTCAGGCTTCCACCTGGCAAAGCAAGAATGTGACCGTCGATGTCGGTGAGGGCAACTATTATCTGGTCTTTGCCTGGAACAACGACGGTATCGACGTCAACAATCCGCCGGCAGCCATCGACAACGTGCGCATCACCCCGTTCATCATGGGCGACGTGAACGCCAGCGGCAGCGTGACACCTGCCGATGCCATCATGATCCTGTACCACTACTTCGGTGTGGAGCAGACGGACTTCATCCTGGAGGCTGCCAACGTGAACGGCGATGGCGGCATCACACCAGCCGATGCCATCGAGGCCCTCTACATATACTTCGGCAGCAATGGCAGTGGCGGGAACTCCCGCCAGACAGCACCGGCGACCGGCTCAGAACCTGAGTAGCTTTTTATTCAGCGCCTGAAGGTCTTTTTCCCCTTCTGCACGGACAGACTTTTCGTGTGCCGGGCGGTGGGCCGACCTGACAGGTCGTAAGCGGGGGCTTCGCTGTCGGTGCGCAGGTCGCGGATGCCCGTCTCGTTGTCGTTGCGCACGTAGATACGGCCGGTGGTGAGCAGCTCGGAGGTGTCCCACACCTGTGTGTCCGACGGTCGTGCCGGCTCTATGCTGGCGAAGCCCGTGCCGGTGACGGTGGCGCTGCTGAGGTCGAACAGCGTGAACGATTTCCCGTCGGGAATGTCCTGTGCCTCTTCCATGTCGAGCACGAGCACCGCCCCTGAGAGGTTGAGCGTGCCGCCGACCTTTATCTTGTTGCAGAGGGCCAGTGCCCCGGTGACGGCTAGCGGCACCTCCACCATTCCGCCCTGCTGCACGGTCAGTCCGCCGTTGAGCGTCAGCTTCTTCAGGCTGGTCAGCGTGTCGCCGGCATATACCGTTCCTCCTTTGCCCACGGTCACTTTCCCCGCCAGGGTGCCCTCGCCGGCCAGTATGGCGCCGCTCTTCACGTTGACGGCACCTTTTCCCGAATGCGTGCCGTTCACGATAAGCCGTCCTTTCGTCACCGTGGTCGTGCCGCTATAGGTATTCTTCCCCGTCAGCCGCCAGTCGCCCGACCCTTGTTTCTCAATGGTCGTCGTGCCGGCATGCGTGCCTTTCTGGTCGTAGTCGTCGATGGTGCCTCGGAAGGTCTCGTCGGTATTCGCCGTGCCCACAATCCAGGTGCCGCTGCCCGAGGCCTTCACGTTGAAGCCCGACAACCGTGTGCCGGCATCGCCCGACAGCCCGCCCAGATAGTACGTCTGTTCGTTCTTGCCGCCGTTCACCTGAGCCGTGCCCTTCAGGGTGATGGGCGCGTTCTTGATGCCCGTGCCGTTGCGCATGGCAAACTGGCTCGAGCCGCTGCTGCCTGTGCCGTTGACGATGAGCCGTCCGGTGAAAGCATCCCAGTTGCCCTCGATATACTCCCGCACATAGTGCACGTTCCATTGCAGCGTGCCCCGTCCGCTGACGCGGCATTTGTTGACGTTCCACAGGTCGAAGTCCACTACCGATGTCGTCCCCTCCTCGGCCACGATGGGGAAGTCGTAGGTCACGGTGGCCTCGTTCTTGCCCACGGTCACCAGCCGTCCGCCGGCCATCACCAGCCGTGATGCCTTGCCGATGCCCGCGTCGGAAATCTCTTTCTTGGCCAGCTTCAGCGTGCCGCCGCGCATCACCACGTCGCCGTCCAGCAGGAAAAACTTGTCGGTGTTTACCAGCACCTGCCCCTGGCCGCCTATCTCCAGGTTGCCCTGTCCCTCCACTGAGCCGTTCATGGTGACCACCGTTGCCGCCTCGCTCACTTCCAGCCCCGTGTCGCTATAGAGGCGTGCCGAGCGGTTGGTGACTGTCGACGGCCCGGTATATCTGTACGTGCCGCCGTCCATCACCCAGTTTTGTGCGAAGTCTTCGCTCGTGCCCAGTCCGCTCGGCTCGCCGCCGTTTTTCAGCGAGGCAAACTCATAGACGCCCCGGTGCAGCACCGTCGCACCCTCGTAGCGCTGGTCGCTCTGGATGCTGAGCGTGCCCTCGCCTGTCTTGTTCATTGAGGCCGGGCCGCTGATGTAGCCCTCGCCACCGATGGTGACATGGGCATCCGAGCGCACCACCACGGCCGTCTTCTCCGTTGGCTCTGTGAGCGTGATGGTCAGGTCTTCCTCCGGCGCGATGAGCCATTCACCCTCGCCCATGCCCTGGAAGTTGTTGGCATCGATGATGTCCTGCTGCTCGGGGCGTGTCTTCGCCGTCAGCTCCGTGCTGTAGCCCGAGCGGGCATCGCCTTTGTAGGCGCAGATGCGAACGGTATAGGCCGTGCCGGGCATGAGGGATAGCTGAGGATTGATGGTTGATAGTTGAGCGTTGAGGATGGAGAACTGAGAGGAGGCCGTGCGGCCAACTTCTATGAACTGGCCGTCATGCTTGATTTCCACGATGAAGCCGTCTTCGTCCTCGGTGAAGTCCAGCCAGCCGATGGTCAGGCTGTCTGTGCCGGCACTCAGCAGGCTGGGCAGCAGCGGGGCACGTAGGAAGAACTGGCGGTCTTCACGGGTGATGCTGTTGATGAAGTTCTCAATGTTGACGTAACCGTTGTCGGCCAGCGTCATGGCGTCATCCTGCTGGGGGTCGGTGCCGTTGGCCGTCTCCCAGTCGTCGGGCATGCCGTCGCCGTCGCTGTCCTGCCGCTTCTCGCCCTTGAACCAGCTCCATGCTGAGGGCGCGCCGATGGGCAACTCGCTCTCGCTGGTGATGAGACGTCCCTCCTTGCCCATCGACCTCACCTCTTCTACCATGTAGCAGTCGGCCAAGTCGCGGTAGGGCAGCGAGGCCCCCACGTCGGGCAGCAGCCGCTCCGCCAGCTCGCGGGCGCTCCAGGTCTCCAGTTCGGGGTAGCCGTAGGGTGCTGCCTGGCGGTCGCCGCCGCCGTCACCGGTGAACAGCGTGGCGTTCAGCTGCCCGTCGCGGTTGGCATCCTGCCAGTTGTCGGCACCGTAGAAGTGGAAGTTCCCGTTGCCGCCCGTCAGGCAGTTGCCGCCGACGGCTGGACCGTTGATGAAGAGGTTACCCTCGATGTTGGCATACGACTGCCCCTCGCTATCGCCGCCCATGATGTAGGCACCGTTCTTCCAGTTGTACACCAGGTTGTTCACATACTGGTTTGTGCCCTTTACCTTGAAGTTGCGCGTGGAGTTGTCCACCAGCAGGATGCGGTAGAGTGTGATGTTGTCGGCCTGTATCAGTCCGCCGGCCGAGTGCTGCATCAGTCCTTGGCCCACGATGCAGTTCTGCAGCGTGATGTTCTTCGGGGCAGTGCCCTTATTATCCCAGCTGATGGAGAAATTCTCGTCCTGTCCCCATGCGAAGGAACAGTGGTCGAAGATCATGTTCTGGCCGTTGGCCACGCCGCCGCAGTCCTTGTCCTTCGTGCCCACGCTGCCCATGCGGAAGCGCATGTGGCGCACGATGATGTTGTCGGCTCCAGAGAAGCTGACGCCGTCGCCATAGACGGTGACGCCCTCGCCGGGGGCTGTCTGCCCGGCTACGTAGAGGTTCTTGGCAAAGGTGATGCGCGAGTGGATGCGGATGACGCCGCCGACGTCGAATACCACGATGCGGTTCGGCTGGCTCACGGCATCGCG
>JAILFU010000084.1 GCA_024697405.1 Prevotella sp.
AGGTGTTTTCATTCCTGATGGTCAGCATGCCAGGGAACAGCTTTACCAGTGTGGTGTTACCTACGAGGGCACCAGTGCCGCTAAAGGTGTAGGACTTGCTGTTGCCCATGAAGACGCTGTCGGCTTCCAGGTCACCCGTCAAGTTGACGTTGAACTTATAGGGTGTGTCGTCGAAATGTACGATATCGCCTGTAACGAAGATATCGCTTTCTCCATCGAGGTTCATGAAATTCTCCGTTACGGCCATGTCCCAGACATTGGAGATGGCACCTGTCCAGATGATATCTGTGGGATTGCGAACGCCCGATATGACCAGGTACAGTTTGTCGTCCTCCAGCAGCAGGCTGCTCTTCATGGTGGACGACAATCCCTCAATGCGGATGTTGTCGACAGCACCTTCCACTGTCTCTACTGCACCGATGAGATAGCGTCCTGGCCCCAGTGGTCCCCAGATGTTGCTATAGAACTCGAAAACGGGCTGCAAATACATCGGCCCATACTGCCAGTTCTTAGTCTCTATGCTTAGGTATTTCGTGTTTATTTGGTCGGCCTCTCCGGTGATGCCGTCAATGTCGAGGATGACGCGCGAACCGAATCCCAGCATGAGCGTGTCGGTAGTAACGGTTCCGATGTGGTCTTCACGTCCCGGGCGCAACTTGGCATCGTAGTCCATGCGGATGGAGCGGAACTGACCGCCGTCGCTGTTCAGTTCGGCGAAGCGATTCAGCCAAAGTGGGGAATGGAGCAGAGTGCCGTCGAAGTTCACAACGCCAGCCCAAATGTCGGTATTGCCCGTATAGCGCTGCTCTACCTTGGGCAGGTTCAATATGCCGTCGCCCTGCTTCACCAGACGGGTGGCTCCTGCCAGGGCACCGCCTTTTACGTTGCAGGTATAGTAGGTACGATTGATGTTGGGATTGCCGTTTGTGGCAGTGCTGTTAGTGCCTTGCACCCACGACGGTACGTTGAATGTCAGAATGTAAGGTTCGGCACCGTCCTCTACGGTAACCTCCGTGTCGTTGGTCTCACAGACGATGAGGTGATTGCTGGTAGTGCCGATGGTGCCGCCGTTGACCACTTCCGTGCGTCCTGTCATGGTGAGGGGTGGTGGTGCCATGGTGATGCCCTCCAACTCGCCGAGGTAATAGCTGGCGTGTGGCGGCTGGTTGTAGCCCATCGACTCCCACACCATGCCCTGCCGGTACTGATGGTCGTGCCACAGGGTATAGTTGCGCCATTTCGTGGAATAGTTGGTGGTATAGATGCGTATATATTTGTTGTCGGTAGTGCGGACAATGATTTCCTCGCGCCAGTCACCTAGGATGTCGCCGGCTGCCGACGGGGTGTTTTTCGTCCAGTTGCAGTTGGCCGTGCCGTCGGCAGTGAATAGCACTGAGCCGTCGGCCTTGAAGATGCGGCTCGCCCCCTCGCGGCTGCTGGCACCGTCGAGGGCTTCTTCCAGCAGGTCGCCGTCCCAGTAGATACGCCAGTTCATCGCAAAGCCGCTGGGTGCCCCACTGATGACCTTGTCAGCCACACAGGAGACGACCCCCGACTGGCTGGAGTGGCCGATGGCACCTGGGTAGGTGTTGGAGAAATTGCCGCACATGGCACGTCCGTCGTCGCTGGTAGACTGAAGACGGTAGTAGATTTTCGACGTGGTGGCATCGCGGTAGTTCATGGCAGGGTGGTCTTCGTTACAGGTGAAGATCTCCTGTCCGTGGCGGTAGGGGTCGAAGTCCGAGCAGTGCTGGGCGTCGCCGTGTCCCAGTCCTGTCGTGGAGAGTCCCTTGCCGTTGTCGTCGATGACCATTGAGCCGAAGACAATCTCGTCGCGGCCGTCCCAGTCGACATCAGCAATGCCGAAGTTGTGGAATCCCTGTCCGAAGTATGGGCCGCTGTTGCCGCTGTTCCATTCCCAGTAGAGCTTCAGCTGATGAGTGTCGGGGTCAACAGAGAATGCTTTCATGTGGTGCTTCGTGTAGCAGCCTCTTCCCAGGAAGATGTAGGCATTGCGGCCGTCGAGGAAGGGTGCTCCGAAGTAATGCTTGGTGGAGCGGTGGCCGTAGCCGTCGCCCCAGTCATCGGCGCTGCCGCGTGGGAGCGGGTAGGTCATCCAGAGCTTGCCGTCGGTGCCGATGGGGTAGGGCTTGCCTGTCATGCCGTCCAGATAGAGCAGGTATTCCACCCCGCTGTTAGTATAGGTCATGTTGGCTGTCTGCAGCACGGTATTGCGGGTGTTCACCTTCATGTTGCCGATTTCTGTCGTCGTTCCGTCGGCGTGGTGGATAATCATGTTGTCCGCACCGCGCATCAGGATTTCTGCCCGTCCGTCGCCATCCCAGTCGTAGCCCACAGCATCATATTGCTCGTCGGGGCCGCTGACCATGTTCGGCCCCAGGTCAATATACCACAGCCGGTCGCCCTCCATGTTGTAGCATTCCAGACAGTTGTAGGCCGAGTCATTGGCCACCGAGCTGCCGTCGGGGCCGTAGTTGCGCTTGACGATGAACTCGCTGCGTCCATCACCGTCGACATCGGCCAGGGCAATGTCGTTGATGTTGTAGTCTTTAGTGATGTCCGTTCCCCGGCGTGACCACAGTTTCTGCACGGCGAACTGCTTGTATTGTGCGTTCCAGCGGGTCGTTTCGGCGCTTTTCTCCTGCTCCACTCCGCGCACCACGGCCGCCACCTGGTATTTGGAAGTGGCGCTGCCGCCCTTGTCGGTGTAGTTGGACACGTCCAGCGGCTGGTCGTTGAGTTTCACGCCGTCGCGGTAGAGGTTATACTGTGTGTCGTAGTATTCCTCGCCGAAAATTCTCCAGCTGATGAAGTTGCCGGAGCTGGAGGAAACGGCCACCAGACCGCGGTCTAGCTTGTCGGTGGTTCGCTGGGCGGATGAACTGACGGCCAGCAGGGTCAGTACAGCCAGGGTAAGAATGATTTTCTTCATGTTTTAGTGTGTTTTTAAGTTGTGATTGTCTAATTCGGCTTTCAGGAATTGCGGGGTGTAGCCGAGCGGGCTGAGTGCCACTTCTTCGGGGGTGCCCTGACTGAGGATGCTACCTCCGCCGCGCCCGCCTTCAGGTCCCATGTCGATGATATGGTCGGCCTGGCAGATGACGTCGAGGTTGTGCTCGATGACAATGATGGTGTTGCCGCGGTCTACTAGTCGGTGGAGCACCTGCATGAGGATGCGGATGTCCTCGAAGTGAAGACCGGTGGTAGGCTCGTCGAGGATATAGAGGGTGCGGCCGGTGTCACGTTTCGACAGCTCGGTGGCCAGCTTCACACGCTGGCTTTCGCCGCCGCTGAGCGTGGTGGAGGGCTGGCCGAGCTTGATGTAGCCCAGGCCCACGTCCTGGATGGTCTTTATCTTCCGAAGGATGTCGGGCACGTTCTCGAAGAACTCCACGGCCTGGTTGATGGTCATGTCGAGCACGTCGGCTATGGACTTGCCCTTGTAGCGCACCTCCAGCGTCTCGCGGTTGTAGCGTTTCCCGTGACATTCCTCGCAGGGCACCTGGATGTTAGGCAGGAAGTTCATCTCGATGGTCTTGTAGCCGTTGCCGCCGCAGGTCTCGCAGCGTCCGCCCTTCACATTGAATGAGAAACGTCCCGGCTTGTAGCCGCGAATCTTGGCTTCGGGCAAGCCGACGAAGAGGCTGCGGATGTCGGCGAAGACACCGGTATAGGTGGCCGGGTTGGAGCGGGGCGTGCGCCCGATGGGTGACTGGTCGACGTTGACGACTTTGTCGAGATATTCCAAGCCTTCGATGGAGTCGTACGGCAGGGGGCGCTGGAGGGAGCGGTAGAAATGCTGCGAGAGGATGGGCTGTAGGGTCTCGTTTACCAATGTCGATTTTCCACTGCCGCTGACCCCTGTGACCACGATGAGGCAGCCCAGGGGGAAGGTGGCGTCGATATCGCGAAGGTTGTTGCCGCTGCAGCCGTGGATGGTGATGGCGTGGCCGTTGCCGGGGCGGCGTGGCCTGTTTGTGGGGGTGCTATCATCTGTTCTGTTTGTTGCGATGGTATCGCAACATACGGAACCGTTGAGATACTGGGCGGTGAGGGTTTGTGATTTCATCATAGCGGCGGGAGTGCCTTGGAACACCACCTCGCCGCCCTTGCGGCCTGCCCGGGGGCCGATGTCGATGATATAGTCGGCTGCCAGCATCATGTCCTTGTCATGCTCCACCACGATGACGGTGTTGCCCAGGTCGCGCAGCTCCTTCAGGGAGTGGATGAGCCGCTGGTTGTCGCGCTGGTGGAGGCCGATGCTTGGCTCGTCGAGGATATAGAGCACGTTCACCAGTTGCGAGCCTATCTGTGTAGCCAGGCGTATGCGCTGGCTCTCGCCACCAGAGAGTGAGGCCGTCGGACGGTTCAGTGACAGATAGTCGAGTCCTACGCCGAGCAGGAAATCCAGACGGGAACGGATTTCCTTCAGAATCTCTGCTGCAATATGCCGCTGCTGCGGGTCTAGGTGCTCCTCCACATGGTCGAGCCACTCACGCAGCTCGCCAATGTCCATGGCTGCCAGCTGGGCGATGTTCTTATCCCATAGCTTGTAGGACAGGGCTTCGCGGTTGAGCCGCTGACCGTGGCATTCAGGACATTCGCACTCGGCCAGGAACTGGTCGGCCCATTTCTGGCCTGCTGCCGACTCCTCCGAATCCATGACATCACGCAGGTATTTGATGATTCCGTTGAAACTGACAAAATAGTCGCTGGAGGTATGGACGATGTCCTTGTCTATGCGCACATCTTCCAATGAGCCATAGAGTATCTCGGTCATCGCCTCGTCGGGAATGTCGCTAATAGGGGTCTTCAGGTCGCAGATTCCTGATTTCTGATCGCCTGCCTGTTGTCTCTCATATTTCTTTAGTAGAGCGTCTATCTGCCAGAAAATGAGCTGGTTCTTGTATTTCCCTAAAGGAATGATTGCGCCATCGTAGATGCTCTTCTTCCGGTCGGGGATGACCTTGTCGAGGTCTATTTGGTTGATGGTGCCCAGTCCCTTGCAGCGGGGGCATGCTCCCTGTGGGGAGTTGAACGAGAAGTTATTCGGGGCAGGATCGCTGTAGCTGATGCCCGTGGTGGGGCACATCAGTCGTCGGGAGAAATGTTTCACCGCCCCTGTCTCATGGTCAAGTATCATCAGCAGCCCCTCGCCCTGCTTCATGGCCAGTTCCACCGATTTCCTGAGTCTTTCCCCGCCTCTGTCATCAGAGGGTGTCTGGGAAACTTGCATCTTGTCTACCACCACTTCTATGTCGTGGTTCTTATAGCGGTCGACCTTCATGCCACGGGTAATCTCTACAATCTCGCCGTCTACGCGCATGGTGAGATAGCCCTTACGCCGCATCTGCTCGAAGAGTTCGCGGTAGTGGCCTTTGCGGCTGCGCACCAGTGGAGCGAGGATGAAGATTCTCTTACCGGCATAGTCGCTCTGAATCATCTGCAGCACCCGCTCCTCGGTATATTTCACCATCGGCTCGCCTGTCATGTAGCTATAGGCTTTGCCGGCGCGGGCAAACAGCAGGCGCAGGTAGTCGTAAATCTCGGTAATGGTGCCCACGGTGGAGCGCGGGTTTTTGTTAGTGGTCTTCTGCTCAATGCTGATGACGGGACTGAGGCCGGAAATCTTGTCGACGTCGGGACGTTCCATGCCGCCCAGGAAATTGCGGGCATAGGCCGAGAATGTCTCAATATAGCGGCGCTGGCCCTCGGCAAAGATGGTGTCGAAAGCGAGCGAAGACTTTCCAGACCCCGAAAGCCCAGTGATGACTGTCAGCGAGTCTCTCGGAATGTCAACGTCTATATTTTTAAGATTATGTACGCGCGCGCCTATGACGCTGATTGTCCCTCGGTTCATACTATTTGCTTTCACCACTGCCCTCTTCCCCAGAATAGCCTCTCAAAAGGTTTACGTCTTTCCGGATGTTGTATTCTTTGCCATCGGCTCCTTTGGCGCTGACAACCACGTAATAAACACCTTCGGGCACGTCGTGGCCGTTGTGCTTGCCGTCCCAGAAGCCTGCAGGGTCATTCCATTCATAGATTTTCTGTCCCCAACGGTTGATAATGATGGCGCGGAACTTCACAATATTCTTGTAGCGTTTCCCGCTTTTGGGGTCGTTTACGCCGTATGCACCATAAAGGTCGTTTTTGCCGTCATCGTTGGGGGAGAAGGCGTTGGGGAATTCAAGCCTGCTCTCGGCAATGGTGATGACGATGGTGACGGAGTCCAGTTCGGCACCGTCCTGTTCCAGCCGTGTCTTCTGTACGATATGATAGGTGCCCGACTCGATGAATGTGTACTGGGTGTCCTCTTCATAGCGCACGAACAGCTCTTGCTGGCCTCCTTCTGATTCCAGACGGCGGAAATGCCACTCATAGGAAGGAGTGTATTCGTCCATGTCGGAAGGATTGGAACGGAATGTGACCTCCAGCGGAGCCTGACCGTCTTTGATTTCCCTCGTCGTCTGATCTAATCCTTCCTCATCGGTATAGTATGCCTGGGGGTCGACCGTCTGCGACAGTGCCGGACATGAGCAAAATGCAGCTGCAAAAAACAAAAATAGGGCTTTCTTTTTCATGTTCTTGCTATTTTAAAGTGCAAAGATACGAAATAATTCATAATTCATAATTCTCATTTCACAATTTTTTCGTACTTTTGTAGGCGAAAACAGAAAAAAGAAGACAATGAAGCATTTTTTGAGCTATTTTTTAGCTACTGCAGTACTGGCATTCGTCGCTATCAGCGTGTCGGCACAGTCGGTGAAGTCACATAAAGTGAAGAAGGATGAAACTATCTATGGGATAGCCCATGCCTATGGCATCACTGAAGCGGAACTGAGGAAGGCCAATCCGGGGATGGAACGTCCTGACTATGTGCTGAAGAAGGGCGACAAGATTCTGATACCTGTCGGGCAGAGCGTCGTGCCGGCTGCCGACTCGAAGTCAAGCCTTGACGATGTGCGCCAGCGAGCCATCAGAATGGGGGTAATGCTTCCCCTTCACGACAAGAATGGCGACGGGCGGCGCATGGTGGAATACTATCGTGGACTGCTGTTGGCCTGTGACACCCTGAAGCGTGAGGGACTGTCGGTTGACGTATATGCGTGGAACACTCCAGACGATGCCGACATCGCCTCGATACTGGCCAAGCCCGAGGCAGCCAGCTGCGACATCATCTTTGGCCCCCTTTACTCCAAGCAGATGGACAAGCTGTCGGCGTTTTGTCAGCAGCACGGCACGATGCTGGTGATACCATTCTCCATCAATGCTCCGCAGTTGGCTGAAAACAGTCATGTCTTCCAGGTGTACCAGGCTCCGGCTAGCCTCGACCTGTCTACCAGCCGGCGTTTCGCGGAGTGGTTCAAGGATTATCACCCTGTCATCGTGGACTGCGACAATCCCAACAGCACGAAAGGGAGTTTCACCACTGCCCTGCGCCAGGAGTTGAACGCACGCAACATCAGGTACAGCCTCACCAGCATCAGGTCTGCAGACAATTCCTTCGCCAGCGCCTTCAGTACGCAGCATCCTAATGTGGTGGTGCTGAACTCAGCCAATGCCGACGACCTGACCGTGATGTTTATCAAGCTGAGAGATGTTGTCACGGCCAATGCCAATGTGAAGATTACCATGTTCGGCTATCCCGAATGGATGGAATTGGCAACCAGCCTTGAAGGCAATTTCCACCGCTTCGACATGTATCTGCCCGCCCCTTACTATACGAACCTGTCGCTGCCCTCTTCCCAGCAGCTGGCCGCAAAATACCGTGCTGCGTTCCATCAGAATATGAGCACCTTCACTCCGCGCCTGGCGCTGACGGGCTTCGACCATGCCCTTTTCTTCCTGCGTGGGCTGCACAAATACGGCCGTTCGTTCGACGGCGCTGCCGGACGTTTCGGCTACCAGCCCGTACAGACACCGCTGAAGTTTGAGAAGCAAGGGGCCAATGGGGGCTACCAGAACCGTGCCTTCATGTTCATACATTATAAGACGGATGGACGTATAGATACCATCAACTATTGAGTGACGAGTGAAAAACGACGAGCGTATAGCAATGAGCGTTTTAAAGACATACAGACCGTGGATGGTGAAAGTGCTGCTGGCACTTGTCACTCTTCTCTCATCGTCTGCCACCTCCTTCGCCCAGGTGGGTGAGCACCGCAGTGAGCTGGCTTTCGGCGTGAATGGCGGATATATCCTGAGTAACGTGGCTTTTGTGCCGAAGATACCCCAGTCCATGCATGCCGGAATGACGGGTGGAGTCACCGTCCGTTATACATCGGAGAAATATTTCAACAGCATCTGCGCCATTGTTGCCGAGCTGAACTATTCGCAGATTGGGTGGAAGGAAAGTATCCTGACCCCCGACGACGAGCCGGTCATTAATCCCGCCACTGGTCTTCCTGAGGAGTTCCAGCGTACGATGAACTATGTACAGCTTCCCGTCTTTGCCCGCCTGGGATGGGGCAGGGAGCGTCGCGGCTTTCAGGTCTTCTTCCAGATAGGACCACAGATAGGCTATTTCCTCAATGAGCGTTCCGAGGCCAATTTCGATGTCGACAATCCCAATCTTTCCGCCCGCACCTCCATTATTTCCAGTGGCTACAAGCAAAATGGTGTGCAGATAGGTTCAGGCATCTACCACAAGGCAGCGGAAAACAAGGTGGACTATGGCATCTCCGCCGGTCTTGGACTGGAGTTCTCACGCAGTGGCCTGGGACATTTCATGTTGGAGGGGCGCTACTATTTCGGACTGGGAAACATCTACGGCGACTCCAAGCGCGACTATTTCGGACGCTCCAATTTTTCCAACATTGCCGTCAAACTGTGCTACCTCTTCGATATTGCCAGAACCAGTAATCCTAAAATCAAATAGGAAACACTCTGATGCTTTTTCTTGAATAGACTAACCAATAATATAAAAACAACTATGAGCAAAATTAAGACTATCGGTATTCTGACGTCGGGCGGCGATGCTCCCGGCATGAACGCAGCCATCCGTGCCGTCACACGTGCGGGTATCTGTAACGGTTTTAACATCAAGGGTATCTATCGTGGCTACGACGGACTCATCAAGGGCGAAGTGAAGAGCTTCACAACCGAGGATGTCAGCGGCATCATCACCCGTGGCGGTACCATCCTGAAGACCGCCCGCAGCAAGGAGTTCATGACTCCAGAGGGTATGCAGAAGGCCTACGAGACCTGCCAGAAGGAGGAAATTGACGCCTTGGTAGTTATTGGCGGCAACGGCTCGCTGACCGGTGCGTGGAACTTCGGCGTGGAGTATGACATGCCCTGCATTGGTCTGCCCGGCACCATCGACAACGACCTCTACGGTACCGATTCCACCATTGGCTATGACACAACGATGAACACCATCATGGAGTGCGTGGACCGCATCCGCGACACCGCCAACTCGCATGAGCGTATCTTCTTCATTGAGGTGATGGGCCGCGATGCCGGCTTCCTGGCCCAGAACTGCGCCATCGCCTGCGGTGCCGAGGCCGCCATCGTGCCTGAGGAGGTGACCAACGAAGACCAGCTGGCCGAGTTCATGCACCGTGGCATCCGCAAGTCGAAGAAATCGTGCATCGTCATCGTGTCGGAGAGTCCTAAGTGCGGCGCCCTCTACTATGCTGACCGCGTGAAGCATGAGTTCCCCGGCTTCGATGTCCGAGTGTCCATCCTTGGCCATCTGCAGCGCGGCGGCAGCCCGTCAGCTCATGACCGCATTCTGGCCAGTATCACCGGTGTCGGCGCAGTACAGGCCATCAAGCAGGGCCAGCGCAACTGTATGGTGGGAGTCCGCAACAACGAGATCGTCTATGTGCCCTTCTCTGAGTGCATCCGCACCGATAAGCGTTTCGATAAACGCCTTATCACGGTGCTTGACGAGCTGAGCATCTAGGCGATTCGCAAGAATATGGAAATGGATACTGTTTTTGCCGAAGAGCGTGAGGTGGCATTTCCGCCAGCGCACACAGCTGAGCATCTGTTAAACCAGACGATGGTGAGGATGTTCGGCTGTGGGCGCAGCTTCAATGCCCATGTGGAACGGAAGAAGAGTAAGATGAGCTTCCGGCTGGACCGCAAGCCCACACGCCAGCAGGAGAAAGAGATAGAACGGCGCATGAATGAACTGATTGAGGCCGACCTGCCTGTGACCTATGAGACAGTGCGCCGTCGTGAGCTGCCACCGGAGATCGATGCTTCCCGCCTGCCCGACGATGCTGGTGACGTGGTGCGTTTGGTGCGCATTGGCGACTACGACGTATGCCCTTGTATTGGGCGGCACGTCAGGAGTACGGCGCAGATAGGACGCTTCGAGTTGCTCGGCACCAATTGGGACGAGCATGAGCATGCCTTCCGCGTGCGGTTCAAGATCGTGTAAGGCTGGGAGGAGCTTACAGGTTGAGGCGCATGAAGACAGGCAGGTGGTCAGAATAGCTGGCCTGGTGCTTGTAGTATTTGACACCTTCCATCTGTTTGCTGTGGAAGATGTAGTCGATGCGCACACGCTTCATGCCTTCGCGCATGGTGTACATATAGCCGTTGCCGCATTCTTTGAAGCCGTCGACGAGGTCACCTTTCATGGTGCGGTAGACATAAGAGTAGGGTACATCGTTGAAGTCGCCGCACACGATGACGGGGTGGGGACTCTTTGCAATCTCGGCTGCCATGATGTCGGCCTGCTGGGCGCGCACGATCATGCCTTGAGTATAGCCGCCGTAGATATGTCGCAGCAGCACATTATGTTCCACGTCGATGCCCTCAGCCTTACGTTTCGACGCCTGGTGCAAGGCACGGTTGATGCCGGTAGTCTGCAGGTGTACATTGAATACGCGGATCACTTTGCCGTTCACGTCAATGTCGGCCCACATGGCACTGTTGTTGGTTTGCCCGAAGTCAATGGCAAGCGAGTCGACGATGGGGTAGCGGCTGTAGATGACCATGTCGTTGCGCCCGGTGGCTTTGGCACTGAAGTAGTGGAGGTAGTTTTCAGAGTTCTTCTTGTCGCCGCTGGTCTCCATGTATTCCTGCATGCAAAGCACGTCGACCTGGTGGCTCTTCATCACAGAGAGGATGTCCTCGGCCTTGAACCCGTTGATTTCACGGCCAAACAGAGCCACGTTGTAGGTGGCGACATTGATGCCCGACTTGCTGTCGTCTGCCCCGCCGAAAATGCCCGGTTGCCAAAGTGTGCCGATATAGGGAATGGAGCATAACAGGGCGACACCGGGGATGGCGGCCCATAGCCAGCGGCGGCGCAGCAGCCAAAACAGCAACAGCACGGCGTCGGCTATGATGAGCAGGGGGAGCGCGTAGACAGTCAGAGCCATGGCAGTGCCTGTCGCGGGATTGGCATTGCCGCCAAAGAGTCCCATCAGAATGAAAACACTCACAAGCATGGTGACAACGAGCACCATAAACGCGAAGTATTTATAGACAGCCAGTTTCCCCATACGTGCTTATTTGTTTAGATATTTGGCGATAGTCTCAATAAGGTCTTCCACTCGGAAGGGCTTTGCCAGGAACTCATCACAGCCGGCGGCCTTGGCCTCGCGGATGTTCTCGTCGAAGGCATAGGCGCTCAAGGCGATAACGGGTGTGTCGGGGTTTACCTCTTTGATGATGCGCGTAGCATCGAGGCCGTTCATTTCGGGCATGCGTATGTCCATAAGTATAAGGTCGGGATGGTCTTCCTCATTTATGGTCACCGCCTCGATGCCGTTGTGGGCATGTAGCAGGTTATAGCGTTTCTGAAGCACAATGCGCACCAGTTCGTAGTTGCTCTCCTCGTCTTCAGCCACGAGTACAGTTTTCATCTGGTTCTGTTCACCTCGGTTGCTCACACGGAGCGTGCGGATTATCTGCGAGGATGTGTTAGTGCGGTTGCTCGTGGCCACGCCGCCGATGGAGCCGTGGAAGGGCAGGCGGAAAGTGAAAGTGGTGCCGGCATTGAGCTGCGACTTGACATGGATCGTGCCGCCCATCTTCTCGATGATAATCTTGCAGAGTGCCAAGCCTAGACCGTAGCCTTTGTTCTGCTCGGCATCCTTTGAGGCGTAGGTGTTGAATATTTGGTCGAGGAATTCGGGTTCGATGCCCGAACCGGTATCGCTGACGAAGAACTCGATTTCCTGATGGTCGTTGCTGATGGTGTAGCCGTACTTGATGGTGCCGCGGACAGTGTGCTTCAGCGCGTTGGAGATAAGGTTGGAGAATACTTGCGTCAGCTTATCCTCGTCGGTGTTCATCGTGACGCTGACGCTGGGCTTGTTCCAGTCGAGCTTGATGGTGTCGGAGCTGCGGAACTTGAACAGCTGCTTGATGCCTTCAAGCATTTTGTTGAGGTCGACGTTGGTCTTCTTGATGCTGATTTCGCCGGCCTCCACGCGTGAGAGGTCCAGGATCTCATTGACAAGGCTGAGCAGACGGCGGTTGTTACCCTCGATAATTTCCAGATATTCCATGCGCTCCTTTATGGAGTCGGTCTCCACCAGGACGCGGGCAAAACCCTCAATAGCGTTCAGGGGTGTGCGTATCTCATGGGACATATTGGCCAGGAAAAGAGACTTCATCTTGCTGGCTTTCTCAGCAATTTCTGCCTTTTCCTCATATTCTTTGAGCTTGTTGTTGGCCTCCTCAAGTTGTGAGTTAGCCAAGTTCAATTTGCGGCTAACGTCTGCCAGCCTTTGGAGCAAGATTTCTCGTTCGTCCTGGCTAATCATCGTTTTCTAGTTGTTTCAGACTGCAAAAATAAGCTTTTATTTTTAAATATCCATGCTTTTCGGTAAAAATATTTGTTTTTTTATCCTCTTTTAGCTTTTTCCCAGGTTCCGCTGGTGCGATGAGTCATCAGATAGCGTATGCCAAGAAAAACGTTCATGTTCATGAACAGGAAATAATAGGGGACATAGAGCAACCTGCTCTTCCTGCCTCTGACTGTCAGCAGCCAGCCGGCGAAGGCGGCTAGGTAGAACAGTATCTGCAGCAGCCAGATGATGGTGTAGACGGTGCCGGCATTCATCATCACGAGGAGGGCGTTGAGCGGGATGATGGCGAGCAGTGCCAGTGGGGTGATGCTCCAGCGCAACACGCGGTGAGAGATGAACTGGAAGAATACCTTTGGATGGCGGAAAGGGTTCATCAGCTGCCGCAGCCACCAGATGCTCTGCAGGCCTCCGGCAGCGATGCGTCGCTTGCGCTTCGACTCCTCCTGCATGTCGGCAGATCCGTATTCTGTGGCGTATGCCTTACTGGTATAGGCTATGCGGTGGCCGTCCTCCAGGATGAGCATCGACATCATGAAGTCATCGAGCAAGGCGTTCGATGGTGCCGGACGGTAGTGCTCCATGCGCACGGCAAAGAGCTCGCCTGCCGCGCCCATGGCCGAGTATAGCTCACTGTCCCAGTACTTTAGCCTGCTCTCGTACTTCCAGTAGAGACCCTCGCCCTCGGCAGCCTTCTGTCCCTCATGTCGGGCTGCCACGCGCTTCTCGCCGGAGACACAGCTCACGCCGGGTCTCCTCATCTCGCGCACTATCTCCTGCAGCGCTTCGGCATTGAGTATGGTATTGGCATCGGTGAACACCACTATCTCCGACCTGTTTTCACGCAGACCGTGCTGCATAGCGGCGGCCTTGCCTCTGCGCTCGGGACTGAACACCAGCGTCACTTCGGGGTATTGCGAGAGCAGCTCGTTAGAGCGGTCGCTGGAACCGTCGGTGACCCACATCACGCAAAGCTTGCTGCTTGGGTAGCGGAGCTGGCGGATGTTCTCCATCTTCTCAGGAATGACCTCCTCCTCGTTGTAGGCACAAATCATCAGCGTCAACGTAGGCAGCTGATTCTCATCGGCAGGCAGGGAGGGGGTAGGCGTGTTGCCCAGGAAAAGCCGTTTCAGGCGCACCAATAGCCACAGAATCACGCCATAGCCCACGTAGGTGTAGACCACGAGGGCCAGGCATATCCAGAAGACTATCTTCAGCGTGGCCATGAGTTGTTACTTAATGACTGTCTTGCGTCCGTCGATGATGTATATACCAGGCTTCAGCTGGTCTTTACCCTTATTGAGCTTGAGACCGTCGAGCGAATAGACTGCTGATGGGACTGGCTGTCCGCTGTCGGCCGGTATGCTGCCGATGGCGTTGGGCTGTTCAAACAACGGCAGCTCCTCTGCGGTCAGGATAAGCCACCGCTGCGTCTTGGCCGAGTTTGCGATGTTGAAGGTTGCCGAGCCTGTGGTTCCGTTGGCTTTGGCCGTCAGGCAGGGCGGCGTCCAGTTGGTCGTGGGGTGAATGAGCCAGTAGCTGCGTCTGGCGTTACTTCCGCTGCCCACGTTGACACGTCCTTTCATCAGGTGAAAGTTGTCGTTGGCCGTCGGTGTGTCGTGGGTGGCAGTCTTGAAGCCTCCTGAGTAAGTCATGTACTGACCTGTAGCGGCATTGCGCAGCTGGTAGTACTGGTTGTTGGGCGTAAAGGTGAGGTACCATGCCGTGCTGTCGTTCTGCACAGCTTCTTCTGCGGCAAGCGTTTGCCATGTCAGCTTCCCACTGGCATCAGGCATGAGGAAGGCGGTCTTGCGTCCGTATTTCTCGTCCTCGCTCTTGATGTAGTATTTGATGTCGTCTTCCTGGTCGAATGCGTAGTAAGGCTCGGCAAACAGACTGTTTGTGTGCTGCAGGCCGTCCTCGCCCAGTGCCTGGCAGACGAGTGAGCAGCCGATGTAGAGCACGTCGCTGCCGTTGTCCTCATGAGCGCCGTTGATGCCATAGGGCCACATGTGCTGGTAGTCGCCGTTGAGACGCGCGTTGGTGGTGTTGTCCCAGAAGTCGAGCACTGCCGACACGCGGTCGCCCAGCCAGTGGCCGGTGCCGTAGCCGTCGCTCGTCTGGCTCTCCCGCAGGTTGTGCCGGCTCCACTCCGTGTCGGCCCAGGGGATGACGCCGCATCCATGGAGCATCTCGTGCATGATGGTTCCGCAGCGCTGATAGCTCTGGTTTGGTCCCACACGTATCCATCCGCCGTAAGAGCAGTCGGCAGTCTGCACACCTCCCTCGTAGCCCACGCTGGGGTGGAAACCTTTCATCTCAGTCAGCGCGTTCCACCAGTAGAGGGCAGTCTCGGTGGCTGTCTTGATGCGCTGCTGGGTAGCGGCATCGCCACCGGAACGGAAGTCGTAGGTGATCTGTCCTTTGGGGATGGTGTAGAACTTGATGCTCTCGCTGTAGGCCACACGTCCGACGGTGGTCTTTGCGTATGCACGCATATAATATAATGTAGCGGGTTCCAGATCTTTCAGCCAGTAGATGTCGCCATTGTTCTTCAGCACGGTAGTCGTGTGGTTGTCGTCGTATGTCGGCTCCTTATGGGTGGCCCAGCAGAATCCCACCTCGTCGACATTCTCCCCCTGCACACTCTCTATGCGGCCGAAGGCCATCGTCGCGCCGCGTACGTAGCGCGGGTCGGCGATGACGGTGGGCAGTAGTGCCTGCTCGTCCTCCTCGCCGTAGGGCGTGTCGCGCAGTAGCCTGATGCCGTCGACCACCAGCATGGCTGAGGCTGTGGGGCGTCCGCCGGCAGAAAGGAATCCCACCTGTATGTGCCCCTTTGTCATCTCGCTGAGCTGGAAGCGGATGGTGTCGGTCACCCACTCATCCACGGGGAAGCTGTCGCGTTGCAGCAGTTGGCAGTCTTTGTCGGAAACCCACCATCCTGTGCGGCTGCCGCCCCGTGTGGAGGCCGGGTTACAGTTGCGGCTGGCGGTCACTAGCATATAGCTGCCTGCTGGAAGACGTGTGGCCTGATAGAATGTCAGCTCGTGCTTTAGCGAGGCACAGAGGCTGAGGCATGCGTCGCCGGTCTCGCCGTTGGGGCCGGCCTGGGGAATGGGGATGTCGTAGAACATGGATTTCGTGCCATACTGGAACGTAGCCCCTACCGTGTTAGTCTTTGCCGAAGCGTTGTCCAGGGTCCAACCTTCAATGTCCTTCACTAGGTTCTTCACGTTCACCGAGTCCTCGGCGCTGTAGTTCACTCCCGTGCCGAAGTCGGCATTCCGCAGGTAGACATCCGTCAAGTCATACCATTCTTGCGCCCTTACAGGGCTAAATGATAAATGACAAATGATAAATGATAAAACAATCAGTCTGTTCCTCATAGCTAACTAGCGCCCTTACAGGGCTAAATGATAAATGATAAATGACAAATGATAAATGATAAAACATGGAGCGTTTCTCCTTTGGGGTGGTTTGGACGGACTCTAACTTCCGACTTTGGGATATTTCCTCGTCCACCCGTCCCAGCGCAGGCGCATGACGCCGAAGAAGGCCTCGCTGAAGATGCCGCCCGACATCTTGCTGGTGCCTTCGCGCCGGTTGACGAAGATGACAGGCACCTCCTTCACCTTGAAGCCTATCTTCACGGCGGTGAACTTCATCTCTATCTGGAAGGCATAGCCCTTGAAACGGATTTTGTCCAGCTCGATGGTCTGCAGCACTTGTCGCCTGTAGCACACGAATCCTGCCGTGGTATCGCGCACCTTGATGCCCGTAATCAGTCGAACGTATGCCGAGGCATAGTAGCTCATCAGCACGCGGCCCATAGGCCAGTTCACCACATTCACACCGCTGACATAGCGGCTGCCCACGCTCACGTCGTAGCCTTCGTCGTGGCAGGCGGCATAGAGTCGCGGCAGGTCGTTGGGGTCGTGGCTGAAGTCGGCGTCCATCTCAAAGACATACTCGTAGTCGTGCTCCAATGCCCATTTGAAACCTGCTATATAGGCGGTGCCCAACCCCAGCTTGCCACTGCGCTCCAAGATGAACAGCCGCCCTTGAAACGCTCCTGCCATTAACTCCTTCACAATCTGCGCCGTCCCGTCGGGCGACCCGTCGTCAATGACCAGGATGTGGAATTGCTTCTCCAGTCCGAATACGGCCCGGATGATCTTCTCTATGTTCTCCTTCTCGTTGTAAGTAGGAATGATGACAATGCTGTCGCTCTTGTTCATAAAGCCTTTAGTTGCGTTTTCTTTTGCAAAGATAGTGTTTTTTTTTTACACGAACAAAAAAAACAAGGTTTTTTCGTCATTATGCGAAAAAACCTTGTCTATCGGGCAACGATTCTCATGTTGTGAAAGGCTGCCGCCAGGTGCATCCGTTCTTCCATTCGGAGCATCCGTAGGCCGTCTTCCCCTTGATGATGTGGCCTTTTCCGCAAAGGGGACAGGGCTGTCCTACGGGCGACGTCGCCTCCGCTGGTGCTGGCGATGATGCTCCCGCCGAGGCGGGTTTTGCAGATGCTGCCGAGGAAGGTAATGTTGCTGATGCAGAGGAAGATGGCTTGCGTGTCTTCTTGCTCTGCTTCAAGTCTTCTTCAGTGGTGGCGGCCACGTGCCGGTTGCTCTGGTCGCAAATCACCTGGCGCACTATTTCCGTCACCTGCTGTTTCAGCCCGTCGACAAAATCTTTGGGGTCGTATCTCTTGGCTTCGATGTCGCGCAGCTTCTTCTCCCAGATGCCTGTCAGCTCGGCGCTCTTCAGAAGTTCCTCGTGAATGAGGTCTATCAGCTCCATGCCTGTCGGCGTGGCCACCAGGTTTTTGCGTTCCTTCCTGATGTAGTGGCGCTTGAAGAGCGTCTCGATGATGGCGGCGCGGGTGCTGGGACGGCCGATGCCGTTCTCCTTCATGGCGCGGCGCAGCTCCTCGTCTTCCACCAGTTTGCCTGCCGTCTCCATGGCGCGCAGCAGCGTGGCCTCGGTGTAGTATTTCGGCGGTGTGGTCCACTTCTCGGTCAGCGTAGGCTGGTGGGGGCCGCTCTCCCCCTTCTGGAAGGTGGGCAGCGTTCGCTCCTCTTCTCCCTCCTTCTTTTTCTCTTCCTCAGTGGCGGGCAGACCGCCGCTCACACTGGTATAGACGGCGCGCCATCCAGGGTCGAGAATCTCCTTGCCTGTCACCTTGAATTCTACGCCGTCGACTTCTCCCAGCACGGTCGTCGTAGAGAACTTGCAGTCGGGGTAGAACACTGCGATGAAGCGGCGTGCCACCAGGTCGAACACTTTCCGCTGCAGGTCGCTCAGTGTGCCGGGAATCATGCCTGTGGGGATGATGGCGTGGTGGTCGGTGACCTTCGACGAGTCGAACACCTTCTTCGATTTCGGCAGCGGCTTGCCGCCCAGCGGGCGCACCAGTTCGGCGTAGGGTGCTATGCCGGCGAACTTCGTCTGATAGAGGCCGTTCATGGTCTGTGGGCACTTGGCGTAGACATCGTCACTGAGGAAGGTGGTGTCCACACGCGGATAGGTCGTCAGCTTCATCTCGTAGAGCTGCTGGATGAGGTTCAGCGTCATCTCTGCCGAGAATCCGAACTTCCTGTTGCAGTCCACCTGCAGCGATGTCAGGTCGTAGAGCGAGGGGGGATTTTCCTTGCCCTGCTTCTTCTCCACCTTTGTCACCTCAAAAGGCTTTCCCTCGATGGTCTGGAACGCCTGCTCGCCCTCTTCCTTCGACGTGAACTTGCCCTTTGTGGCTGTGAACGTGGTGTCGCGGTAGACGGTGGCCAGCACCCAGTAAGGCTCCGGCTTGAAGTTGTCTATTTCCTTCTGCCGGTTGACAATCAGGGCTAGGGTAGGGGTCTGCACGCGGCCAATGGAGAGCACCTGCCTGTTCTGTCCATATTTAATAGAGTACAGGCGTGTGGCGTTGATGCCCAGCAGCCAGTCGCCGATGACACGGCTCAGCCCGGCCAGATACAGCGACTGGTACTCCGTCTGGTCTTTCAGGTTGGCGAAGCCCTCGCGGATGGCCTCGTCGGTCATCGACGAGATCCACAGCCGCCTTACAGGGCATTTCACCTGAGCCTTCTGCATCACCCAGCGCTGGATGAGCTCCCCCTCCTGTCCGGCATCGCCGCAGTTCACGATGCTGTCGGCCTGGCGGAACAGGCTCTCAATGACGGCAAACTGTTTTTTGACACCTTGGTCTTCCTTCAGGCGAATGCCGAACTTGGGCGGAATCATGGGCAGCGCACTCAGGCTCCATGTCCGCCATATCGGGGTATAGTCCTCGGGCATCTTCAGCTCGCACAGGTGGCCGAAAGTCCATGTCACCTGGTATCCGTTCCCCTCGTAATAGCCGTCGCGGCGGGCCGTCGCTCCGATGATGCGGGCGATGTCACCGGCCACGCTGGGCTTCTCTGCTATACAGACAACCATTATCGTCTAGATGTTGTTATACTCCTTGTTTCTTTTTCGATGATTCGAAATATCCGCTGCAAAGGTACAAAATTATTTGGTGTTCTCCTAACTTTTCACTACCTTTGTGCCCCGAAACTGAAAACTGATTGATATGAAAGGCAAACGACTATTCCTGACAGCTGTTGCCGTTGTGGCAGCAGGCATGCAGAGCGGTGCGCAGACACTGGAGCCGAACTACAAGGAGACGGGCAACGGCAACCCGCTGAGTCCCTGCGTCTTCTGTGCCGACCCTACGGCGCTGGTGTGCGACGGCCGTGTGTACGTCTATGGCTCCAACGACCACCAGCAGTACATCAAGAACGGGAAGAAAGGCAGCAACGGCTATGGCGACATCAAGTCGCTCGTGGTGTTCTCTTCCGACGATATGGCCAACTGGACCTTCCACGGCACCATCGACGTGGGGAAGCTTTGTAGCTCGTGGGGCTGGCGCTTTGCTGCCTCCTGGGCACCGTCGGTCACCTGGCGCGAGACGGCCGACGGCCAACGAGAGTTCTTCCTCTATTTTGCCAATAGTGGCGGCAGCATCGGCGTGCTGAAGGCTTCGTCGCCCATAGGGCCGTGGAAGTCACCGCTGTCGAAGCCGATGATTGACGGCGACACGCCTGGCGTGAAGCCCTGCAACTGGATTTTCGACCCCGGGGTGGTTATCGACGACGAGGGTACTGGCTGGATAGCTTTCGGCGGCGGCGACCCGCAGCCCACCGGCTCGAACCTGTGGCCAGGCAACTCGCGCATGGCCAAGCTGAAACCCTCGATGACCGCCCTCGACGGCAAAGCTGTCAATCTGCCTGCCCCCTATCTCTTCGAGGCCAGCGAGCTGAACATGATGAACGGCCGCTATGTCTACACCTATAACACCTCGTGGTCCGACCGCAACGACTGGAGCAAGTTCGCCAAGCGCGGCAGCAATCCCGCCCCGTCGTCATGCAGCATGTGCTACATGGTGTCCGACAACCCC
>JAILFU010000099.1 GCA_024697405.1 Prevotella sp.
CCCACGCGGATGACACCATTCTCGTCGAGGTCCTTCGTGGCTTCCTCGCTGACATTGGGAATATCGGCGGTGAACTCTTCCATACCACGCTAGGTCTCACGAACATCGAGTGAGTACTCATCGACGTGGACAGAAGTCAGCACATCCTCACGAACGATACGCTCGTTAAGCACGATGGCATCCTCGTAGTTGTAACCCTTCCAAGGCATATAAGCCACCAGCAGGTTACGACCCAGTGCCAGTTCACCGTCTTCAGTAGCATAACCCTCAGTCAGGATGTCTCCCTTCTTCACGCGCTGTCCCTTGTTGCAGATAGGACGCAGGTCGATGGTCATGTTCTGGTTGGTACGACGGAACTTAGGAATACGGTATTCCTTCATGGCGGGTTCGAAGCTGACGAACTCCTCGTCTTCCGTGCGATCGTAGAGGATACGGATTGTGGTAGCGTCAACATAGTCAATCACACCGTCACCTTCGGCGGTCACCATCGTACGTGAATCTTCACATACCTGCTTCTCAATACCAGTACCTACGATAGGTGCCTCGTTGTGGAGCAGAGGAACAGCCTGGCGCATCATGTTCGATCCCATCAGTGCTCGGTGAGCATCGTCGTGCTCCAAGAAAGGAATGAGCGATGCAGCGATAGAGGCAATCTGTTGGGGAGATACATCCATGAGGTTGACATCAGTGGGAGGCACCACGGGGAAATCGGCATCCTGACGGCATTTTACAACCGGACGGATGAACGTACCATCGTCGTTCAGAGGTGCGTTACCCTGACCGATAATGTAGTTCTCTTCTTCCTCAGCCGTGAGGTATACGATACCGTCATCATTCAGGTTGGCTATACCGTTCTCCACCTTACGGTATGGTGTCTCGATGAAGCCCAGCTCATTGATCTTTGCATAGACACAGAGAGAAGAGATCAGACCGATGTTAGGTCCTTCAGGACTCTCAATAGGACACAGACGACCGTAGTGTGTGTAGTGTACGTCACGAACCTCGAAACCGGCGCGTTCACGACTCAGACCGCCAGGACCCAGTGCAGAGAGACGACGCTTGTGGGTCACCTCGGCCAGTGGGTTTGTCTGGTCCATGAACTGTGACAGCGGGTTGGTGCCGAAGAACGAGTTGATAACACTTGAAATCGTCTTGGCGTTGATCAGGTCCATCGGGGTGAACACCTCGTTATCACGGACATTCATTCGCTCGCGGATGGTGCGGCTCATACGGGCCAGACCGATAGAGAACTGATTAGACAGCTGCTCACCCACGGTGCGTACACGACGGTTCGACAGGTGGTCGATATCGTCAACGGCAGCCTTCGAGTTGATCAGCTGGATGAGATACTTGATAATCTCAATGATATCTTCTTTGGTCAGGACACGGACATCCATTTCGGTGTCAAGTCCCAACTTCTTATTAATACGGTAGCGGCCAACGTCGCCCAGGTCGTAACGCTTGTCAGAGAAGAACAGGTTCTGGATTACCTCACGTGCGCTGGCATCGTCGGCAGGGTCTGCATTGCGCAGCTGGCGGTAGATGTAGAGCACAGCCTCTTTCTCAGAGTTACTGGGGTCTTTGGCCAGGGTGTTGAAGATGATATTGAAGTCCTGGGCCACTGCTTCGTCCTTGTGAACAAGGATGGTGGCTGCACCGCTCTCCAGAATGTCCATGAGGTTGTCCTCGGTAATCTCGGTCTCACGGTCCATGATGACCTCGTTACGCTCAATAGACACCACTTCACCGGTATCCTCATCAACGAAGTCCTCGTTCCAACTCTTCCGCACACGGGCGGCGAGCTTGCAGCCGATGCCTTCTTTCAATGCCTTCTTGTTGACCTTTACTTCCTCGGCCAGGTCGAAGATCTGCAGAATGTCCTTATCGGTCTCGAAACCGATGGCACGAAGCAGGGTTGTTACGGGCAACTTCTTCTTACGGTCGATGTAAGCATACATCACGTTGTTGATGTCCGTTGCAAACTCAATCCACGAACCCTTGAAAGGAATGATACGGGCAGAATAGAGCAGAGAGCCGTTGGCATGAACGCTCTGTCCGAAGAATACACCGGGTGAACGGTGCAACTGTGATACCACAACACGCTCGGCACCGTTGATGACGAATGTGCCGTTAGCCGTCATGTAGGGAATGGGACCGAGGAATACGTCCTGAATCACTGTACCGAAATCCTCATGGTCGGGGTCTGTGCAATACAGTTTCAGTTTGGCCTTCAGGGGTACACTATAGGTCAGGCCACGCTCCAAACACTCGTCAATGGTATAGCGTGGCGGGTCGATATAGTAATCCAGGAACTCAAGCACGAAGTTATTACGCGTATCGGTGATAGGGAAGTTCTCGGCGAACACCTTATACAGACCGTCGTTCTTGCGTTCCTCAGGCGGTGTGTCCAACTGTAGGAAGTCTTTGAAAGACTTTAATTGCACATCGAGGAAATCTGGGAGTGGCATGGGATTCTTGACACTGCCAAAGTTTACTCTGTTGTCTATTACTTTTGAAGTCATATATATTTTGTTTATTATTCCTAGTGATTCTAGTCGTACTAGTCAGACTAGTAGAACTAGTTTTGACTAGAAAAGACAAAGAAAAGGTTAGGAACCCTCTACTGGAGAGCTCCTAACCAAATGTTATTGTTGGTTTCTGAATTACTTCAGCTCAACTACGGCACCAGCAGCCTCGATAGCCTTCTTCAGGTTCTCAGCCTCTTCCTTGCTCAGACCTTCCTTCACGGTAGCGGGAGCACCGTCAACCAGATCCTTAGCTTCCTTCAGACCAAGACCGCAAGCTTCCTTAACAGCCTTTACTACCTGTAGCTTGTTTGCGCCAGTCTCCTTCAGGATTACATCGAAAGAAGACTTCTCTTCAACTGCCTCAGCAGCAGCTGCAGCAGGACCAGCAGCTACAGCAACGGCTGCAGCAGCAGGCTCAATTCCGTACTCGTCCTTCAGGACTGTTGCCAACTCGTTAACTTCTTTTACAGTAAGGTTTACCAACTCTTCTGCAATAGCTTTGATATCTGCCATTTTTATTTAAATTTTTTAATTGTTTTTAATGTTAATGTTATTTACTTTTCGCTTATTTGTTACGCTCAGCGATAGCGTCAAGCAGACCGTGGATCTTGCCACCGGCATTCAAGCCAGAAACAATATTCTTGATCGGCGACTGCAGCAGAGCCACAACATCGGCGATAAGTTCGTTCTTGCTCTTGATAGCAACCAACTCGGCAAGTTTGTCAGCACCAACGAAGATGCTTTCCTCGGCATAGGCACCCTTCAGTGCGGGGATACCTTCCTTCTCATATTCCTTGAGGAGTTTGGCGGGAACATTAGCTGTCTGTGTGAACATCACAGCAGTATTGCCCTTCAAGCAGTCATACAGGGGAGAGAAATCAATCTCAGAAGCCTCGAAAGCCTTGTGGAGAAGGGTATTCTTCACAACAACCATCTTGATCTCGTTCTTGAAGCACTTGCGACGCAGGTCGCTGGTCTTCTCAGCATTCAGTCCAGTCAGGTCGACCAGATAGAAGTGAGGGAACTGCTTCAGTTTCTCTCCAAGTTCTACGATAATAGTATCTTTTACTTCCTTTTTCATTTGTCTAATCTTTTAACGAGTTATTCAACTGATTTAGGATCTATCTTGATACCCTTACTCATAGTGCTTGAAAGGAAGATACTCTTGATATAAGTACCCTTAGCAGCAGCGGGCTTCAGCTTTACGATAGTAGCAATGAATTCCTTTGCGTTCTCGAAAATCTGTTCGGCATTGAAAGACACCTTACCGATTGACGTGTGCACGATACCTGCCTTGTCAACCTTGAAGTCAATCTTACCCTGCTTCACTTCCTTCACTGCTTTAGCAACATCCATAGTAACAGTGCCGCTCTTGGGGTTAGGCATCAAACCACGAGGACCGAGCACGCGACCCAAGGGACCCAACTTACCCATGCATGAGGGCATCGTAATGATTACATCAACATCAGTCCAACCGCCCTTGATCTTTTCGATATATTCGTCCAGACCAACATAGTCGGCACCAGCTTCCTTGGCGGCAGCCTCCTGATCAGGAGTACAGAGGGCGAGCACGCGAGTTACCTTACCAGTTCCGTTCGGCAGCGACACAACGCCACGAACCATCTGGTTAGCCTTACGTGGGTCAACGCCCAAGCGTACATCGATATCCACAGAAGCATCAAACTTGGTGGTGGTAATTTCCTTCACCAATGCGGCTGCTTCCTTCAAAGAGTATGCTTTCCCTGCTTCAACCTTATCAGCTACCAACTTTTGATTTTTTGTCAGTTTACTCATTGTCTTAAAATTGAAGTTATTTGTTATTCACCAGGGAAATCCCCTTTTACAG
>JAILFU010000139.1 GCA_024697405.1 Prevotella sp.
GAGGTAAAGACATAGTAACATAATAACATAATAACAATAAAATAGACACGGTAATGAGATAAAGACATAGTAACAAAATAACAATAGAGCAGAAGTTGTAATGAGAAAAAGACATAGTAACATAATAACAATAAGCAGGCACAGTAACATAGTAAAAGACATAATAACATGTTATTATGTTATTATGTCTTTAAACCCCATGTTGCTCTGTTATTATGTTACTCTGTCTTTAAGCCTCATGTTACTCTGTTATTATGTTACTCTGTCTTTAAGCCCCATGTTACTCTGTTATTATGTTACTCTGTCTTTAACCTCCATGTTACTCTGTTATTATGTTACTCTGTCTTTAACCTCCATGTTACTCTGTTATTATGTTACTCTGTCTTTAAGCCTCATGTTACTCTGTTATTATGTTACTCTGTCTTTAACCTCCATATTACTCTGTTATTATGTTACTCTGTCTTTAAGCCCCTTGTTACTCTGTTACTCTGTTACTCTGTCTTTAAAACCGTGTTACTCTGCCTTTAAAAAGCATGTTACCATGTCTTTAAAACCCATGTTACTCTGTAACTCTGTTACTCTGGCTTTAATTAATTTCTTTGTCCGTCATATAGAACTGATAATCTGTCGACGATATGAAACTATCACAATTCAAATTCAAGCTGCCCGATGAGCAGATAGCACTCTATCCCCCTCATCGCGTCTTCAAAAACGAAGACGGCACCGTGGAACGTGTCTACCAGCGCGACCGCTGCCGCCTGATGGTGGTACACCGCAAGAGCGGGAAAATAGACCTTTGGCAGAAAGATGCCGACGGCAATGACACCTCGGAGCCGCTGAACTTCCGAAACATTGTCGACTATTTCCACGAGGGCGACACCTTCGTGTTCAACGATACCGCCGTCTTCCCGGCACGTCTTTTCGGCACCAAGGAAAAGACCGACGCACAGATAGAGGTCTTCCTCCTGCGAGAGCTCAATCCCGAGCTGCGCCTGTGGGACGTGCTCGTCGAACCCGCCCGCAAGATCCGCATCGGCAACAAGCTGTTCTTCGACGGCGACGGCCCCATGGTGGCCGAGGTCATCGACAACACCACCAGCCGGGGGCGCACCCTCCGCTTCCTCTACGACTGTCCGCACGACGAGTTCAAGCGCGAGCTCTTCTCCTTGGGGTCAGCCCCCGTGCCGCGCTATATCATCGACCGCCGTCCGCCCGACGAGGACGACACGGTGAACTTCCAGACCATCTTCGCCAAGAACGAGGGAGCCGTCACCGCCCCTGCCACCGGTCTGCACTTCAGCCGTGAGCTGATGAAGATTATGGAGATCCGAGGCTTCCAGAATGCTTTCGTCACCCTCCACTGCTCGCTGGGCTGTTTCGACCCCATCGAGGTGGAAGACCTCACGAAGCACAAGATGAACTCTGAGCAGATATACATCGGCCCGGAGGCCTGCCGCATCGTCAACCAGGCCAAGCAGAACGGCAACAAGGTCTGCGTGGTGGGTGTCAGCACGGCGCGCGCCACAGAGTCATCGGTAGGCACCGACGGCATGCTCAAGGAGTACAACGGCTGGACCAACAAGTTCATCTTCCCGCCCTATGAGTTCGGGCTGGCCGATGCCATGATCACCAACTTCTACCACTCCGAGTCCACGCTGATGATGCTCACCGCCGCCTTCAGCGGCTACGAGCTGTGCATGGAAGCCTACGAGACGGCACTGCGCGAGGGCTTCAAGTTCGGCTGCTATGGCGATGCCATGCTCATCCTCAGCGATTAAGCATCAACCACTTAGCATCAGCTATTTTGACCATTGAGCAGCACACGGTTTATCTGGGGCTGGGTTCCAACCTGGGGGAGAGGGAGGAGCACATCCGCAGGGCAGTGCATCAAATAGCAGAGCAGATTGGCACCGTGGTGCGCCAGTCTGCTCTCTACTATTCCGACCCCTGGGGCTTTGAGTCGGCCAACAGCTTTGTCAACGCCGTCGTCTGTGTACGCACCGCGCTGTCGCCCCGCCAGCTGCTGCGCGCCACCCAGCGCATCGAGCGGCAGCTGGGCAAGCGGAAGAGGCACGCCACCCGTCGTGACGTGCAGTCTGCCGCCGTCGGCACGCCGCCCCGTCCCGTCTACCACGACCGTCCCATCGATATCGACATCCTGCTCTACGACGACCTTCACGTCGACGAGCCGGATCTGAAAATCCCTCACCCGCTGATGCAGGAGAGGGATTTTGTCATGACTCCACTAAACGAGCTGCTTACTTCACCATGATTTTCACCGTCTTGTCGCCGGCGCGCATGATGTTCAGTCCGCGCTGCGGGGCCTGAAGCCTGCGGCCGTCGACGGTGTAGAACACCGTGGCATTGTCGCCCTTCACCTTCACGCCGCCGATGGCAGTCAGCTCCTCACTGTCGTAGGAGAGACGGAAATTGTCCACCTTGAACCATCCCTGTCCGTTGAGGGCACCCTCGCCGTCGCTGAACTTCAGTCCGTCGGCATTTACGCCGTTGGTGCGGAAGCCGATGGTGGCCGTCTGGTCATCGCCCACCTCGAAGGTCACCGACATCGGATGCAACAGGTCGCTGTTCTCCAGCCCCTCCAGGCCGGGAGCGCAGACATGGCCGGCGTAGGTCAGCTCCGTGGCGTTCTTGGCGTCGGCGGGGAGGTTCAGCTCAGAGTAGGCACTCTCCTGTCCCCACATCTGCACGTAGTTGTTGCCGAAGATGCGCTGCGTGGTCGTGCAGTCGCCTGCCCAGTTGTACTGCACCATCACGTCGGCCTGCAGCGTATAGGTGCCCATGGGCATGTTCATGAAGGTCTGGCTGAGCTCCACCTCGGGGATGTTCGAGTCCCAGATGCCCCAGAGATGGGTGCCGTCGGTATACTGGTGGGTAATCTCCGTACCGTCGTCCAGCATGACGCTGATGTTGTCGCCGTTGTTGATGCCGCACCATGCCAGTCCGGGCGCCTTGTCAATCACCTCGCCGTCGAGCTTCAGTGTCCATCCGTAAGGCGGGTTGGCCGTGCCGCTGCTGGGGCTGTTGCCCTGGTTGCTCAGGTCTTCGAAACTGGGGTTCTTGATGATGAAGGTGATGTCGCCGAAGCTCACCGCCGTGGCCTTCAGCTCCTCGATGCCGTCCTTGATGCTGGCAATCATCTCGTTCACCTCCTCCTCGCCGGCCTCAGCCTCCTCATACATGTCCTGGGCTTCCATGAGCAGGTCGCTGAAGTCGTCGGCATGACTGCTCAGCGGATAGTCGAGCAGCATCATGTTGCCCAGCTCGATGGCGGAATACAGGTCGGCATAGAGCTGCACAGATGCCTGCACGGTGGGATAGAGGTCTTTCAGCGTGACGATGGCCTGGATGACCTCCTCCTTCGGGCTGTCCTTGCTTATCTTGATGTCGAGCACGGCCTCCAGCTGCTCCTTCACTGCGTGCTGCATCTGCTGGCCGTAGAGCTTGTCGTAGAGTTTGGCGAAGTGCTCATACACCTCCAGGGCGTCCTCCTGGATGTAGCCCTCCTTGTAGATGCGGAAGTTGTCAAGCTTGAACCATCCGTCGCCACCGGCGGGGTTAGCCGTCTCGCGGTTGGCGGCAGCCAGGTCGCCGTTGGTGCGCAGGCCGAAGGTCAGCGTGCCGTCGTAGACGAAGGCCCGGACGGTCATCTCCTGCAGCTGGCGGTCGGTGGTAGGCTCCTCCAGTCCTTCGAAGCCGTAGACCTCGCCCTGGTCAAGCAGTTCCTCGTTGTAGTCATAGTCCTTGCCGAAATACTTCGCGTTCAGGTTGCCGAAGATACGCTGCGTGGTGCGGCGCGAGCCGTTGTTGTTCGCACCCACCATCAGGGCGGCGGCGATGGTGTAGGAGCCGTTCTCCAGTCCGGTCAGCGTCTGCGACACCTCGTATTCGGGCACGCCGCCGTTCCACAGGCCGAAGGCATAGTCGCCGTCGAGGGCACCCTCAGCATCGTTGTTGATGCCGTGCCAGGCAGTGATGCCCGCTGCACGCACCTCGTCGGCGGTGACCACCTGCTGGCCCCTGATGTAGACATTCCATCCCGTGGGGGCACCCTCCACGCTGCTGGTCATCTGCCCGCCCTGCGAGGAGAGGTCTTCGAAGCTGTTGTTCGCAATGAGCGGTGTGAGGTCGCCCGACCCCTGGGCGTAGGCCTGCTCGGCCGTCTTCAGCGCAGCCAGCGCAGCCTCCAGGGCGGCGGTGTCAGTCTGCTCGTTGAAGGCCTTCGTGGCCTCGTCGATGGCGTTGCTCAGGCTGCTGCTGGGCGAGCCGCTGGTCAGCAGGTTGATGGCAGTCAGAATCTCGCGGTAGAGCAGCATCTTGGCATTGATGATGGCTTTCGCGGCGTCGAGGTCCTCCTGCGTGAATTCCTCCTTATTATAATAGGGCATGGCAGCGTCGAGCGCACCTTGGAAGCCCTGCTGGTAGTCGCCCAGTTGCAGGTAGTTGTCCTCGATGTCCTGCAGCAGGGCATAGAGCTGCACTTTCACGGCGTATGGCTCCACGTCGGCAGGCGAGAGGAATGCCCAGTAGCGCGAGATGGTGTTCAGGGGGATGAGGAAGCCGTTCTCGTCGAACACGGGGTAGCCTTCTTCGTCGGTCTGCACCCCGCCGTAGTAGTCGGGGAACCAGCCGCCGTTGTAGTCCGTCTCGTTGATGATGGGATACTGATTGCCGGCATTCAGGTGGAGGTAGCCGTTGATGGTGTTCTCGTTTTCCTGGCCCTGTCCGGCTTTCAGCAGATAGAAGCCTGCCTTGTCGCTTGGCTCCAGTGTCCAGTAGGCGGGGTTGTCGAGCTTGCCGTGCAGGTTGTCGGTGCCGTAGGGAATGCCCACGTAGGTGGTGCCATAGAAGGTGTTCCCACCGAACGTCAGGCCATCCTCGCCGTTGTCAACACTGAAATACCAGCTGCCATCCTCGGCGGCATGGGCGGTGAACACGCCCAGGTTGTTCTTCGCGTCGGCCAGCGGAAGGAGATAGTAGGCACCGTCCCAGCTGGTACGCGTCCAGAAGTTAGTGGGGTTTGAACGGCTGGCCAGAATGTAGGTCTCACCGTCGACAGGGACCTTGGCATAGGGGAAGTCTACAGCCAAAGCTGTCTGTGCAGCCGTCATCGCCATAGCGAGGGCTGCCAGTTTCAAGTAATCATTTTTCATAAGCGAAAATCTTATAATGGTTATTAGTCTGCGGTTTCACCGCCGCCAGATTATCGACGGCAAAGATACAAAATAATAGAACGAATACCAAATCCACGCCGTTAAATAATACTAAATTTATGCGACATTTACTAATATAACGACACGCTTGGGGTGTAAACACGTCTATGGCGAGTGCTTTCTGGCTCCGTTTCAGGGCAGGCAGCGCGGGCACCGTCGCCGCTGCAGGCATTGTAGATGTTCACCGGCATGTCGCTGATAACGCTGATGCTGTTTTGCAGATTTTGCAGTAACGGCGATGTTCTGTTCCCGTGTGTTCGCGTTCTGTTCCCGTGTATTCCGTAGCGCCGCAGGGTATGATGTTTCTCGCGCGCGTACGCGCGTATATATAGGCTGAAAAGAGGCGCTACATGCGCTACATTAGCATCTAAGTTGCTGGTATGTAGTTTGTTGTTGGTAGCTACAGGACTTATTTTGGCGCTACCTTTGTAGCTACAGCTGTTTGTTTGGGACTACGGAGGGCTTGCCGACGGTGAATTCTTCTTCGTAGCGGAAATGAAAACTGCTGATGACGGAAACCAAAGGCAAAAAAAGGCAATGACATAGCTGGTGACCCTGAATTTGCTGGCCTCGATTCGCTCGGCTTTCTTGCCTTGCAAGCGACCAAAGGTCGAGCGGCCGCTTGGCTTCAAGAACTTTTCCGAAAGCCGCTCCCCTCCCCTTAAGGGGAGGGGAGCGGCTACCGCCGAAGAAGAATTCCTGGGTCAACTGCCATATTGTTGCCCCCAAAAAGTCCCAAGGCTTGGGACGAAAAAATAGCGTTCGTATTTTCCCAAACGGCGTTCGTATTTTCCCAAACGGCGTTCGTTTTTTTCCAGACGGCGTTCGTTTTTTTCCAAACGGCGTTAGTATTTGCCTGTAGCTACAAGGGTAGCGCCAAAAACAGGCGTGTAGCTACAGACAATCGTCTGCTAATCAGCTTGTTTGGTGCCTAAGTAGCGCGTGTAGCTCGATTTTTCGGCGTTTATTACGCGCGCGCGTAAGAAAATGCCTGCGGCGCTACGTAGAATAAGCGTGAATGAAACGTGAATGGGTCGTAAATGATTTCTTTGCGAAGCATTAACGAACCATTTGCGGGTCATTAACGTATATTACACGTAGCGTCGCAGACATTAATAACTGCGTGAACAGTTCAGGTTAAAACAAGAACCGTCTTCTATTTCACGTACTCCGAGAAGTCCGTCAGCTTCATGTCACCCTTGCGGGCCAGCGTGTCGTGCATGGCGAAGGCAGCGGTGAGGCAGTGGCGGGTATGTCCGCCGGTGCCCAGTTTCAGGTAGTCCCAGAGCAGCTGTTTGTAGTCGGGATGTGCGCAGTTCTCGATGATGGTCTGTGCACGCTGCATGGGGCTCTTGCCGCGAAGGTCGGCTATGCCCTGCTCGGTGACGATGATGTTGACATCGTGCTCCGAGGAGTCCTGGTGGGTGACGAAGGGCACCACGCTGGAGATGCAGCCGCCCTTGGCCACACTGGGGCAGGTGAAGATGCTGAGGTAGGCGTTGCGGATGAAGTCGCCCGAGCCGCCGATGCCGTTCATCATCTTCGTGCCGCTGATGTGTGTGGAGTTGGCATTGCCATAGATGTCGACCTCGATGGCGGTGTTGATGGCGATGACACCCAGTCGGCGGATGACGGCGGGATGGTTGGAAATCTCACTCTGGCGCAGTGTGAGGTGTTGCTTCATATAGTCCATGTTGTTGTAGACCTGCATCAGGCAGTCGTTGGAGACGGTGAGCGAGCAGGCCGAGGCATCCTTCACACGGCCGGAGAGCATCATGCCGACGACGGCATCCTGCAGCACCTCGGTGTAGATGTTGAAGTCGGGCACGTGCTTGTCCTCGCCCAGTGCGCCGAGGATGGCGTTGGCCGTCGAGCCTACGCCGCTCTGCAGGGGCAGGAACTCCTTGGGAATGCGGCCCTTGTGCAGCTCGTCGACCAGGAACTCGGCGGTGAGGTAGCCAATCCTGTCGGTCACGGGGTCGCTGTCCTTGAAGGCACGGGCCTCGTCGGGGATGTTACACTCTACGACGCCCACCACCTTCGACTTGGGGATGGAGACGTAGGGCACGCCGATGCGGTCGCCCACGTTGAAGATGGGTATGGGCTTGCGGTAAGGGGGATCGAGCGGTTCGTAGACGTCGTGGAGGTACTTGGCGTTGGGGTTGTGGAAACTGTTCAGCTCGAGGATGACCTTCTTGGCCAGCCGGGCTGCCGTGGGGCTGATGCCGCCGGCGGCGGTCAGGTAGACATGGTAGTCGTCGCCAGCGTCCTCAATGTCGCAGACCTCAAGGATGGCCCAGTCCACATCGCCGTAGAACCCGTAGCGCAGCTCCTGTGCCATGTGGCTCAGGTGCAGGTCGTTGTAGGGAATCTCGCCCATGTTCACGTGCTTGCGGAAGTCGGGGTTCGTCGTGTAGGGTGCACGGTAGAGGATAGCCTGTGCGTTGGCCAGGTCGCCGTCGGTGCTCTGTCCGGTGGAGGCACCTGTGAAGATGGCCACCTTGAACTCGCGCCCTGCCTCATGCTCGGCGACTGCAAACTTTGCTAACTCCTTGGTTGTAGCCTTTGCCACACCAGCAGGTGTGAAGCCACTCATGGCGATGTGGTCGCCATTCTTAATCATTGCTGCTGCTTCAGCAGCGGTCAAACGTGGATACATAGATTTACGATTTACGATTTACTTATTTGCAATTTTGGTGCAAAGTTACGAATTAAATCCTAAAAACAACTTAAAAACCGACAAATAATGATATATTTTACTTAATATTATGATGAAAAAGGGGGTTTTTTGCAGAAATGTGCGTAAATTTGCACCCAAAATTTGCGAAATGAAGAGATTTTCCCTACGGCTCTGTGCCCTGTTGGCCGGTGTGGCGGTACTCGCGTCGTGTCTGAAAAATGACGACGAAGTGGTGTACCTCAGTAAAGACACGGCCATCACCCAGTTCACGCTGGGCACGCTGAACCGATATACTGCCAGCGTCTCGTCGAAGACGGGCAACGACACCGTCATCAAGACTACGCTGACGGGGTCGGACTATCCCATGCGGATAGACCATCTGAACCGCTGCATCTACAACACGAAGACACTGCCCGTGGGCACCGACGTAAAGCATGTGCTGTGCACCGTTCAGGCAAAGAACAACGGCGTTGTGGCTGTGCAGTCAATGGTCAGCGACTCGCTGAAGTTCTATTCCTCCAGTGACTCCATCGACTTCTCCCAGCCGCGCATCTTCCGGGTCTATTCCGCCGACGGCACCGTGTACCGCGACTATACCGTCAGGCTGGACGTCAGCAGCGAGCAGGGCACCACCTTCGGATGGGAGCTGGCTCAGACCATGGAACTGCCCACCTATGAGCCCCGTCTGGAGGCAGAGGGCGACAGCGTAATGCTGGGCCGCGAAAGCGGGGTGTTCCTCGTGGGCGACACTTACTATACGATAGACCCCGACGACGGACTGCTGAAGAGCAGGAAGAAGGATGCGCAGGACTGGCAGACGGAGACGCTCGACGATGACACGTCGCTGCTGCCCTTGCACGGATATGCCATCGTGGGCTGGCCCTACGCCATGGCCAACGAGACTACCTATCTGCTGCTGGTGGGTGCACCGAGGCAGGAGGACGAGGCGAACATGCGCGTGTGGCGCAAGCTGGCCCCATGGGCCGGCGGCGGGCAGTGGGTCTACATGCCTTTCGACGATGCCAACCGCTTCCCGTTGCTGAAGATGAGCCATACGCTGCTGGCCTATTACGACGGCACGGTGCTCAGCCTGGGCAGCGACAACAAGATGCGCCAGTCGCGCGACCAGGGCATCTCCTGGCGGAAGAACAACAGCTTCGACTTGCCTGCGACGCTGACCGGCGAGGTCATATCGATGGCTGGCGACGCCAAGGGCCGATTGTGGCTGCTCACCAGTACGGGCCAGCTCTGGCGAGGCTTCCTCTCTAAATGAGCAACGAGAGATGAGGAATGAAATGGCAAATGACAAGACAAGCTGCTGGAACGGCATGATGGTGAGGAGCCGATGCCTGACGGTGCTGGCTTTATCATTTCTCATTTGTCATTTGACATTCAGCCGCGCTGCGGCGCAGGACGAGCCGGAATACCGCATGGAGGCAGGCGGCGGCCTGGGGCTGACGGCCTACCAAGGCGACTTCAACGGCTCCCCGCTCAAGGGCATGCAGCCCATGCTGGCGGCGGTGGCCAAATTTAAGATGAACCCGCGCATGGCATTGGCGGCACAGCTGGGCTTCAGCAGTCTGAAAGGCTCGTCGAGAGAGGTGGAAACCTGGTATCCGGAGCTTCACGACAACCCGGTGGACTTCAAGACCAGTATCACCGACTTCTCGCTGCGCTACGAATACAACTTCTGGCCCTTTGGCACGGGCAAGGAGTATCTGGGAGCCAAGCCGCTGACACCGTTCATTGCTCTGGGGGCAGGGCTATGCTTCACGGGAAAGCCGAAGCTGACGCAGGCCTTCGAGCCTACGACACCCACCGAGGGCGGCACTGACGACAGGCAGGCCGTCATCGCGCATTCGGGAACCATGGCAGCGGCATTGCTTGTCGGCGCAGGCGTGAAATACAAGCTCCGCGACCGGCTGAACCTGACGGCAGAATGGGTGATGCACTTCACGGGCAGCGACAAGCTCGACGGGATGAAAGACCTGTACGGCATCAAGAGCAGCGGAATGTTCAAGAACACCGACTGCTACAGCACACTGCAGATTTCGTTGACATACGACTTCTGGGAACGGTGCAAGACATGTAACAACGACCGCTAATCCCCCTGACGGAAGGGGTGGCCGTCTAAAACAAGACAACAGCAAAGAAAATGGAAGAGAATAACAACATAAAAGCAGCTTGTTCAGAACCTCAATCCCCCATCTTGAGGGAATTGGATATGAGTCGTATCCCCCAGCATATTGCCATCATCATGGACGGCAACGGGCGCTGGGCCATCGAGCGCGGGCTGGACCGCACCTACGGACACAAGGAGGGCGTGGAGACTGTCAGGCTCATCACTTCAGAGTGTGTACGCCTGGGGGTGAAGTATCTCACGCTTTATACGTTCAGTACCGAGAACTGGAACCGCCCCGCCGAAGAGGTGTCGGCACTCATGGGCCTGGTGCTGAGTTCACTGGAAGACGAGATATTCATGAAGAACAATGTGCGCTTCCGCGTCATCGGCGACCGCTCGCGCCTTCCCGACATCGTGGACCAAAAGCTGAAAGAGACAGAGGAGCACACCGCCAACAACACCCGTATGACGGTGGTGGTGGCGCTGAGCTACTCCAGCCGTTGGGAAATCACCAATGCCGTCAAGCAGATTGTCAGAGAGGTGCACGACATGGAGGAGCTGCCTAAGAATATCCTCAAGAACTGGCGGACAGGAGGCATACGCTCAGAGGATATCACAGAGGACTTTATCAGTCAGCATCTGTGTACGAACTTCATGCCCGACCCCGACCTGCTCATCCGTACAGGAGGCGAGCTGCGCATCTCGAACTATCTGCTCTGGCAGATAGCCTATTCCGAGCTGTATTTCTGCGACACCTACTGGCCTGACTTCAAGGTTGAAGACCTCTACAAGGCCATCGCCAGCTACCAGAGCCGCCAGCGACGCTACGGAAAGACGGAAGCACAGGTGGAGGGCAAGGAAAAGTAAAAAGGTAAGAAGGTAATAAGAGAAAAGAGTAAATGAGTTTACATATAATATATAAGGTTAAAAGGATGGCGAAATGGCTTTTGCCCTTTTGCCTTTTTGCCTTTTTGCCTTTAAGCGCAGCGGCGCAGACTTTCATCGAAAAGCCCGACATCTCCTACGCCGGCACGCCCAGGCAGTTGGAGATAGGCGGAATTGCCGTGAAGGGCGTCTCCGACTATGAGGACTATGTGCTGATCAATCTCTCAGGACTCTCCGTAGGCCAGAAGATAGACCTTCCCGGACAGGAGATAACCGAAGCCGTGAAGCGTTACTGGAAGCACGGCCTCTTCTCGAAGGTGAGCATCACCGCCGACAGCATCGTCGACTCGAAGGTCTACCTCTGCATCAACCTTGCCCTCTGCCCGCGTATCAGTGCCATCAACTATAGCGGTGTGAAGAAGAGCGAACGCGAAGACCTGGAAACCAAGCTGGGCATGGCCAAGGGCATGAGCATGACGAAGAACCTCGTGGACAGGGCAAAGATCCTGGCCAAGAAATACTTCGACGACAAGGGCTACAAGAATGCGGATATCGAGATCACCCAGCACGACGACGTGACGGGCAAGAACCAGGTGGTGCTCGACGTGATTATCGACAAGAAGGACAAGATGAAGGTGCGCCACATCGTGCTTGAAGGCAACGAGCAAGTGAAGGATGCTGTCATCAAGGGCGGCTTCTTTACCAAGGGTGCACTGGGCAAAATCCATGAGGCAGGCAAGTTCAAGAACTTCTTCAAGGCCAAGAAATTCACCCCCGAGCGATATGCCGAGGCCAAGAAGACGCTCATAGAGAAGTACAACGAGCTGGGTTTCCGCGACGCCACCGTCGTCGATGACTCTATCTGGAACGAGGACGAGAAGCACGTCAACGTCTTCCTGAAGGTGGAGGAGGGCGACAAGTACTACCTGCGAAACATCACCTGGGTGGGTAATACCGTGGTGCCAACGGAGGGACTGGAGCGTACGCTGGCCATGAAGAAAGGCGACGTCTACAACCAGAAACTCATCAACAAGCGCCTGCTCACCGATGAGGACGGCGTGCACGACTACTATTACAACAACGGCTATGTGTTCTCGCAGGTAGACCCGGCCGAGGTGAACATCGTGGGCGACTCGATTGACCTGGAGGTGCGCATCATGGAAGGCCCGCAGGCTCACCTGAACAACGTGAAGATATTCGGCAACGACCGCCTCTACGAGGAGGTGGTGCGCCGTGAGCTGCGCACCAAGCCCGGCGACCTGTTCTCGAAAGAGGCGCTGATGCGCTCCTACCGTGAGATTGCCTCCATGGGCTATTTCGACGAGACGGCCATCAACCCCGATGTGAAGCCCGACGGCGAAAGCGGCACGGTGAACATCAACTGGGAGCTGGAGCAGAAGAGCAACGACCAGCTGGAGCTGTCGCTGGGCTGGGGACAGACGGGCATCATCGGCCGCGTCGGCATCAAGTTCAACAACTTCTCCCTGCGCAACCTGCTGGGAAAGAATAAGCTGCACCGCGGATTCCTCCCTGCCGGCGACGGCGAGCAGGTGGGACTGTCCTACCAGACCAATGGCCGCTACTACTCTTCGCTCTCTGCCAGCTACGGCACGGGCTGGTTTGGCGGCAAGCGCCCGAACGCCCTCAACATCGGCGCCTACTACTCGAAGCAGAGCGACGTCAGCAGCAACTACTATAACTCGGCCTACATGTCGTCCCTGCAGTATATGTACGGCGGCTATGGCTACTATAACAACGGTTATTACAACAACTACGAGAGCTTCCTCGACGACGACAAGTACGTGAAGCTGTTCGGACTCTCAGTAGGGTGGGGCAAGCGACTGCGTTGGCCCGACGACTACTTCCAGTTCTCAGCCACGCTGGCCTACCAGCGCTACATGCTGAAAGACTGGCAGTACTTCCTCATCTCCAACGGCAACTCCAACAACCTGAACCTCTCGCTCGCGCTCACGCGTACATCTACTGATAATCCCCTCTTCCCCCGTCGCGGATCGGAGTTCGCACTGAGCGTGTCGCTCACGCCGCCCTGGTCGCTCTTCGACAATAAGGACTACAAGGGCCTAGCCACCTGGGACACCTACTACAACGACTACGACCAGTTCCAGGAAGAGCAGCGCGAGAAGTACCGCTGGGTGGAATATCACAAGTGGAAGTTCAAGAGCCGCACCTTCACCGCTCTGAGCGGTGGGCAGAAGTGCTTCGTGCTGATGACCCGCGTGGAGCTGGGCCTGCTGGGCAACTACAACAAATACAAGAAGTCGCCCTTCGAGACCTTCTATGTGGGCGGCGACGGTATGAGCGGCTACTCCACCAGCTATGCGGAAGAGACCATCGGCCTGCGTGGCTATGAGAACGGCTCGCTGTCGCTCTCGGCCAACGCCCTGAGCACTGCCGAGCGCACGCCGGGACGCTATAGCAGCTACGATGCCTACGCCTACGACCGCTTCACCCTGGAGCTGCGCTATCCCTTCATGCTGGGCAACACCACTATCTACGGACTGGGCTTCCTGGAAGGCGGTAACGCCTGGGCCACGATTAAGGACTTCAACCCCTTCGACATGAAACGCTCTGCCGGCTTCGGCGTCCGCATTTTCCTGCCAATGGTCGGCCTGATGGGCATCGACTGGGCCTACGGCTTCGACAGCGTCTACCAGGGCAACAGCGGATGGCGTAAGGGAGGAAGCCAGTTCCACTTCGTCCTAGGACAGGAGTTCTAGCGGGCTTCGCCCTAAATGATAAATGATAAATGAGAAATGATAAAAGAATAAATAAGGAAAAGGTATGAAAGAAAAGATTAACAGCATGATGAATCACAGATGGATGATGATAATAGCTTTATCATTTGTCGTTTGTCATTTGTCGTTTAGCCCTGCAAGGGCGCAGAAGTTTGCCCTCATCGACATGGACTATGTGCTCAAGAGCATCCCCGCCTACGAGCGGGCCAATGAGCAGCTCTCGCAGGTGTCGAAGAAGTGGCAGGCAGAGGTCGATGCACTCACCACAGAGGCTCAGACCATGTACAAGAACTACCAGAACGAGGTGGTGTTCCTCTCGGCCGAGCAGAAGAAGGCCCGTCAGGATGCTATCATGGAGAAGGAGAAGCAGGCTGCCGACCTGAAGCGACAGTACTTCGGCCCGGAGGGAGAGCTCTTCAAGAAACGCACCGCGCTGATGAACCCCATCCAGGAGGAGATCTACAATGCCGTGAAGGACGTGGCTGAGACACGTGGCTATCAGCTGATTCTCGACCGCGCCAGCGACACAGGCATCATCTTCGGCTCTCCGAAGATTGACGTCAGCGACGAGGTGCTCCGTAAGCTCGGCTATGCAAACTAGAAATCCTGAAAACCTGGAGGATCCAGAACAAAACCAAAAATAATAACCATAAATAATAAAGAATCAATGAGAAAAATGATTATTTGCGCCATCTGCGCAATCTGCGGTCTCACCGCATCGGCCCAGAGCCAGCCCAAGTTCGGCCACGTTAACACACAGGAAATCATTCAGGCCATGCCTGAGTTCACCGCTGCCCGCACAGAGATAGAGAAACTCACCGAGCAGTATCAGGCCGACCTGAAGTCGATGCAGGACGAGCTGCAGAAGAAGGCCGAGGCTTTCGAGAAGGAAGAGGCCACCCTGCCCGAGAACATCAAGACCCGCCGCAACCAGGAGCTGCAGGATCTCTACCAGCGCATTCAGCAGACCTATCAGGACAACGACCAGGCTCTGGCCAAGGCGCAGCAGGAGAAGATGCAGGCCATCACGGCTAAAGTGCTCGAAGCCATCAAGACTCTCGGACAGGAGGGTGGCTATGTCTACATCATGGAGATGGGCGCCGGCATTCCCTACATCTCCACCACGCTTTCCACCGACCTCACCGCTCAGGTCAAGGCCAAACTGGGACTGAAGTAGGCGAAGGTCTTTGGCGGGCTTCGCCCTAAATGATAAATGATAAATGACAGATGATAAATGCGATTGAGCGTATGCACGGAAACCGGAAACAAATAAAGATGAGACGATGGATGATGGTGATGGCTTTATCATTTATCATTTGTCAGTTGTCATTTAGCCCTGTAAGGGCGCAAATCTTCATTGGCTGCATCAGCTATGACGCTGCGCTGCGCTCCATGCCTCAGTACACCGTCATGGAAGCGCAGATGGACACGCTGCGCCAGGCATACAATGAGGAGCTGAAACGCGTAGAGGCCGATTTCAACCAGAAGTATGAGGCCTTCCTCGATGGCCGGAAAGACTTCCCGCGCACCATCCTGCTGAAGCGGCAGACAGAGCTGCAGCAGCTTCTGGAGCGTAACGTGGAGTTCAAGGAGAAGAGCCTTCAGGAGCTGGAACAGATTCGCAAGGACAAATTGTCCCCCCTGAACGCCCGGCTCAGCATGGCTATCTCGGCTGTGGCACGCCGCCACCAGCTGGCGGTCGTCGTCAATACCGACAGCAATGCTTGCCCATTCATCGACCCGGAGCTGGCTATCGACCTGAACGAGGAGGTGAAGGAAGAGCTGTCCAAGGTTGAGCAATGAGATTTGAAAATAGAGATTTGAGAATTGAGGATTCAGATTTGAGAACTGAGCGTTTTCCTGAAGCGGCAGGCCCCATCGGCGTCTTCGACAGCGGCTATGGCGGGTTGACCATCCTCGATGCCATCCGGCGCGAGCTGCCTCAGTACGACTATCTCTATCTGGGCGACAATGCCCGAACGCCCTACGGACCACGCTCCTTCAGCGTGGTCTATGAGTTTACGCGACAGGCCGTAGGCCGGCTCTTCCAGATGGGTTGCCAGCTGGTCATCCTGGCCTGCAACACCGCTTCTGCCAAGGCACTGCGCACCATCCAGCAGCAGGATTTGCCGCAGTGGGACGACAGCCGCCGGGTGCTGGGCATCATACGCCCCACCGCCGAGGCCATCGGCTCCCTCACCCGCACCCGCCATGTGGGCATCCTCGCCACAGAGGGCACCATCAAGAGCGAGAGCTACCGGCTGGAAATCCAGAAGCTGCACCCCGACATCACTGTCACTGGCCAGCCGTGCCCGCTTTGGGTGCCGCTGGTGGAATACGACGAGGCCCGGTCGGCAGGTGCCGACTACTTCGTCAGGAAATACATCGACCAGCTCATCAGCGCCGACCCGCTCATCGATGCCGTCATTCTGGGCTGCACCCACTATCCGCTGTTGCTGGAGAAAATCCTCCAGTTCATGCCCCCTGCCGTCAGGGTCATCCCGCAGGGCAGCTATGTGGCACAGTCGCTGGCCGCCTATCTCCAGCGCCATCCCGACATGGCGCAACGCTGCACCCTGCAGGGCACAGCCCGCTACCTGACCACTGAGAATCCCGACATCTTCAACTGCCATGCACAACTATTCCTCCACGAGCCTGTCAACGCCCGGCAAATCACCCTGGTTTAGGTGGCCTTTGCTCTTGCTGTTGGCCTTTGCCTCTTCAAGCCTTTCCGCCCAGTCGCTCTACGTAGCCTCCTACAACATCCGCTACCAGAACGACGACGATGCACGCGAGGGTAACGGCTGGCAGCAGCGTGCGCCCGTGGTCTGCGGCCAGCTCCTGTTTGAACATCCCGACATCTTCGGAGCCCAGGAGGTGCTCCACGGCCAGTTGCAGGACATGCTCCGCCTGATGCCCGACTACGACTACATCGGCGTGGGGCGTGACGATGGAGCCAAGAAGGGTGAGTATGCCCCCATCTTCTATGACCGCCAGAAGCTGCGGCTGCTCCGTCACGGCTATTTCTGGCTCTCCGAGACCCCCGACACACCGTCGCTGGGCTGGGATGCCGCCTGTATGCGCATCTGCACATGGGGCGAGTTCGCCGGCCATGGCAAACAAGGAATTGTACGCGAGCCGTTCTTCTTCTTCAACCTCCACATGGATCATATCGGGGTGGTGGCCCGCCGTGAGGCAGCCCGGCTCGTCATTAGCCGCATCCGTGAGCTGGCTGGGAAGAAACCGGTCATCCTCACTGGCGACTTCAACGTTGACCAGCACAACGAGATTTACGCCATCTTCAGCACCTCCGGAGTGCTCGTCGACAGCTATACTGCCGCCCGCATCCGCTTTGCCGAGAACGGCACTTTCAACGCCTACCATCAGGAGCGGAAGACAGCCAGCCGCATCGACCACATCTTCGTGTCGCCAGCTTTCCAGGTCGACCGCTACGGCATCCTCACCAATACCTATTGGCAGCAGCAGGGCGACAGCATCAGCCGTCACCTGCCCTCCGACCACTATCCCGTCTTCGTTCATCTGAACAAGTAGTTCAGCCTGCATCATTTTTGCGCTTTTTCTTTGGCAACAATATTGCGGTAGACCCATAATTAACTGACCATGATTAGCTTCTCCGCATGGCGCTCCCCTCCCCTCAAGGGGAGGGGCAGGGGTGGGGTCTCTAATATCCTCAGCGAATCTGTTGTCAGCTGCTCTTTCTCTGTGGAAAAAGTTAGAGACCCCACCCCTACCCCTCCCCTTGAGGGGAGGGGAAAGGCTACGGGTAGGCGACCGCAGGTCGGGAATGCGGCTACCGCCGGAGAAGATGTCCTGTGTCAACAGCTATGTCGTTGCCATTATTTTTTTGAATCATTCCTATGAATCATTCAGGTTAGATGCCCTTTCCTCGCGCGCGCGCGTAATACGCGCGCGAAAAAAGGCGCTACAAGCGCTACTTTTGCACTAAACGGACTGATAGACAGGAGATTGTTTGTAGCTACAAGGTGCTTTTTCGAGCTACTTTTGTAGCTACAGGCAGTGCGAAGCGATGAGCGGAAAATACTAACGCCTTTCTGGAAAATACTAACGCCGTTTGGGAAAATACTGCCGCCGTTTGAAAAAATACGAACGCCTTTTGGAAAAATACTGCCGCCGTTTGAAAAAATGCGAACGCCTTTTGGGAAAATACTGCCGCCGTTTGAAAGAAAAGGGTCGACATTTGGAGCTGTAGCTACTATAGTAGCTCGAAAAAGCACCTTGTAGCTACCAATAACGAATTGCTGAACAGGATGTTAGATGCAAAAGTAGCGCTTGTAGCGCCAAAAAATGCTTCACGCGCGCGCGTAAGAGCATTGCTTAGTCATTTGGAGAAAGATGAATAATTTAGACAACGAGATAACAGTTGTCCCTAGACTTCTTCTCCGGCGGGAGCCGCATTTCCGACCTGCGGTCGCCTACCTGTAGCCTTTCCCTCCCTTCGAGGGTAGGGGAGCGCCTTGCGGAGAAGTCAATCCAGGGGCAACTGGTATGTTGTTGCCATAATTTAGGGTAATGATATAGCAGTCGACCCAGGACATCTTCTCCGGCGGTAGCCACTCCCCTCCCTTCAAGGGGAGGGGCAGGGGTGGGGTCTCTAACTTTTTCCGCCGAGAG
>JAILFU010000190.1 GCA_024697405.1 Prevotella sp.
GCAAGTCGACCTGAACGCGGCCAGCAGAGGCGACATCATCGCCATCCGCTCTGCCGGAGCCTACGGCGAAATCATGGCCTCGCAATACAACTGCCGTCCCTTCCCCAAAGGCTATACCAGCGACGACCTCGCCCCCGTCGGCCTACTGAAGGGTGAAGGGTGAAAAGTAAAGCAACAATATAGCAGTTGACCCAGGAATCCTTCTCCGGCGGTAGCCGCTCCCCTTCCCTCAAGGCAATTGCGAGGAGAGAGCAATTGGGGAGCGAAGCGACGGTGGGGCGAAGCCGGGGCAGGGGTGGGGTCTGTAACTTTTTCCGCCGAGAAGAACAAACGATAAAAGATCCGCTGAAGGATATTAGAGACCCCACCCCTACCCCTCCCCTTGAGGGGAGGGGAAAGGCTACGGGTAGGCGACCGCAGGTCGGGCGCTCGACCTCCGGTCGCTTGCTACCAAAGGGACGCAAGAATGCGCCATCCGGAAAAACAAATTCAGGTCAACTGCTATATTATTGCTAAAAGTAAAACGTAAAGCGTAAAAAGTATGACATGGAAATGACGATTCTGCACATATACGACGAAAACGACAGCATGGCCGCACGCTATGCCGCCATGCTCAACGACCAGTTCACAGCGCACACCTCCCATTCCTCATCACTCATCACCACTCCCCTTTCACCCTCCCCCCCTCACCCCTCCATCATCCACCTGCACGGCAGGGCACCCTTCCCCCTGCCCCCCAATGTCCGGCTGGTATTCTCGCCCCACGGCGAATGTCCTGCTCCCGCATCTCAGTTCCCGCTCACGCCCTATGTCGCCATTGCCCGCAGCCCCATGGAGCGCGACCAGCTGCTGCAGCAGTTTCCCCGCGTGGAAACCATCCTCAACCCCATCATCACCCGTGCCACCACGCCCGAAGCCTGCGCCCGCCAGACGCTCCAAGTCTACGAGCGCGTCATGCTCACCAATGTGCTTGAACTGATGGCCCCGCAGACGCGTCAGACATTGGCACAAATCCTGGCCGCCGCAGTAGCGGGCCAGTCGTCGCCAGCCATCTGCCAGACTCCTGATTCCTCTGCGCTCGACTCCTGCCAGCGAGATGCCATCCTGCTCAGCGTCTACGCCCGGCAGGAGAACATCCTCCCCCTGGTGCAGGAAGGCATGCATCTGCTGCACATCCGCATTCCCGCTTTCACCTCCTCACCCCCCGAGGGCTATCAGCCCGAAGGCTACGAGCCGCCCAAGCCCATGCCCGGCAGCGACATCACCGCCCTGCTCAGCGACATCAAGGCCAACGGCCCCACCCTCTTGCGCCTCATAGAGACGGTACGCACGCTCTACTCCGACAGTCTCGACGAGGCTCTGCTGCTCAGCCAGCTCGACCGTCAAAGCCTCCGGCCCCTCTTCGCCTCTGTTTTACAGTTGCTCAGCGAGCAGCTACTCCTTACGGAAGGTTTCATGCCCTGTCCCCCCGACGATGGCCGTCTCACCCGCCAGCTACGCCAGCAGATAGAGCGACACGGTTGCATCTGAACCGGAGGTACTGGTTTATCTTTGGCTTTCGAAGGAGGGCGTTCAATTTGATGCGCCATCTTTTTGACATTACTGCCCCCCGCTTCTCCACTCACCAAAGGGGTGATTTTGTCCTTAAGTGGACAAAATCTTTAAGTAGAGGTGGGGGCAGCTGCTCTTTCCGCTCTTGCAGAAGAAACATTTTCAGACAGGCACGATGTCCGTCCATACAAGCGTGAGATGCCGATAGGCAGGCGGTGTAAATACTATATTATACACCAACATTTTGCAAACCCTGCACCCTGCACTAAAGCAATGTAACCTATTGTTTTACAACATATTGAAAGGTGTACACTTAGCTGCAAACCCTGCACCGAGTATGCTGATGTCTACATAGGCACTGCCCGCTGACAAATACTGCCTCCGTTTGGAAAAATACGAACGCCGTTTGGAAAAATACTGCCACTATTTGAAAAAAAGGAGGCTGTTTTTGCTTGAATTCTCTAGAGAATTTAAGCAAAAACGACTACACTCAATAATCAACTGCAGTCCGCTGGAGTAAATGCAGAGCCCGTGCAGGGTCGGTGCAGGGTTTTCAGCAAAGTGTACTACCAGCAACTGTCTGCAAGCCTTGCTGTTAGACCGTTCAGTGCGGGGTATGCAGGGTTTTGTGATGTTTATCTTTATTGAAGAGTTTCCATGACATCGAGTTCCACGATGCGCAGCTCCACCTTCCTCTTTGGGCTCGACGAAGGGGTGGAGGCGGTGCCGTCGAGCGTTCCGGCCTGTCCTCCTGCCAGTTCCTTCACCTGTCCGAACTTGGCGCTGTCCTCTGACGGCCCTGTCATGCGGATGGTGAGGCGGTCGGTTTTCACTGGCTGACTGATGTGGAGATGCACATACCCCAGCGTAGGTGGCGTGACACCTGCCCACACCTTCTTCTTTCCTGCCCAAACCTCCAGGGGGTAGCATTTGTTTCGCCAGCCTGTGAGTTTCAGCGCCAGCTCGCTGACAACAGCTGTCCGTTCAAGCCGACAGGTAAGCCAGGCGTTTTCCAACTGCCCGTCGCTGCGCCATTCTGTCAGCTCGTTGTCATCGAAGCTTTTACCACTGTCGTCCGAGTTTGAGCCTGCGGTGACGCTGACCACCCGTACGCCACGCTTCACATCGGCGTAGCTAGGCGAAAGGGGTGTTTCGCCACGCCCGAGCCGACAGGGGAGGCGGGCAGAGAGGACGGAGGACGGGGCATTGTCGACGGGAGTGCTTTTGAGCGTGAGATAGGCCGGCCTCAGCCCGTCGGCCTGCACGCCGATGCCTATTTCTCCAGCTGTGGTAGTTGTACGCAGCAGTATCCGGTTCACGCCACACTCCACTGGCAGCGACATGCGGCCCACGTAATTGTCGGGTGCCCCCACGCCGATGCCGCCAATCCACCGGGCCTCTCCCCAAAGCTGGAAATGCACCATACGGTTGTTGAGGGGACGGCGACGGCCCTGCCTGTCGACCACCTCCACCTGGACAAGCACCATGTCGGCACCGTCGGCCTGCGTGCCCAAGGGGTTCTCTACGGCAGTGAGCTTCAGCTGGAAGGGCTGGCCGACGGTCTCTAACGAGTACTCGGAGGTGAGGGTCGAGGGGTGATGATAGCCTACGGCCTTGAGCGTGCCCGGCTCGAAAGTCACACCGTCGAACGTGAAGAGGTAGTGGAAGCTCTGCCGCCCCATGCCCAGCGAACGGCCATTGAGGAACAGCTCGACGGAATCGGCATTGGAGACGACGTAGACAGGCTTCGTGACCTGAGTGCCGGCCGTGGCCTCATAGCTCCAGTGGCCTATGATGTAGGTCTGCGGCGTCTCTGGCTCCACCCACCCGTTCCACATCACCTGGTGGGCAAAGAAGGCATCCTTGGGGATGCGCATGGCATCGACGACGCCGCTGGTGCGGTAGTTGGACTCACCACGATGGTGGGTGTTCGTGTCGCTGAACACTATTTTCACGCCGCCACTGCTTACCCGCCTTCCTGTGCCGGGACGCTCCAGCCAGTATTCGTGCCAGCGCTCCACCATCTGACAGGCAAACCTGTCCATGTTGTGATTATACTCCAGAGCGGGATTTCCACGATAGAGCGGACCGTCGCCCTCCTTGTGGAAGGGATAGGACTGCTCGTCCCAATATTTGCGCAGCCCCTCGTCGCGGCAGTATTCCATGGCCCACATAGGCTTGCCGCCGCTCTTGTTGATGTAGAGCATCTCGCCGCCGTATTCTGCCTCGCTGATGTCGAGCATCTCTCGACTGCCAATGGCCCGGCCGCCATAGGGGTCGTACTGGTCGCGGATGGCCTTCAGCTGAAGCATGTGCTCGCGGCTGATGCTCTCATTGCCTCCCTCATAGAAGATGATGCTGGGGTTGTTGCGGTTGTAGATAATGGCATCGCGCATCAGCTCCACCCGCTGCTGCCAGCGGGGACCGTCGACATCCTTTTCGGCATCGCCGGCCGGCATGGCCTGAAGGAGTCCCACGCGGTCGCACGACTCTACGTCCTGCTTCCAGGGGGTGACATGCATCCATCGCACCAGGTTGCCGCCCGACGCTACCATCAACCCGTTGCTGTAGTCGCTGAGCCAGGCTGGCACACTCAACCCCACGCCCGGCCACTCGTTGCTGGTGCGCTGGGCATAGCCGTGGACCATCATCACGCGGTCGTTGAGGTAGAACATGCCGTCTTTGAAAGCCGTCTTGCGAAAGCCGGTACGGAGGATGACAGGGTCGTTGAAGGCGATGTGGCTGCCGTTGCTGGCCACTTCCCGAAGCCGGGTCTCCACGGTGTAGAGATAGCCGTAGCCCCAGCTCCAGAAATGCAGATTGCCCACGCGGGCCGTCACCTTCAGCGTCCGCGTCTCGCCCGGACGCAGCTCCACGGCCTCCTCGCCATCCGCAGTAGCCACCGTGTTGCCGTCGGCATCTCTCATGCGGAACATAAGACCGACGCTATGCGCCCGGTCATCGTCGTTGCGCACCTGCGACTCCACGTGGATGGTGGCCTCACGGAGAGGAATGTCGAAATCGGTGGCATAGACGTAGGTGCCCGTGGTGCCGAGGTTGGAGTAGAGCGGCAGCGTCTGGTAGACCTTGTCCGTGAGGTGCAGATACACGTTCTTCGGTATGCCGCCATAGTTGGCGTTGAAGTTGCGGTCGTTCCACTGGTAGCGGCTGTCGTGTTCCCGCGAGCGGTAGGTCCAGCTGTTGTCACAGCGCACGGCCAGCACGTTCTCGCCCTCACGGGCGTAGGGGGTGAGGTCGAAGCCGCAGGCCATCACGCCATTCTCTGAGAAGCCCAGCGGCTGCCCGTTCAGAAAGAAGTCGGCACCCTGGCGCACGCCCTCGAACTCTATGAACACTTTGCCCTTGACCTCAGAGGCAGAAAGCACGAAGTGCTTGCGATACCAGGCCACGGTGTCGGTAAGGTCGGCGATATCCTTGCGGAATGCCTCGTCGCCATTGAAGGCAAGCGGAAGGGTGACCTGCTGCCAGAAACTGTCGTCGAACGCAGGCTGGGAGGCTGAGGCGAAGTCGCCCACGCGAAGCAGCCAGCCGGCATTGAAATTGAGTTTCTGACGCTCGGCGGCATGTGAGCGTAAACTTACTGTGCACCACAAGAGCACCAGCGGAAGAATAATGACGGCAGGGCCGACAGTAGGAAGGGGCTTTTTTACCATAATTGTCAGGTTGTTCAGGTTATTATTTGCAAAGGTAGTTAAGAGTTAGGAATTTAGCGCTAGAAGTGAGGAGTTTTTTTCGACGCAAATCGTAAAAAAAGTTAATCGCTGGCAAATTAACGCCTCACTCCTGACTTCTAACTCCTAAACTCTTCGTATCTTTGCAAGTGAATATGGAGTTACAAGATTTGCAGGGGGCGTATGCCCGCTCGCCCCAAGTGAAGGCGCTAAAAGCCGCCATCGGAAAGAAAAGCATGAAGACCATTCGGCTGGAGGGGCTTCTCGCCTCGTCGGCTACAGTGGTGTTCAGCAGCGTGAAAACCGACAAGACACTGGTGTTCGTGCTTCAGGACGCTGAGGAGGCCGGCTATTTCTATCACGACCTGACGCAGCAGATGGGCGAGAGCCGTGTGCTGTTCTTCCCCAGCAGCTACAAGCGTGCCATCAGGTACGGACAGAAAGACCCCGCCAGCGAGATACTGCGCACCGAGGTACTTTCGCAGCTCAGCCATCGGCAGTCGCTGTTCATCGTGACCTACCCCGAAGCGCTGGCTGAGATGGTGGTGACACGCAAACAGCTGAACAGCAACACGGTGACAGTGGAGCAGGGGCAGACCATAGAGACTGAAAAGATGCTGGAACGGCTGCGCGAGCTGGGATTCAACGAGGTGGACTATGTCTACGAGCCGGGGCAGTTTGCCCTTCGCGGCAGCATTCTCGACGTGTACAGCTACAGCAGCGAATATCCGTTCCGCATCGACTTCTTCGGCGACGAGATAGACAGCATCCGCACCTTCGAGGTGGAAAACCAGCTGTCGAAGGAGCGTTGCCAGCAGGCGGTCATCGTGCCGGAACTGACGGCTGGCGACTCCTTTGAGCGGGAATCGCTGCTGCGGTTCCTGCCCGACGATGCCATGCTGGTCTTCAAGAACGAGAACTTTGTGCGCGAGGCAGTGGAACGGGCCTGGCAGGAAGGATTCTCCGAACAGGCCAAGAAGGAGCGGCTGGAATATGCCACCGAGCTGGAGGCCAAACAGATAGAAAAGGAGATGAAGCGCGAAAACCACATCATCTCCGGCACACAGTATGCCAGCGACACCGAGCGGTTCCGCCGCATTCTGCTAGGGGGAGTACAGGAGAAAAGTGACGGAAAAGACGCCACCGAACCAGAGGGAGGCATTTCATTCAAGATCAGCCCGCAGCCCCTCTTCCATAAGAATTTCGACCTGCTCACACAGACGCTGGAGGACTATCTGCTGAAAGGCTACAAGTTCTATGTGCTGGCCGACAGCCCGAAGCAGATAGAACGTCTGAAAGAAATAATAGAACCCCTCTTGACGCCAAGTGCCCTTTCGTCGCCCGAGGGGGGCACGACAGTCTCATCCACTGCCAGCAAGGTGGACGCAGGGGGGAGCTTAGGGACTTTTACTGGCGTCAACAAGACGCTGCACGAAGGCTACGTAGACCACGACCTGCGCCTGTGTCTGTTTACTGACCACCAGATATTCGACCGCTTCCACAAATACAACCTGAAAAGCGACAAGGCACGAAGCGGAAAGATGGCCCTGACGCTGAAGGAGATACAGCAGTTTGAGATAGGCGACTTCGTGGTGCACATCGACCACGGCGTGGGCAAGTTCGGCGGGCTGGTGCGCATGCCCATCACCTTACCCGACGGGAAAGAGGCCTTCCAGGAGATGATTAAAATCATCTACCAGCGGGGTGATGCCATCTATGTGTCTATACATTCCTTATATAAGGTGTCGAAGTACAAGTCGCAGGAGAACGGCAAGCCCCCACGCATGTCGACCCTGGGCACCGGCCAATGGGAACGGCTGAAGGAACGGACTAAAAAACACATCAAGGACATTGCCCGCGACCTCATCCGCCTCTATGCCACACGCCGCCACCAGCGGGGATTCGCCTATAGCCACGACTCATACCTGCAGCACGAGCTGGAGGCATCGTTCATCTACGAAGACACACCCGACCAGCTGAAAGCCACACAGGACGTGAAGGCCGACATGGAAAAGGCCACGCCTATGGACCGCCTGGTATGCGGCGACGTGGGCTTCGGCAAGACGGAGGTGGCCGTGCGTGCCGCCTTCAAGGCCGCCACCGACGGCAAGCAGGTGGCCGTGCTCGTGCCTACGACGGTGCTGGCCTATCAGCATTTCCGCACCTTCTCCAGCCGCCTGAAGGACATGCCCGTGCGCGTGGACTACCTCAGCAGGGCACGAAGTGCCAAACAGACGACTGAACTGCTGAAAGACCTGGCCGAGGGCAAGATTGACATCCTCGTAGGCACACACAAGCTGATAGGCAAGGGCGTGAAGTTCCACGACCTGGGGCTGCTCATCATCGACGAGGAGCAGAAATTCGGCGTGTCGACGAAAGAGAAGCTGCGCCAGATGAAGACCAACGTAGACACGCTGACCATGAGCGCCACCCCCATACCACGCACCCTGCAGTTCTCGCTCGTAGGAGCACGCGACCTGAGCGTCATTCAGACGCCACCCCCCAACCGCTACCCCATACAGACGGAGATTCACACATTCTCCCCGGAGATCATTGCCGAGGCCATCAACTTCGAGATGAGCCGCAACGGACAGGTGTTCTTCGTCAACAACCGCATCAACAACCTGCCGGAACTCAAGGACATCATCGTGAAGCGCATACCCGACTGCCGCGTGGCCATCGGACATGGGCAGATGAAGCCTGAAGAGCTGGAAAAAATCATACTCGGCTTCTCAGACTACGACTACGACGTGCTGCTCTCGACCACCATCGTGGAGAACGGCATCGACATTCCAAATGCCAACACCATCATCATCAATGCGGCTCACAACTTCGGACTCTCCGACCTGCACCAGATGCGCGGACGCGTAGGCCGAGGCAACCGCAAGGCATTCTGCTACCTCATTGCGCCGCCCCTGTCGGCACTGCCCACCGACAGCCGGCGCCGCCTGGAGGCGCTGGAGAACTTCAGCGAGCTGGGCAGCGGCATCAACATCGCCATGCAGGACCTCGACATCCGGGGAGCCGGCAACCTGCTCGGCGCAGAGCAGAGCGGCTTCATCAGCGACCTGGGCTACGAGACCTACCAGAAGATTCTGAACGAGGCAATGGCAGAGCTGCACAATGAGTCTGAGAACGAAGAACGGAAAACTGTGAGGCGTGATTCCCGTAGTCCTCAAGGTCGTAATGAAACTCAAAACAGCGGAACCAGTCACGCCGCTCACCTCTCATCGCACACCGCTCAGTTCGACTACGTCGCCGACTGCTCACTCGAATCCGACCTGGAGATGTACTACCCAGACCAATACGTGCCCAACGACTCAGAGCGCATGCTACTCTATCGGGAACTGGACAACGTGCGCAACGACCGCGAACTGGAGGCCTACCGCCAACGCATGCTCGACCGTTTCGGCCCCATGCCGTCCGTCGCCGAGGAGCTGCTTCACGTAGTGCCTTTGCGCCAGTTGGGCAAGCAGCTGGGCTGCGAGAAAATCATGCTGAAGCAGGGGCGTATGTTCCTGTATTTCGTGCAGAACGCCAACAGTCCCTACTACGATAGCGACATCTTCGGAAAGGTGATAGAGTTTGCCACACAAAACGTAAAACGCTGCGTCCTGCGCGAGCAAAAAGGCAAGCGCTCGATGGTCATCGCCGACGTGCCCACCGTAGGGGAAGGAGTCAGGGTGCTACAAAAGGTAAGAGGTGAAGAGTGAAAAGTGAAGGGTGAGAGGGGAAAGATGAAAGGTGAAGGGTGAAGGTAATGACATAGCTGTTGACACAGGGATTCTTCTCCGGCGGTAGCCGCTCCCCTCCCCTCAAGGGGAGGGGCAGGGGTGGGGTCTGTAACTTTTTCCATTGAGAGTACACAGACGATAACAGATTCGTTGAAAGGATATTCCGCCGAGAAAACACAGACGATAACAGATTCGTTGAAAGGATATTACAGACCCCACCCCTACCCCTCCCCTTGAGGGGAGGGGAGCGCCATGCGGAGAAGCTAATTATGGTCAGTTAATTCAGGGTCAACTGCTAAATTGTTGCCAAAGTGAAAGATGAAAGGTGAAAGATGAAAGGTGAAAGATATGATTACCTGAAACACCTGTTAATTTAA
>JAILFU010000172.1 GCA_024697405.1 Prevotella sp.
TCATGCAGCAGTCGCAGTCAGCCTGCCGCTTCCTCACCGTCGATGCCTACCGTGCCGCAGTTCCTTTCTATGTGAAGAACGGTTTCAAGATGTTGGTTAACGATATTAGCGAAGATGCTTATACCGTTCCCATGTATTACGACTTGAAACAGCTGATGAAGTAACCTCCCTCTCCTTACTCCCCTTCCCTACAAACCCGTAATCCTGACCACTGACGCTGTTTACGCGCGCGTATATATGTGCGAAAAAACCGAGCTACTCGCGCTACTTTGGTGCTAAACAAATTGATTATCAATTGGTTGCTGGTAGCTACAGGACTCTTTTTGGTGCTACTGTTGTAGCTACAGGCAAATTGCTGGCGTCGTTTGGAAAAAAACGCACGCCGTTTGGAAAAAAACGCACGCCGTTTGGAAAAAAACTAACGCCATTTTGAAAAATACGCACGCCGTTTGGAAAAATACTAACGCCGTTTGGAAAAATACTAACGCCATTTTGAAAAATACGCACGCCGTTTTTTCGTCCCAAGGCTTGGGACTTTCAAAAGCGACAGGCGCGCCCCTGTAGCTACAATGGTAGCTCCAAAAACAGCCCTGTAGCTACAGACAACGGGCTGCAATCCAGTTTGTTAGGTGTCAATGTAGCGCTTGTAGCGCCAAAAATCATGATTATAATATAACAGTAGACCCAGGACTTCTTCTTCGGCTATCGCACAAAGAGGTCAACTGCTATATAGTTGCCAAGATTATTTTTGCAGATCGTCTGTGGTGCGTTGCAGCATGGCCTTGCTGACGCGGAGCAGACGGTCGGCATCGGGACTGTCGGCGACGATGAAGTGGCGGGCATCGAAGTCGTAGAGCACGTGGCCGGTGGAGTCGACTATCCATTGTGCGTTGTTGTAGTTGTTCACCGCCGTGGGGTAGGTGTAGGAGCGGGAGAGGACGTCGCGGCTGAAGAGGAAGTCGCCGTGGGGCAGGGCGAGCTGGCCGAGGAGGGTGGCGGCGAGGTCGCTCTGGTTGCAGAGGGCATCTACGGTGCGTGGCTGGCGGACAGCTCCTCCGAGCCAGAGCATGGGTATGTGGTTTTTCTCGCGCGGGCGCGACTGGTCTATTTGCCGGTAGTTGATGCCGTGGTCGGCGGTGAGGATGATGAGCAGGTTCTGCCAGGCGGGTGTCGCGCGTACCTTATTGATAAAATCGTAGAGGCAGTCGTCGAGATAGGCGAAGGCATTGAGTATTTCGTCATCGTGGCGGTGCAGCGGCACATCCCACGGCTCGTGGCTGGAGAGGGTGCTGTAGCCCCAGAGATGACGCTCCCTCAATTCTGCTGAAGTGGAAAAAGGCGGTTCCTCCCCTTCGGGCAGGTCAGCAGGGGTCTCCTCCCCTTTGGGGAGGCTGGCAGGAACCTTAGCTATTTGCTCATAAAGCGTCTGGAAGGTGATGTCGTCGCGCACGCCCCATTCTGCGCTGCTGCGGTCGGCAGCGCTGTAGTCGTCCATGCTGGTGAGCTGCTTCCATCCTGTGGCGATGAGGTAGCTGCGCATATTGGTGAAGTTGATGTCGCCGCCATAGAGGTAGCTGGTGGCATAGCCCTGAGCCTTCAGCGAGCTGGCGATGCCGGGCAATAGGCGGCTCTTCTCGGGCATCTTCATCACCGAGATGCTGGGGAACGACGGATAGCCGCTCAGCGTGCAGAGCGTGCCTCGGTCGGTGCGCCAGGAGTTGGCATAGCACTGGGTGAAGCAGATGCCCTCCTGCTTCAGCTGCTGCAAGTGGGGCATGGCGCTGGCAAACTCCTCGCCGGCGCTCTCCATGAGGATGATGACAATGTCGGGGCGCTGCGTGGTGAGCAGTGTGTCGGAGCCGGTGCTGCTGGTGGTGTAGACATCGGCTGTGAGCTGCTGGCATTCGTCGTCGTCCATGAAGTGGTATTGCGACAGGTCGCCCAGCTGGTGGCTGGCGGAGTAGAGGAAGCTGAACACGGGGTTCACGGCAGCATGGTTGAGAAACTGGTTCTGCGAGTAGTACACCTGGCCGATGTTGGTGGTCGACTCGCTCAGGCCGCCACGGATGCCGACGACCAGCAGGGGGATGAGGAGGATGAAGAGGAGCGTACGGACAGCTTTCCGCTTTACGGATGGCTGACTGTCGGGCCGTTGGCACCATGCGCTGCAAAACCGTAAATTGTAAAGAAGATAGATGCCTCCTGTCAGCAGGATGGTCAGCAGCAGCCTCAGCAGCAGATAGCCCGTGCTGACGCTCTGCGTGATGCCTTCGGGCTGACTGAGATACTGCAGGCACGAGGCGTCGAGCTTGAAGCCCCAGAACTGGTAGAGGCTGGTGTCGGCCACGAAGGCCAGGGCGAAGGCCAGGGCCATGACGGCGTAGTAGACCTTCAGCACCCAGCGGGGCACGCGCAGCCATACCGACGCCATGCAGGCCAGGAAGGGCACGATGAGGAAATAGAGCGCCGTGGAGAGGTCGAGCGACAGCCCGTGGCGCACCACATCCGAATAGTCGCCCGGTGTCACCCCGTGCTCCGCTCCGTTGCAGCGCACGAACACCACCTTGGCCGCGATGAACAGCAGCACCGTCACCGTGTAAGTCTTCAACAGATAAAGCAGTCGCTCCTTCATGATTTCTTTTTTCCTCTTCGTTTTTAACTAAGCGCTGCGGCGAATACGCCGCACACCTGACCGCCTGGCGACGGGAGAGCTTGTCTAAACGCTTAGCTCTTGGGGTCTGACGTTTATTCTTGGCTCCAAATTCTAAATTGCTGACTCAAATGTTGATTCCGTGCTCGTTTTTCACCTCGTCCATCACGAAGGTGCTCTCCAGCGAGCCGAGGCTCTCGATGGCCCCCAGCTTGTTGAGCACAAACTCCTGGTACTGCTTCATGTCGTGGGCCCGGATTTTCAGCAGGTAGTCGTATTCGCCGCTGGTGTTGTAGCACTCTATCACCTCGGGGATGCGCTTGATGCGGCGGACGAAGGCCTCGGCTATCTCGCGGTTCATCTGCTTCAGCTTCACCTTGCAGAACACCAGCAGCCCCTGGCCCATCTTCTCCGGGTCGAGCACGGCCACGTATTTCCGGATATATCCCTGCCGCTCCAGCCGCTTCTGGCGCTCGAAGACGGGGGTGGGCGTCAGGTGAACCACGTCGGCCAGCTCCTTGGTGGTCAGCTTCGCGTTGCGCTGCAGCGTGCGGAGTATCTGTATGTCGGTACTGTCCAATGTTTCCATACGGTTTCCTTGGTATTTGAAGTTTTTTCTTGGGTGTGCAAAGACAATCGTTTTGTTGCAGGGTGCAAAATTAGGCATTTTTTCTGAATCGGGCAAGGATTTTGGTGGATATTTCCAGCGAGGGGGATGCCTGGTGGCTTTTTCTCGCTCAGGGGAGGGAAGGGATGGCGGCAAGTATGCCGCACACCCGACAGGAGGGTGCTGAGGGGGCGCGCTAGAGGGATGACGATGGCCGTTGGGGAGGGGGAGTTACGCAAAATCGTTGAGGGAAGTTCATTTTTTGTTGGAAAAACAACGATAATAGAATAAAAATTAGTACTTTTGCACGCGATTAATCAACAAAGGAACACATGGACGACCAGTTAAAACAGATTGGAGAGCGGCTTCGCGGACTGCGCGACGTGCTCGACATCCCGGTGAGCGAGATGGCTGAGACCATCGGCATCGACTCGGAGAAGTATGAGAGAATAGAAAAGGGCGAGCTGGACATCACCATCTCTAACCTGATGAAGATTGCCCGTAAGTATGGCGTGTCGACCGAGGAGCTCATCTTCGCCGAGTCGCCCCACATGAAGAGCTACTACGTGACGCGCAAGGGCCAGGGCATGAGCATCGAGCGCACGAAGGCATATAAGTACCAGTCGCTCGTGGGCGGCTTCGTGGGCCATAAGGCCGACGTGTTCATCGTCACCGTGGAGCCGAAGCCCGGCGCCCGCACCATCTATAAGAACAGCCATCCCGGACAGGAGTTCAACCTCGTGCTGGAAGGGGCTATGGAGCTCTACATCGGCGGGAAGACCATCATCCTGGAAGAGGGCGACAGCATCTATTTCGACTCCACCAAGCCTCACGGCATGCTGGCCGTCGGCGACAAGGCAGTGAAGTTCCTCGCATTCACGGTGGAGTGATTTCGACATTTCGACATTTCGAAATCTCGATATTTCGAAATCTCGATATTTCGACACCCCGAAATCCCGACACCCCGAAAGAACAACATAACGAAAACTAGGTAAACAATGATAGAGAGATTTTTAAAGCAGACGAAGTTCACGTCTGTAGAAGACTATAATAAGAACCTGGAGTTCATCATCCCTGAGAACTTCAATTTCGCCTACGACGTGATGGACGAGTGGGCCAAAGAACGCCCCGACGGGCTGGCACTGCTGTGGACGAACGACGAGGGGGCAGAGATACGCACCACCTTCGCCCAGCTGAAGGAGCAGACCGACCAGGCCGCCAGCTACCTGCAGTCGCTGGGCATCGGCAAGAACGACCCCGTGATGCTCATCCTGAAGCGCCGCTACGAGTGGTGGGTCATCATGCTGGCCCTGTGCAAGATTGGCGCCATCGTCATCCCTGCCACCCACATGCTGACGAAGAAGGACATCGTCTATCGTAACACCCGTGCCAGCGTGAAGGCCATCATCTGCGTGGACGACCCTTACGTGACGGGACAGATACAGCTGGCCAAGGACGGGAGTCCGACGGTGAGCAGATACATTGTCGTCGGGACGAATATTCCCGAAGGCTTCCACGACTATCTGAAGGAGGTAGGCCAGGCTCCGAAGTTCCAGCGCCCCGCCTTCGTCAACGACAACGACGACACCATGCTGATGTACTTCACTAGCGGCACCAGCGGCGAGCCGAAGATGGTGGCACACGACTACCTCTACGCCATGGGACACCTGACCACCGGCGTCTTCTGGCACAACCTGCACGAAGGCTCGCTCCACCTCACCGTGGCCGACACGGGCTGGGGCAAGGCCGTCTGGGGGAAGTTCTACGGACAGTGGTTCGCCGGAGCGACGGTCTTCGTCTTCGACCATGAGAAATTTGATGCCGACACCTTGCTCCGCCAGATGGAGAAGTACCGCGTGACCAGTTTCTGCGCTCCGCCTACCATCTATCGCTTCATGATACGTGAAGACCTGTCGAAGTACGACCTGTCGTCGCTAGAGTACTGTTGCACGGCCGGCGAGGCCCTCAATCCCGCCGTCTTCGACAAGCTCAGGGAACTGATAGGCCTTAACATCATGGAGGGCTTCGGACAGACGGAGACCACCATGACCTTGGGCACCTTCCCCTGGATGACACCGAAGCCCGGCTCGATGGGCATGCCCAACGCCCAGTACGACATCGACCTGCTGCGTGCCGACGGCACCTCGTGCGAGGATGGTGAGAAGGGCGAGATTGTGGTCCGCGTGGGCGACAGGAAGCCCATCGGCCTGTTCAAATACTACTATCGCGACGAGGAGCTGACACGCGAGGCTTGGCACGACGGCGTCTACCACACCGGCGACATGGCCTGGCGCGACGAGGACGGCTACTACTGGTTTGAGGGGCGCATCGACGATGTCATCAAGTCATCGGGCTACCGCATCGGCCCGTTTGAGGTGGAGAGCGCGCTGATGACCCATCCCGCTGTCGTGGAATGTGCCATCACCGGCGTGCCCGACGACATCCGAGGCATGGTGGTGAAGGCTACTGTCGTCTTGGGCAAGGAATGGAAGGACAAGGCCGGCGATGCCCTCGTCAAGGAACTGCAGCAGCACGTGAAGAAAGTTACTGCTCCCTATAAGTACCCCCGCATTGTGGAGTTCGTCGACGAGTTGCCGAAGACCATCAGCGGAAAAATCCGCCGGGTGGAGATACGCAAGAAAGACGCAGGCCAGGCCTGAGCATGAAGCAAAAGGAGAAATATATTCCTTGGTTGGTTCTGGTCCTGTGGGCATTGGCCTGCTGGATGTTTTTCCAGCTGGCCTATAGCTATCACTTCTTCTATAAGGAGCAGAACCAGCTGTTCCTGATTTCTGCTGACTATATAGATACCTACCAGGGGACAGGCTGGCTGGCCAGGCTGGTGGGCGACTGGCTGACACAGTTCTACTATTACCGCTATGCCGGAGCACCCATCCTGACAGGGGTGCTGCTGCTCATGGGCGTGCCGCTCTACGACATGGGGGTAAGACTAGGCTTGAAAAGGAGCCTGGCACTGGTTTTGCCGGTCCTCGCGATGACAGCCGAAGCCGTCTTCCAGCTAGAACATAGCTTTCCTCTGAGCGAGGCCGTACGGGCGGCGGCTTTTGCCTGGGTTCTCTGGGTAGTAGTGGCGGCGGCGAAATTGTTGAAGAAACGTGTGCCGGCAGCCGTCATCGCTATTGGCTCCATCGCTTTCATGTGTGGAGCTGTGTGGCTGTCCGGTTTGCCTAGGGCAGGCAGGTTTGCCGCGCCGGAATGGCAAATAGAAAAGATGCTGGCCGTGGACAACGAGTACCGCTTCGGTAACTACGACAGGGTGGTGGAGCTGGTGGAGCAGGAGGAGCAGCCGCCTGTGGAGATGAAGTTCTTCTACAACCTTGTCATGGCCCAGCGCGGTCTGCTGCCCGACCAGCTGCTGCGCTTCGTGCCCAACGAGCTGGGTACGCTGCACAAGATAGGGCCGGAGACACCGCTCTACACCATCAAGAACATGAACGAACTCTACTGGGTGCTGGGCGACATGACCTTCACCGAGCGGGCGGCGATGATGGCTAATGTCTTCTCGCCGGAGAACCGCAACGTGCGTATGGTGAAAAGGCTGGCCGAGTGCAACATCGTCAGCGGCGACACGCTGGCCGCCCGCAAGTATCTGCGCCTGCTGGAGCGGACCGTGGCCTACGGCGACTGGGCGCGGCGGGCATGGCAGCTGCCCGTCTATGAGCAGAAGCGTCAGCTGCGCAACCGGCAGGACACGTTGGCCGTCAACGACAACTCGCATTTCATCATGATGCAGCTGCTCGACTCCAACCCCGACAACCTCATAGCCTTGGACTATATGCTCTGCACCGAGCTGCTGCTGAAGGACATTGCCAACTTCAAGCGCGACTACGACCGCTATTGCTCCAAGCGACCACGCCTGAAGAGGCTCTATCAGGAGGCCCTCTGCATCTGGCTGGCAGGTAAGGAGGCACCGCAGGAGGAGTGGCAGCGGCTCGTCACCATGCCCGATGTGATGCAGCGCTTCCTGCAATATAACCAGCAGCGGGGCAGTGAAGCCTTCCGGGATACTTATTGGTACTACTTTGATAAATCTGTCCCCGACTCTTCCCCAAGGGAGGAAAGTTAAGACAGCACTTTCGACAGGATACTACTATGGAAACGGAGAATAAAATACGAACTAAACATCCCTCCCTCGCGGGTGGGCTTCTGCTCTTCTTGTTCATTCTTTCCTGTACTCCTACGCCGAAGGATGTGCGTCAGGTGGATGCTTTGCCTCCCATCTATCCCGACTACTGCGAAGTCACCATTCCCGTGAATATCGCACCGCTGAACTTCCTCATCAATGACGACGGCTGCGACGCCCTGGAGGTGAAGGCTGGTGCTCTGACGCTGAACGCGCGGGGCAACGAGGCCGAGTTCGACATGGACGACTGGAAGGAACTGCTGTCGGCAGGGAAAGACGTGGAGGTAAGCGTCGCGGCCCGTATCAACGGTGAATGGCGACGGTACAAGCCTTTCATCTGGCATGTGGTGAGCGATAGTCTGGACTCTTGGCTCACCTACCGGCTCATCGAGCCCGACTATGAAGTTTGGAACCGCGTGGAGATACGCCAGCGCTGCATAGAAAACTGGGAAGAGACGCCGCTGGCCGACTACGAGCACCAGGAGAACCGCTGCATGAACTGTCACACCTTCGGCTCGCAAAGCCCCGGCAGGAGTATGCTCTATGTCAGAGGAAACGGCGGCGGTGCCATCCTCAATGAGAACGGGCGGCTGCGCAAGCTCAACCTGAAGACCGACTCGCTGGTCTCGGGCAGCGTCTATTTCGGGTTCTCCCCGTCGGGCCGCTACATCGCCTTCTCCACGAACATCATCATCCCTGCCTTCCACAGTCAGCCCCGCAAGCGACTGGAAGTTTTTGACTCGAAGAGCGACGTCTACGTGGCTGACCTGCAGGAGCACCGCATCCTCAGAAGTCCGCTGCTGGAGCAGTCGGATGTCTTCGAGACCTTCCCCACCTTCTCGCCCGACGGCAGATATGTCTACTACTGTACCGCTGACAGCGTGTTGCTGCCCAGCGACATCCGCCAGTTGCAATATGCCCTGGTGCGCATCCCCTTCGACGAGGCCACCGCCACTTTCGGCACAAAGGCAGACACGCTGTTCCCCTCTGCTGCGATGCCGTCGCAGCAAAGCAAAGCCTCCGTCTGCCACCCGCGCATCAGCCCCGACGGCCGCTACCTGCTCTTCACCGTGGCCGACTATGGCACATTCCCCATTTGGCACCCAGAGGCCGACCTGCAGATGCTGGACCTGCAGACAGGAGCCGTCGACACCCTGGCCATCGTGAACAGCGCCAAGAGCGACACCTATCACTCGTGGTCGTCGAACAGCCGCTGGTTTGTCTTCGCCTCGAAACGCGACGACGGTCTCTATGGCAAGCCTTATTTCTGCTATGTCGACCATGAAGGCCGTGCCCACAAGCCTTTCTGTCTGCCTCAGCGTCATCCCCGCTTCTACAGCAACACGCTGAAGTCGTTCAATGCGCCTGAATTGGGCAAGGGCCGCGTGCCTTTCGGACCCGATGACGTGGCTCGTGCCATGCAGTCGGAGGCAGAGCCGTTCCAATAAGAGCCGGGAAAGCTACGCCTTCCAGAGGAAGGTCTGCACCAGTCCCCTCATTGTCAGATATGCCAATAGTGCCAGCCAGAGCGCATGGTTACCCATGAGCGGATGGAGCGTCAGCCACAGGGCAAAGAACACTGCTGCCGCCCAAAAGCAAGAAACAAACATGCCCCGGCTGCGGGTGGTGCCGATGAAGATGCCGTCCCACACAAAAGCCGCCATGCCTGCTGCGGGAATGAGCACTGCCCAGGGGAGATAAGTATGTGCCGTGCTGACGACGGCTCCGTCGCTGGTGAGCAGGCGCAGCAAAGGCATGCCCCCCAGCCAATAGACCAGCGTGAAGAACAGGGCAACGCCACCGCCCCACAGGAACAACCGATGCACGGTCTGCCGGAGCATCGGCTTGTCGCCCGCCCCCAGATAGCGGCCAGAGAGCGCCTCGCCGGCATTGGCAAAGCCGTCCATCATATAGCTGTAGATCATGAAGAACTGCATCAGCAGGGTGTTCGCCGCCAGAATGAGCGGCCCCTGGGCCGAGCCTGCCGACGTGAACCAAAGGTTCACGCTGACCAAGCATAGCGTGCGGAGGAAAATATAGACTTCGATGGAAGCCTCTCTAGCTTCATCCCTGACCCCTCTCCAAAGGGAGAGAGGAGAAGTGAGTCTTTTCGTAATATTTCGGCGAAGAAGGTATATGTTCCTCTCTCCCGTTGGAGAAGAACTGGAGGCGAGGCTTCCCACTATCCCTGCCAGGAACCCTGTCCACTGCGCCACCAGCGTGCCTATTGCCACGCCCCGTAGTCCCAGACCGAAGCCGATGACCAACACGAGCGACACGGCGATGTTCACCACATTCTGCCCGATGGCAATCATCATCGGCACACGGGTGTTCTGCATGCCCACCAGCCAGCCCGTCAGCACATAGAGTCCGAGCACGGCCGGCGCTCCCCATATACATATATAATAATAAGGGATGCACAGGGCCGCCACTTCGCCATCTGCCTGCATCAGCCAGAACGTCAGCCAGCGGAGCGGCACCTGCAGCACCACAATGGCCAGTCCAAAGAGCAGTGCCGTGGTCAGCGAGCGGCGGAGGATGCGCCGCGTGTTCTCCCACTGCCCCGCCCCGTATGCCTGTGCCGTCAGTCCGCTGGTGCTCATCCTGAGGAAGACGAACAGCCAGTACATCACGTTGAAGATCATGCTGCCTACGGCAATGGCTCCAATGCTCGCGGCACCGCCGACATGTCCCATGATGGTCACGTCGCACAGCCCCAGCAGCGGCACCGTGATGTTCGACACGATGCTTGGCAGTGCCAGCCGAAGAATCTCTCGGTCAAGACTTTTCATTACGAGGACAAAGGTACGAACAACCGACGGAAAAACCAAACAAAAAAAGCAGAAAATATTTGCACAGATAAAAAAATATGCTTACTTTTGCAGTCCTGACAGCTAACTGCTGGAGCTTGACAAATAACAATAATCCACCCTTTCTACAACATGATGAAAAAGAACTACCGCTTTGCATTTCTGTTGAGTGTGGGACTGGCCGTCGCTGGCTGTATCGACAAGAACTACGATCTCGACAAACTAGACAAAACCATCGCCATCGGCTCTGAGAAGGGTTTCTACCTGCCCGGTAATAACTCTACGTCGGAAATCAGTCTCAGCGATGTCATCGATTTGGAAGGCAATGACGTCATCTCCGTTTCCGACAGGGGCGACTACTACATCACCCGCAAAGTCGACGAGGGCGAGGTAGACCCTGCCACGCCCGTGGTGTCAGAATTGACGCTGACCAGTAACACCGAGGTGACCAACTTCGACTACGACCTGGCCGAGGTGGCTAAGGCGGCACGCACTCAAGGACCGCGCCTGGCAGCCGGCAGCACAGCCCGCGAGATTTATCACTTCGAGTTCAACAGCAACAGCCAGAATGCCGAAATTATCAGCCTCACCACCGCCGAGTTCACCACCAATATCAATATTGTGCTGGACTACTCCGACGCCCTGAAAGAGCACATTGCCGACCTGAAGAGCTATAGCGTCGACTTCCCCGACTATTTCAACATCACCGTAAGCAAGAAGAACACTGGAGCCGGACAGTTCGCTTTTGACAGCACCAGGAATATCCTCACCGTCACCAGTCCTACCGGCCAGCCCGTCATCCTACATCTTGTCATTAACGGCATGCGCTTCACCGACGGCGAAGCCGATTCCGACGGCAACTGCGCCAGCTACTCGTCAGGGAGGTGCTCGGTTGTGGGCGGCGTCGTGCTCGATGTCGACTATCAGGGCAACATCAACGAAATGACGCAGGGGCTTGTCATCAACTGCACCACAAGTATGGACAAGGACATCACGCTGACCAAGGCCACCGGCTATTTCAATCTTGCCATTAACTTGGGCGAGAACGGCGGCTTCGACATCAACAACCTGCCCGAGATTCTCGACGACGAGGAGGCGCATCTCAACCTCAGCGACCCTGAGCTGCGCATCTTCGTTGGCAGCGACGCGGACATACGCGGCATTCTCACTGCTGCCCGCATCATCGCTGTCGACACTAAAGGGCGTGAGACGGCCGTAGACATCGATGTCGATTCCTCCCAGTTGCTTATCGACCCCTTCACCGGCGAGGAGACCGACGAGAATGGCAACAAGCTCAGCACGACAAAGACCACGCTCGTCATCACCGACAACCCGCCGCAGCAGCATGGTTCCAAGAGCCACACCTACTATGCCACGACCAAAAAGGGTAGCAAGCTGGCCGACCTCTTCTACAATATCCCAAGGAGGGTGAAATACGACATCAGTGTGGCCGCTGACCCCACCTACGAGGGCACTGTTAAGCTGGGCTACAGGAATGCCGAGACGCAGGAGCCGTGGTACACCATCCAGCCTTCCTACGAGTTCCATGCCCCGCTGTCGCTCAACGAGGGTTCGGCCATCGTCTATCGTGACTCCATCACCGGCTGGCACAAGGATTTGGAGGATGTCACGCTAAGCCAAGGCTCCACCATCACGCTCACCGCCAATGTCTACAACGAGCTGCCCCTGACACTAAAGATGCACGCCAAGGCCATTGAGCAGGCTGGCGAGGAGCAGTGGAAGGACATGGACGCCAACATGATAGAGGTGAACATCACCGACCCCGACGGCAACGACGTACGTATCAAGGCCGGTAGCGTGGGAGCACCCGCCGTGACTCCCGTCCGGATTGTGATGGACCAAAAGAATACGCGTGCCTTCAAGCAAATCGACGGCCTGGCCTACAGCGCCACCTGCCTGGCTCCTGAAGACCCAGCCCTGCAGGGCACTATACTTAACGAGCGCAGCCAGAAGCTGCGCGTCGACAATATCGGCATCATCCTTAAGGGAAAAGTAATTATCGACCTGAACGACTAATAGCCAGCACATTATGAAAACAATTCTCAAGAGCATTCTCTTCTCTGCTGTCGCCATGGTGGCAGCAGAAACCTGGGCACAAGACTTGTCTACGGCCTACTTCACCCAGGACTATAAATACCGCCACAACCTGAACGCTGCCTTCGGCAACGATCAGGGCTATGTCGCCATCCCCGTTTTGGGTAACCTGGGCGTGAAGATGCAAGGCAGCTTCGGGCTGGGCGACGTGCTGTTCAAAGATCCTTCTTCAGGCTACTATAACCGCACGTTTATGCACCCTGACGTGCCGGTGGACGATGCGCTGGCCGGTTTCAGCAAAAACAATAAGATTACCGCCGACCTGGGCCTCACCCTCGTTTCGGTCGGGTTCAAAGGATTCAAGGGCTATAACACGATTGAGCTGCGCGAGCGTACCTCCGTCGGCATAGCCTTGCCCTACGAGCTGTTCTCCTTTGCCAAGGATTTGCGCAACGACGAATACCAGTTCGACAAGATTGCTGCCAGCGCCCAGTCATTTGTCGAGCTGGCCTTCGGCCACTCCCACCAGGTGAACGATCAGCTGCGCATTGGTAGTAAGCTGAAGGTGCTGCTGGGCGTGGGGCGTGCAGAGCTGAACATCGAAGACATGACAGCCAAGCTTGTCGGTGACAAGTGGGAGCTGAGCACCAACTACGGCACCGCCAAGGCTGAGGTGAGCATGAAAGGCATACAGTTCAAGAACACCACCGACGACGTATACGAAAGTACGGGACAGCCCAACGTGCATGTCGACCTGGGCGAGACCGACATCGACGGCGGCGGCACCAGCGGTTTTGGACTGGGCGTAGACCTGGGTGCCGAGTACGCCGTGATGGACGGACTCAAAGTGAGTGCCGGCATCAACGACCTGGGCTTCATCAACTGGAGCAATAACTGGCTGCTGAAGCAGAAGAAAGGCACTTTCACGTTTGACGGCTTCCACGACATTCAGGTGAAGGACAACAGCGGGCGCAGCTTCGGCGACCAGATGGACGTGTACACCGACCAGATGTCGGACTTCGTTAACCTCGAGAACAAGGGCGACCAAGGCTCCACCTCCACAATGCTTCATGCCACGGCTGTGCTGGGTGCGGAGTACCGACTGCCCACTTACGACAAGCTGTCGTTCGGTCTGCTCGCCCAGCACCGTTTTGCCAGCGACTTCTCCTGGACGGAAGGGCGGCTGAGTGCCAACTGGAGTCCGCTGCGCTGGCTTAACGGCGGTGTCAGCTTTGCACTTAACGACTACTGCGCCAGCACAGGATGGGTGTTGAACGTTCATCCGCGTGGATTCAACTTCTTCGTGGGCATGGATCATATTCTAGGCAAGCAGTCGAAGGAGGGCATTCCCCTCAGTTCCAATGCCCAGTTCACCATTGGCATGAATGTCACCTGGGGCGGCAGCAAGGCACGGGAAGAAAGACTCAGGGTGCGAGGGAATAGCGTCAGAGTGATGTAGGCCAGTTCAATGCAGCCACATGAACGATTTGATAAAGATATATTTCAGCGACAGGGATCCGTTCATAGGATATGCCGAGACACGCATAGGGGGAAGGGCGGAAAATCAGGACTCGCTCTCCTATGTCGATACGCCGTTGGGCTTTCTCGTCACCGTCTGCGACGGCATGGGCGGTGGTCCCGGGGGCAAGACAGCTTCCAGCATCGCTGTTGCCGAGATTGTGAAAAGCGTGCTGGAGAATGCCGACAGGAAGGACCATACTCCGGCAGACATAGTGAAAGCTGCCGTGGAGCAGGCAAACGCCGCCATCCTTACCACAGGTAAGAAACATCCCGAACTGAGGGGCATGGGGTCTACGGCTACCGTTTTGCTGCTCCATGAGCAGGCTGCCGTCGTGGCCCATGTGGGCGACAGCCGTGTTTATCAGCTAAGAGATCATGAGAAAGTGTTCCGCACCTTCGACCACTCCGTTGTGTTCGAGATGGTGCGTCACCACATCCTCACCGAGGAGGAGGCCCGTCTGTCGCCGCAGTCGAACATCATCACCCGCGCACTGGGCATCGATGCCGACCCGGAAGTGGAAATCAACGTGGTTCCCTACGAGGCTGGCGACCGTTTCATGCTCTGTTCCGACGGCATTCATGGCACCATGCCCGAAAAGCAGCTATTCAAGCTGGCCACCCGCAAACACAGTGACTTGGGTGCTGTGGTCGACAGAATCGCCAGCGTCTGCGACGAGCTGGGACGCGAGGGAGGAAACAGGCACGATAACCTCACGCTGGCCATCATCCAAGCTAAGAAAGACTCATTAGCCCCCAGCCTTTGAGCACCCTGCGACGGTAAAACAATGGCAATAATATAGCAGTTGGCACAGGAATTCTTCTCCGGCGGTAGCCACTCCCCTCCTCTCAAGGGGAGGGGCAGGGGTGGGGTCTGTAACTATTTCCACTGAGGGTACACAGACGATATCAAACTCGCTGAAGGAAGTTAGAGACCCCACCCCTACCCCTCCCCTTGAGGGGAGGGGAACGCCATGCGGAATAATTGATTATTCAATGTGGTGATAACATCCCAAGGTAGTCGCCTGCGGCGAGAAATCTTACAAATCTAATCAAATCTATCAAAATATTTGTCTGATTTG